>JADZDL010000514.1 GCA_020851075.1 Planctomycetota bacterium | reverse complement strand
TCCCGGCCGACAGCTACTCGGACCTGCTGCTGTCGCTGTGCTTCTGCGCCAGCTGCACGACCGCGATCGCGGGGCTCAGGTATGAGAAGACGCCCGTTGGCGCGGAAGCCGTGGCACGCTGGCGACAAGCAGTAGCCGCCGCGCTGCGCCGCCACTTCGCCGCCGCCGACTGCATGGAACCCGATGCGCAGAAGCTCGACCGCGCGGGCCTGCTCGAACGACTGCAACAGGAGTTCGGCGCCGAGTTCGTCACGATGATCGGCCACCGCATCGCTACCAACATGCAGCTCGCGGCCCAGCTGTCGCCGCTGCGGCGCGCTGGCTGCGAACTCGCCGTACAGACCAACTACGATGCTCTGCGCGGCAGTGCGGCATTGCCACTGGCGGCGCTTGGCAACCACTTCGACGAGGTGGTGCTCACGACCTACAGCGAGAATCCGAACGGCGTCGCGCAGGCACTGCCGCATCTGCTCGCCGCGCGCGGGGAAGAGCTCGTGCCACCGTTGCCGAAGGAACAGCAGCCGCGCCTGCGCCTATGCTTGCACCCCAAAGCCCCGCAGTATCGCACCGACGACGATCTGGCGGCGGTGCGCGATCTCTGCGCGGCGCGCGGCGTGAGCGGCATCACGCTCTACCACTTCGGCCTGTTGCCGGGGCGCACGCTCGAACGTGCCGTCGCGGCGCTGCGCGGCTGATTTCCGATAGCGGCTCGCGGGCGTTTCGCCTCAGGAGCCGATCGTCATCTGCAGGCCGTTCGACGTGAGCGCACCGGCCGCATTGGCACCGGGCGACAGCGTGACGGCTTGCGCATTGATCTTGACCCCGCCGAAGGCCGTGTTGTTGGGCACGGCGAACGAGAACGGCGCCGGGTTGCTCGTGAGGGCGAAGAACAACGTCGCGTCGAGCGTGATGTTCTGTTCGCAGCCAGGCATGCCGAAGTTGCCGAGGTCCACGCCGGGCACAAACTGGCCAAAGCCGAGTGCCATCACACCAAACACCGAGTTGGCCGGGAAGTCCGTCGTCTCCATGACGAAGTTCGTGCCGTAGATGGGCATCGAGCCCACCTGCGCATTCAACGCGAGCGGGATGCCGCCACTGCCGAGCGTGAACGGCAGCGAGGCCGAGAAGTCAATCGACCCCGGATCCGCCGCGCCACCACCCTGCGAGAAGCCGACGAGGCAATCGTGGCTCACGTTGGCAACCGTGCCGTAGCTGAGCTGGAAGCTGCTGTCGCTGCGCAGCGTGATCTGGACCGTGTTGGTTCCGGTGTTGAAGTACTCCGGCACGTTCATCCACGTGATGTGCACTTCGGTGTTGCTCGGGTCCACATCGAAGTGAACGCTGCCGCCCTGGCTCGGATTGAGGTCCTGCCACAGCGCCGCGATGCTCGCTGCATCGGCGACAAAACCCGCCGAATAGCCACTGCAGCAGCGCGGGTCGAAGTTGCCCGTCTGCAGCCAGAGGAAGCCGTTGCTGCTGATATCGATCTGGTTGGTCGAACCACCCGGATACGCAAACGTGAAGGGCAGCGTGAATGGACCGGTGACGACGTCGTCACCCGTCGCGATCGGAGCCGACGTCGGCGTGAAGAAGCCCGTGCCAGGAATGGCCACGTAGCCACCCGTCGGGCTGCCGACGAAGTTGATCGCCGTGTTCGACAGATCGATCTGGTTCTGGAAGTCGAACTGCTCGTAGACCACTGCCGGCTTCGGGCAACCGCGACCGAAGGTCTGCACGCGGGCCGGAATCTGCACGCAGCTGGGGCGGTCGATGACGATGTAGCCGCCCGCGCCATTCGGGAGGAACTCGTAGCTGCCGCCCGCCATGTCAAACGTCAGGGACTGCAACTCGTAGATCGTCGGGTCCGTGCCGCTGAGGTAGGGGTTCTGCGACGTGATGGTCGAGAAGTCGACGGGGCTGCCAACCGCGGCGATACCTTCGGTGCAACCGATGAGGACGTCGTGGTTGACGTTCGAGACCGAGGTGTCGTATTGGAACGTGAACGAGCCGTCGGCCAGCAACTGCAGCTGCACCGTGAACGGCGTCGTCATGCCGATCTCCGGGATCTGGTCCCAGGTGACCACGGCGCGTGCGAGCGTGGTGGCCGTAGCGGGGAACGTGTTGAACCACACGCCCGAGGTCGACGCCGGCGGATAGAGGTCCGTCCAGAACGGCGCAATGCGCGGCATGTCGGTCAAGAAGCCCGGGACATAGCCATTGCAGCAGTCCGAGTTGGCATTGGAGCCGAGCCAGATGAAGCCGTTGCTGCTGATGTCGATCGCGGTGACCACGGTGTTGCCGGGGCCAGGGAACGAGAAGCCCAGCGCGTTGCCTTGCGCAACCTGGTCGTCACCCAGACCAAGGTTGACGCCGAGCGCGGGCTCGAAGCATGGGGCTGGCGTAGTTTGCGCCAGGAGCGACGGAACCAGAGAGAGGGCGAGGATCGCCGCGATGGAAGGTGCGTGCATAGGTTACTGCGAGTCGCGCAAGAGACGGGGAAGGCAACTCAGTGCGCACTCTCCTGCTTTCCCGGGACCGGGGCAACTGGCTATCTGTAACCACTTTGCTACGACCATGAGCCACCTCTACGGTGCGACGCATGGCCGCGTTCCGGAGGCCTCCAGAAAAGCACGCGAGCAATCAGCGGTCCAATGTCGGGCGCTCGCGATATGGTGCCGCTGCCACCGCGAGAAGCCTGATCAGCGACCACAAGCTTGCCAGCAGTTTGGCCCCATGCCGGCCTCGCGCTCCCGCCACTACCCGGGTTCGGCCCGCCTAGACACCCAACGCGCGGCGAAGCTCCGCGAGCATCACCGGCACCACCACACTGGCGCGGCCTTCGCAGAACCGATCCTGCGGATCGAGGTTCTGCGGCGGTTCGAGCGCTTGCACGAAGGTCGCCGCACCGCGCGCACGCGCCGAATGCAACATGCCGGCAGCGGGCCACACCTGACCGCTGGTGCCGATGGCGAGGAAGTGCGTGCAGGTAGCCATCACTTCGGCAATCGCGTCGAGATGAAACGGCACCTCCCCAAACCACACGATGTGCGGGCGGAGCCGCGCGTGGGCACATTCGGGGCATTCGACGAAGCGCCCAGGATCCAGATGCAACGTGTCCTCGAAGACCAACTCGCAGCGCTCGCAACGCAGGCTCTGCAATTCCCCGTGCATATGTAGCACCCGACTGCCGGCCCGATCGTGCAGGTTGTCGACGTTCTGCGTGATGAGGGTGAACTCGTGCCCCGCCGCCTCGAGCGCCCGCTCGAACTCGGCAAGCGCCACGTGCGCGGCGTTGGGTTCCACTTCGCGCAGCTGCCGACGACGCTGCTGGTAGAAGCTCCAGACCAGGCGCGGATCGCGCGCCCAACCCTCGGGTGTCGCAACGTCCTCGACGCGGTGCCCTTCCCACAGCCCGCCGGCATCACGAAAGGTGCGCACGCCGGAATCGGCGCTGATGCCGGCGCCGGTCAACACGACCACGTGGTGGTTTGGCTGCATCTCCACATCGAAGCGCAGTCGCCGAGGGACCGCCAGCCACTTGCCCGCCCACGCAGGTTCGGCACCACCGCAACGGCATCGTCAAGCTTGCGAACTGTTCCATCCGTCGGGAAATCGGTGACGGCCCGCCGCGAGCGGCAGAGGCTTCGCAGAGTGCACTTCCGAGACTCGCAGCGCTCGATAGAGGTGCGGAAACAACGCGCCTCCTCGCGAGGGTTCCCACCGCAGCGAGTCGCCAAGCGCTTCGGCCGGCACAGCCAGCAGCCACAGATCCTCCTGCCCCGCAAAGTGCCTGGCGGCCGTCGCCTCGACCTGCGTCGCGCTCGACAGATGGACGAAACCATCCGCCAGATCGATCGCGGATCCAGCGAACTCGCCGGCAGCTTGCATGGTCGCCCATTCGGGCCCGCGCAGGATCTTGTAGATCAGCATGCCTGCCGTGATACCGCACGGTGCGTCAACCGCGCAACCTGTCGCGCTCGCCTGCAATCGCAACCAGCATGCAAGCTCTACCGTGAATTGGCGACCGGAGTCGTCGCAATCATGAGAGTACATACAACGGGGGGCGCCGCACTGGCGCCCCCCGTTGTCATGGCGCCCGGCGAACCGGGCGCGATCGTCATCCTCAACCGATCAGAGGCCGATCATCATGCCCGCGGCGTCCGACAGGACGGCGCCGAGCGCGTTGAAGCCCGGATCGAGCACGAGGGCCTGATTGTACATGTTCAGGCCGACCACACCCGGATCGTTCGGGATGTTGAAGGTCCAGACCGCGCTGTTCGAGGCGCCAAACAGGAAGCGCGAAGCATCCGTGCTGACGCGCGCAAAGCAGCCAGGCGCGCCGTAGGGCGTCGTGCTGAGCGGCAGCGGTCCAAAGACCGAAGCCGTGTTGCTGAAGCCCGTGAGCAGGATCGCGGCCGACGACGGCAGGTTGTTGAGCGTGACGTTCATCGTCGTGCCGATGACCGGCGGCGCGCTGTGCGACAGGTTGGTGGTGCCGAGCGAACCGGCGCAGCCAGGGCCGAAGAAGCCGTAACCAGCCTGGTCACCGTTGCCGACGGTGCTGTAGTGCAGCGTGCCGTTCCAGCAGCGGCCCACGATGCCCGAACCGCCCGTGAACAACGTCGTGCTGACGCGGCCCGGCGCGGTGGCGGGGTTGGGGTTGAAGGTGACGTC
>JADZDL010000513.1 GCA_020851075.1 Planctomycetota bacterium | reverse complement strand
TGGACGATCCACGCTGGCGACACGGCGCCCATGGCGGCCGGCGTCATCCACAGCGACTTCGAGAAGTTCTTCATCCGCGCGAAGGTCGTCGCCTACGCCGATTACGTGGCGTGCAACGGCATCCCGGGCGCGCGCGACAAGGGCGTGTTCTTCGAGAAGGGCAAGGACTACGTCGTGCAGGATGGTGACGTGCTCGACATTGTGCACGGGGCGTAGTGTTCATGGGGCCTAGTGTGCACGGGGCGTAGGCCGATCGGGGCAGTGCCCCACGGCCCGACGAACGCCGTCGATTGGAACAAATTCGTGAAGGTTTGCTGTCGCGGGCATCTCCAGCCCCAGCCAGGCGCGCAACACCTTGACGCCGGAGCCAGCCGCCCCCACCATCCCCGCGGCCATGATTGACGCTCCCGGCACCGCGTCCCTCGATGTCGAACGGCGTGACCACCCGACGCGCCGATTCGCGCTCGCAACGAGCCCATTTCGCATTGGTCGCGCCCCGGAGAGCGAGCTGCACGTGCCCGATGGCCACGTGTCCAAACAACACGCGGAGATCGTGCGGGAAGGCCCCGCGTTCGTGCTCATCGACACCGGCAGCCGCGCCGGCGTCATGGTGAATGGGCAACCAGTCCAGCGCCACTCACTCACGAGCGGCGACACCATCGAACTCGGCGCGAGCTCGCCGGTTCGCATCACGTTCCGCCTGACCAAGGTCGAGCGCCCCAACCTGCTCGAGATGACGATGATGTCCGTCGTCAAGGACCCGGCGGAAGGTGGCATGTCGCGCCTCGCGCGGTTCTTCGAGTTCAGCCACAAACTCGGCGGCGGCTTCTCGCTCGAAGAAGTGCTGCGGGACGTCGTCGACCTCGCGATCGAAGTCACTGGCGCCGAACGTGGCATGCTCATCGTGCGCCGGCCCGATGACTCCCTGGAGACGAAAGTCGCACGTGCGAGTGGCGCGAGGTCGTTGCCGATCGACGGCCTCAAGGTCAGCGAGACCATCGTGCGCAAGGCACTCGCGCACGGCAAACCGAGCACCGTCGACGATGTTGGTCAGGACACCGATCTCGCGCTGGCCGCCAGCATCGTCTCCCTCGAACTGCGCTCCGCCGTGACACTGCCGCTGTTGCAGGTCACCGCCACTGCTGGCCACGACGCACCGTCGGTGAACGTCTTCGGCGTGCTCTATCTCGACAGCAAGCGGCGGCGCGGCGGTTTTGACGGCTTCGACCTGCGCATCCTCGAACGGCTCGCGCAGGACGCTTCCTCCGTCATCGAGAACGCGCGCTTGCTCGGCGAAGCCGAGGAAAAGCGGCGCATCGATCGCGAAGTGAAGATGGCGCGCGAAGTGCAGGCGGCGCTGATGCCCGAGCAGTTCCGCTCCACCACGACGTTCGAAGTCGCCGGCACCTGCGTGCCGTGCCACGATCTCGGTGGTGACTACGTCGACCAGTTTGATCTCGGCGGCGGCCGGCAAGCGCTCGTCGTCGCCGACGTTTGCGGCAAGGGCATCGCCGCGTCGCTACTCGCCGCCACCCTGCAAGGCGCTCTGGCGGCCGAGATCGGCGGCGAACGCTCGCTCGGCGAAATCGTCTCGCGCGTGAATCGTGTGCACTGCCGACTCGCGCCCGTCGGCAAGTTCATCACGATGGTGGTCGCCCTGCTCGAGCCTGACGGCACACTGCGCATCGTGAATGCGGGCCACTGCCCGGTCCTGCACGCGCATCGCAACGGCGTCGCCAGCGTCGTCACGGACGGCATGGCGCTGGGCCTCGACGAAGACGCCAACTACCGCGACGCGACGATTCGCATGTCGCCTGGCGACACCGTGCTGCTCTACACCGACGGCATCGTCGAATGCGAAGGGCCCGGGCGCGAACTGTTTGGCGACAGCCGACTTGAGCGCCTGCTCGAACAAGAACGTGCCCTCTCGTCGCTGGCACTGCTCGAACGGGTCACGCACGAAGTGGAGACATTCCGCCGCGGCGTGCCCGTTTCCGACGACCTGTCCGTGCTCGTCGTGCGTCGCCGATAGCGGGCCCGGTCCCTTCAGAGGTCCACACGCAGGTGGTTGCAACCCGCTTTGCGTTCGTAGTTGAGGCCCTTGGTCATCGTGCGCAGGAGGTGCACGCCGAGGCCGCCCACGCGCCGATCCTCTAGAGGCAGGTCGAGATCCACTTCCGCCACCGAAAGTGGATCGAAGGCCCGACCGTCGTCGACGAACTCCAGACGCACCCCATCAGGAAGAAGCTGCACGTGAATCGTGATGGCATGCTCGGCCGGGTTGTCCTCATAGCCATGCCGAATCACGTTGGACAACACCTCTTCGAGCGCCAACTGTGCGCGGTAGACGACCTCCGCACCCGTTCCATGCCGCTGCAGCAGGTCGGTCACCTTCGCATTGACCTGCGCGAGTTCGGCAAGGTCACCGCGAATCTGGATCGCAAGTTCGTCGCGCATCGTGGAGCCAGGCTCAAGCAAGCATCCGCAACGCCTCGCTCTCCGTAGCCACCATCGGGATGATCTTCTGGATGCCGGCCGCCTCCAGCGCCTTCTGCACCAGTTCAGGCGCTTGCACGATCACCATCTTCACACCTCGATGCTGCAGGGTCTTCGCCGTGCTGACCAGCATCCCCATCGCCAGTGATGCGAGAAAGGTCACCTGACTCAGGTCCACGAGCGTGGGCTTGTGACGCGAGGATGCGGTGAAGACAAACCGATCCTGGATCGCGTTGAGACCCTGGATGTCGAGCCGACCGGCCAGGGCAATGTGAGTGATCGAATCGTCGGCGCGAATGACTGAGAACTGCATGGTTGCGCTCGATCTTCGAACACCAGCATCGCAAGTCAACGTGCGCGACACACTCCAGCGCCTCTACTCCATATCTTCACAATCACGAGCCCGGGTGGCCTCACGCCTTCTGCTTCTGCAGATCTTCAATCTTGGCGATGACCTCTTCGGGGTCCGGGAAGCCGCCGCCGAGGATCTTCTTCAGCATGCTGCCGCCGCGACTCGCGATGACCTTACCGTCCACGATCACGTCGAACTGGCCGAGGCTGCCGAACTGACGCTTCACGGGAATGTCGAGGGCGTCTTCAATGTGCGCAGCGAGACCCGCTGCGCGTGGGCCGAAGCCTCAAGAGGTGCAGTGCAGGATGGTGATGTCCATGACCGCCTTATCGGTCATCCGAGCCACCGACACCAGATCGCGGTCGCGCCGTGAGTCAGCGGGGCAATCACTCGCGCGGAGTGCTCGTTGGCACCGAGCATGCTGGTCGCGCCGGCACCAGCATCGCCACGAACATGCCGACGACCACCGCCGGCAACACGGCCTGGTCGATGCCTGCGAAGAACTGCAGGGCGAGCCCGACCAGGGCGGCGAGGATCACGACCGCGATCCTCCGGGGGGAGTTCAGGGCTCAAAGCATGGTCGGTGAATATCGACCACCCTAGCCGACGGGACCAGTCAGCTGTTTGCCGCGGTGTTCCTGAAGTCCACGTAACACCTTGTAATTGCTATTCTTGCGCAATACTTGGAGGCCGTGACCGCCCCCGAACCAACTCCCGCGCCGTCACTTCCTGCTGCTCCCACTGCCCGTAGAGCTGGCCCTTCGAAGCCAGGTTGCGCAGCCGGGTCCGCACGGGTGCCGTGAGCACTCCAGGCGCCGCCTTGCGGAACGGGGTG
>JADZDL010000512.1 GCA_020851075.1 Planctomycetota bacterium | reverse complement strand
GTCGGGCTTCACCGATGCGGCGGGCGCGTTTGCCGCGCCGTTCCCGATCCCGATCGATCCAGGCTTCCTCGGGTTGAACCTGTTCTTTCAGTGGGGCATCGCCGACCCGGTCGGCGGCATCTTCGGCGCGTTCTCGGCCAGCGAAGGACTGCAGGTGCGAATCGGGCCGTGAGCCGCGGCCTGCACCAGTCGTAGATCTGCAGATCTCCCCTTGATGGGAAATCTGCGTGCCACGGCGGATTCCCGAGATTCATGACAGCGTTTTGGGGGACTGGTTCGCTGAACCATCTGGACGGGCTCGACCGGAGCCCCAATGTCTCCACTCCAGAACAGGATCTCTCATGCGAATCGTTCTCGGCTCTGCCACTTGGGCCGCCGTCACCTGCTTCGGGCTGAGCGTCAGCGCTGCAGCACAAGGCAAGACGGCTGATGGCTTTACGATTGACACCTCACCTCGGGTCACGGCCGCAATGGCCACTGGCCACGACCGCGAACCAACCCCCGGCACAGCGCCCCAGCGGCCGGCCACGAACAAGGCCACGTCGGGCAGCGGCCTCGCCGCGGACGCCTCGGGCACCCTGGTTGGCATCGCCCACGGCTACAAGGCCGTGTTTGGCGCAACGGGCATTGAGTACACCCCAGCCCTCGGCCAGCGCGCCGCCCACGACATGCCGCTGCGGTTCGAACTGCTTACGGCCGGGCGCGGCACAGCCCTGCAGCCCGTGGCCCTGGCCCGGCTCGCCCAGGATGGCCAGACGGTTCGTTATGAACGTGAAACGCTGGTGGAGACCTATGAAGTGCGCGCCGATGGCGTGAAGCAGAGTTTCGTGTTCACCGAGCTGCCGGCCGGCCAGGGCGACCTGCTCGTTCGCGGTGCGGTCGCTACGGCCCTTGTGGCGGGCCCGGTGACGAGCGAAGGCATGGCCTTCACTCTCGACGGTGTCGGCGGGGTGACGTTCGGCGCAGTGCTCGGCTATGACGCCGTGGGCAACCAGGTGCAGGGCGCGATGCGCTACGAAGGTGGCGCGCTCGAGTTCTCGCTGCCGGCGAGCTTCGTCGACAATGCGGTGCTGCCGGTGGTGATCGACCCGCTGGTCGGCACCACGGTGACACTCGGTCTCACCAACGACGACGTCTGGCCCGACGTCGCCTGGGATGCTTCGACGGCGACCTGGCTCGCGGTGTGGCGCCGCGACCTGTCGGCGACCAACCTCGACATCCGCGGCCAGCGCCTGGATGCGACCGGTGCGCAGATCGGCGGCCAGATCAACATCGAGACGAACACCGCGACCCTGGCGACCACGCCGCGCGTCGCGAACATCAACGAGCGCGACGCGTTCGTCGTGATCTGGAGCGCCGGTGGCGACGTGTTCGCCCGCGGCGTGCTGTCGAGCACCGCGGCGATGACTGCGGAAGTGACCGTCGCGGGCGGTTCGAACAACCAGCTCAACCCCGACATCGGCGGTGAAGCGACCACGAACGGCGACGAGGCGTTCGCGGTGTGGGTCGATTCAACCTCGGACGTCGTCTCGCTGCGGCCGATCACCTACACGGCGGGCAATACGCTGACGCTGGGCGCGATCACGGCGGTGACTTCGGGCTGGCCCGATTCCGACCCGTCGATCAGCCAGAGTGGTGGTGCGCCGGGCTTCTGGCTCGTCACCTGGACCCGCGACCTGTCGGGCAACTTCGACATCCGCGGCCGCATCTGGAACCGCACGCTCGGCTTCGTCACCTCGGCCTTCGTGGTCGAGAGCGCAACCGACGATTGCACGCAGTCGGCGAACGACGGCGACGGCTACAACTGGGTGGTCGCCTACGCGCGCACCGAAGCGGGCCTGTCCACACGCGACGTCGATGCGCGCAGCGTGGAGATGCACGCGAGTGGCGTCAGCCTCGGCACCGTGCAGACGATCGCCGGCGACGCCAGCGACGACGAGACGGCTCCCGCCGTCGGTTGGGTCGGCAACAGCGCGATGGTCGCCTACCAGGACCTCAACGGGGCTGGCAACTTCGACGCCTACCTGCGCTCGGTCGATTCGTTCCGCTGCGACAGCTGCGAAGGCCTGTTCCTGCTCGACGTGACGGGCACGACCACCGAGGGCGGTGTACAGGTCGGCACGCGTTTCAGTGGCGGCACGTTCACGAGCAGCGAAGCCGCGTGCGTGTGGCACTCGGTTGACGGCACCACCTCGTCGGGCGACATCGATTGGCAGCGCTTCAACGCCGCCGACGGTTCGGCGACCGATCTGGCCGGCGGCTGCGGCGTCGGCGGCATCGCCTATGCGACGTGCGGCCGTTCGCCAAACCCCAACTTCACGCTGCGCCTGCGCCGCGCCGCCCCGAGCTCGCTCGGGTTTGTCGTGCTCGGTTTCCAGACGCTGAACTACTCGTGCGGCGGCTGCACGCTCGTGCCGGATCCGTTCACGGGCCTGATCACCACGACCAGCACCAATACAAACGGCGATGCGGTCCAGTCGCTTGCGGTGCCGAGCGGTGTCGCCGGCAACCAGCTGATCGTGCAGTGGCTCGTCCCGGGCTCCAACTGCTTCACCAACTTCGATCTGTCCAACGCCGTCCGCATCACGCTGCAGTGATCGCCACCGGAGCTCATTCCATGAATACCTACTCTCACTTCTTCGTCGCGGCGGCGGTCGCCGCGATCGCCGGTGCTGCCAGTGCGCAGGAAGCGGCGTTCTCCCAGGGCCACCTCGGCCTTCCCATGGACGCGATCGGCCGGGCAACCGGCATCGCGGCGCAGGGCGACGGCCTGCTCGCCGTCGGCCCCGCCTACAAGGCCGACTTCGCAGCCACCGGTGTGCGCTACACGCCGGCACTCGGCGAGAAAGCGCCGCACAACCTGCCGCTGTCGCTGTCGCTGCAGTCGATCCGCCGCGGCGGCACGCTCGTGCACGAAGCCTCGGCCGTGGCCCCGCAACAGCGTGGCCAGGCGGTGGTCTACGAACGCGGCAGCATCCTCGAACGCTACGACGTGCTGGCCGAAGGGCTCGAGCAGTCGTTCGTGTTCGACGCGCCGCTCGGCGGTGACGGCGATCTCGTCGTTCGCTGCGGCTTCCAGTCGGAGCTCGCGCCGACGCTGCGCGACGACGGCACGATCAGCTTCCTGCGCCCCGAAGTCGGCGGCGTGCGGATCGGCAAGGTCGTCGGCATCGATGCCGATGGGGATCGGGTCTTCGGCACGCTGCGGCTCGCCGGCGACGCCCTGGAACTCGTGCTGCCCGACGCGTTCGTCGACGGCGCGCACTTCCCGCTGGTGCTTGATCCGTTGATCGGCACCGAGTTCACCGTCTATTCGGGGAACGACGTCTACGAGCCCGACATCGCCTACGACGTGACGAATGCGCGGTATCTCGCCGTGTTCAACCGCCGCTTCTCGTTCACCGACATCGACGTCTACGGGCAGCGGATGGACAGCACCGGCGCCGCCGTCGGCGGGATCATCTTCATCGACACGAGCATCTCGACGGTGGCGCGTCCGCGCGTCGGCGGTGTCAACACGACCGACCGGTTCCTGGTCGCGTGGCAGCGCTCCGGCTCGCCGTTCGGGCCATGGGACGTGGTTTGCCGCGCGGTGAACGCCTCCGACGGGCTGATGTCGGCGATCGTGAACATCGCGGCCACTGCTGCCGACGAGTTCAACCCGGTCGTCGGCGGTGACGCCGGGGTCTCCGACAACGACGCCGTCGTCGTGTGGGAGACCGACACGGGCATGAACGCCTGCCAGGTCACCTGCGCCGCCGGTGTCGATCCGGTGCCGTTCGGCACGATCGCGCTGTCGAACAGCTCCTTCGACAACACGCCGTCGATCAGCAAGGCAACCGACGCAACGGCGCGCCACGTCATCTGCTGGTCGCGGGCGGTGCTGCTCAGCGACTCGGAGATCATCGCCCAGGCAGTGACCAAGGACCTTGCCCTGGTCGGTGGGGAACTCACCGTCACCAACAACTCGGTCGGCGACACGCGCCCGGCTGTCGACGGCGACGGCGCAAACTTCATGGTCGCGTGGGAACGCACGGAGAGCGGCGGTTCGACCAAGGACATCGCTTGCGCGTTCCTGCTCGCTTCGGGTTCGGGCCTGACGCTCTCGGTCGGCGCAACCGCACTCGAAGCAGGTGTGGGTGTGGACGAATACGGTCCCGACATCGCCTACCTCGGCACGCGCTTCTGCGTCACGTTCACGGCCCGCACCGGGGCGTTGCTCGACAACTGCTACGCCTGGCTCGTCAACCGCAGCTGCACCACGTGCAACGCCAAGGTGCTGCTCGACGGTCTCAACGGCAGCGGTTGGAACCGCGAATCTGCACCGCGGCTCGCCGGTCGCTGGATCCACAACAACGCGCTCGACGACGCGATCATCGTCTTCGGCGAGGCCCAGGACGCCCCGCCGTTCAACAGCCGCGTGATCGGCCAGCGCATCGAGAACCAGGGCCCCGGCACTGGCACTACCAACGTCGGCGGTGGCTGTGGCCTCGGCGGCAACGTCGGCACCAGCGGCGGGCCGTTCGTGGTCGGCAACTCGTCGTTCGCCCTCACGGTGAGCGGTGCGGACCCGGCAGCGATCCTGTTCCTCAGCATCGGCTTCCCGGGCACTGGCCTGTTCTGCGGCTCGTGCACGCTGACGAACCCGCTCGCGTTCGGGTTCAAGGTCAACGTCGCCGGTTCGGCATCGAGCCCGTATCCGGTGCCATGCGAACCGAGCTTCGTCGGCCTGAGCCTCGAGACGCAGTGGGTCAGCTTCAACACCGCGTTCAGCCCGTGCCCGACGGCGCCAGGCCTCTCGGCCTCGCAGCGCCTGCGCATGACACTGGGCTCCTGAGAGCGCGCCGGTTGCACCGGCCAACAACCGCCGGAACGGGTTCCGGCGGGTCCTCGTGCGAGGTCGCCATCGAGAGGTGGCGACCTCAATCGACAACGACGGACAGCACGCCGTCCTGCGCCACGAGCGCAAAGCTGGCGGAACGGCGCCCGGCGTGCAGTACCTGCAGACCCACCTTGCTCGCCGTCGGCAGGAACCGAATCGTGGTTTCGCCCCGACGATCCGTGCGCAGCGCCCGCAGGTGAGTGCCACCGGTCTGGCTCACCGCGATTCGCGTCAACGCATCCTGCTCCGGGGTGCCGCCCTGAATCTCGATCGTCTCGCCTGGCACGAGTCGCGCGCCTTGGCACCCCGCGGAATCGTGGTCGAGCGCGGCGATCCGCAGCGTGCGGAACGGTTGCAGCACGATCCGGGTCGGTGCGGCAACGTCCTTCCGCAGGAAGGTCACCCCGCCACCCTGCTCAGTCGCCGCGTAGAGCACAAAATCGTGGTCTGGCACGCGCAACTCCGCGCGCCCCTCCCCATCGGCCGCCAGCCGCACCAACCACTGCAGTGGGCGCCGGGGATCTGCGTCGGCAAGTCCAACGTGCGCACCGGCAGCCGGATGGCCCGTTGCATCGACGATCTGCACGGCGACGGTGCGCAGGGCGTCCAACGAGAACGGCTCGGCCAGCGCGTTCGCGCGGCGGATCAGCCCCAGAAAACGATTCGGAACTGCCTGCTCGCGCTTTCCCACAATCGTGGCGCTCGGGCTGCGACCGACGTCGCCAACCAGTGCGGTCAGGTGACCACCAACGGCCTCGAACGGCGACTCGGTGTACGCAAAGCAACCGCTGGCGTGGCGCTGCGTCGCGAACTGGATGACTCCGGACTCCTGCAGCGCCAACCGGTCGGCGGGGCCATCGCCGGCAATCTGCAGCGGGTTGCCCAGCGTCGGCCGCAGCGTGAACTGCAGCACCTGGTCCTCGTGTGCCCCGACTCCGCGCCCGTTGTGGAAGCGCTCGTCGTCGATCCAGCCCGACAGCGCCGTGATGCGGCCCGACATTCCCGCCAACAGCATCGCTGGCTCGCCAGCTTCGGGCTGCGGCAGGCGAACGCGGGCCTTGCCATCGCGGCCGGTGACGGCAACAACCGTCGGGGGCCTCGAACAAAGTGCGATGCGCTGCAACGGGTGCAGTGCGGGCGCCGCAAACGCGGCGTCGACGTACCGAAACAACGTCACCCCCGCCAGAGGCTGGCCGTCCTCATCGACCACGAGAACCTCGCCCTCCCAGGCCCGCGGCAACGAGAACGTTCGATCCACGGCAAGGTCGATCGTGCGCAGCAAGAGTGGTTGCCCCTTGCCATTCACGATGCTGGCGGCAAACCAGTCCGTCGGCAGCGGTGGCAAAGGGATCGGGCCATCTCCGGGCACCGGAATATCGGCACCGAGCGTGATGCCCTCTGCGAGGTAGAGACGGAGCGCCAACGGTCCATCCGCGATCCAGTCCGCGGTGCCCAGTACTTGCAGTTTGTCGGGGAACGACGCTGCCTCGGTGATGAGTTCGAGTTGCACGCCCGCTGCCGCACGCACGCTCGGCGCAACGACCCGACGGCGGCCGCCCGCTTCGCCACGACCGATGGCCCAGACCGCGTACGCCGACCCGACCACGAGATCGAGCCCAAACCGCCCTTCGCCATCGGTCACGGTCCGACACCGGTCCGTGGCCCCAAAGACCGGAAAGTCAGGCGCCGCCACGCAAACCACTTCGATGCCGGCGACCGGCGCTCCCGCCGCATCGCGCACGACGCCGCGGCAAGGTGCTCGGCCCTGCGCAGCCAACGAAGCCAGCAGCCAACCGCCACCGAGAACTGCGCGCATCGTCACCAGCGTCTTCATTGCGACGACGAGGATACCGGGCAATCGCCGGGGCGGCGGTCCCTCTTGCGAAGTGCCTGACCCTAGCTGCCCGTGCGCCGCGCCAGCCGGCTCTTCCGCCAGGCCTTCTCAAGCCCTTCGGCGTCTGTACCAAACACCGCGAGCATCGCGGCAGCTTGTCGTTCGGCCAATTCGGTCCCACTCGGAAACCTATCGCCGAGTAGAAACGGTTCCTTCAACCGCCGTAGGAACGCGGCGAGTTCCTTCGGCCGCTCGATGACGAGCCACTCGGTGAGTGCCCAGGCCTGCAGGTGGAAGCGCGCAGAATCCTCTTCCTCGCGGCGGCCACAAAACGCCGGCAGCGGCTCGAATTGGCCTTCGCGCAGCAAGGCTGGCCAGCGCTGGTGCCATTCGGAGTATGGCGCCAACGCCATCACCTCGGCCGTAGTCGAGAAGATCGGCACGCGCGGACTCACGGCCCGCGCATGCTTGTGGGCAAGGCCGTCCGCGAGCCACACCGGCAACGTGTGGCGCGAACCGAGATAACTTGTGTAGAGGTTGTGCGCGAGGTGGTAGTCGACCAACACCGCCGTCGACTCCTCTTCGCCAATCATCTCCGAATCCGCCGCCGCGGTGGCCCCGAAGAACGCCGTGCCAAACGGCAGGTCGAAGAAGCGCTTCGGGCCGGTCGTCGCCTGGCCATGGTATGCAGCCGTGTAGTCGGCGAGGCTCGCAGGACGTTCGAACAGCAGCATCGTGAACTTCTGGCGTTGGCCGAGGTACGGGCCATCACCTAGCGCCAACGCGCCAGCCCCGCCCCCCACCGCAAAGTCCGCGTCGGTGCAACCGAGCACGCTCTGCACAGAGGCGTAGAGACGCTCCGCGCGGCGCGCGATGAGATGCGCGCGCAACCAGCGATCGAGGATCCTGGTCTTCGCATCGACGTGCGGCAGCAGCCGCGCGAGCTCGGCCAGTTCGGCCTGCACCACCCGTCGTCGCGGATCGGCTCCGACCAGGACCGGCGGCAGAGCACAACCGATCCGGAAGTGAGCGGTTTCGATCCACAACAACTGCTCGCCGGGCAGTAACGCTTCGATATCGCGGGAGTGGTGGCCGGAGGCAAAGGGCATCGCGCCCAGCCGCACATAGCCAGCGCGCGCCAATGCCGCAGGTTCGCCGCGGGCATAGGGATCCGCTGGCGCTTGGGCAACGCTGGTCGCTGCGGCAATGGCGACGGACAGGGCCAACGGAACCAATCGCGCCGTGGATTTTCGCATGGTGGCAGGTGGAGGCGGACAATCGACTGGCAAGGAGCGTGCCAGAGCCTCCGGCGCCATTTTCGCGCCTGCCTATGCCACCTGTCTGGCGCGCACAGCCGCGCGACACCACGCCCCCGGCATCGGGCACGATCCGCGTGCCGAAGCACCCGGAAGCCGGGCAGCCGCCGCTCAGCCGATTTCCTTGGCGTCGACGTTCGTCGTGTAGGCCGGCGCGGCGGTCGGCGCCACGAGGCCCTGGCCGAACACGCGCACACCGATGAGGCTCGTGTCGTTGGGGATGTCGAGGCGGGTCTTGAACTCACCGCCGTTGCCGATCGTGCCGAGGCCGAGCACCATCGTGGTGGCGGGGTTCAGCTGGAAGGCGAGGTCGGCGGCGGGCACCGCGAAACCGGCCGCGAACGCCATGCAGTTGACCGCGAGCGACCCGCTTGGCGCCACGACCGAGAAGTCGAAGCGACCGCCGATCTGACCGTTGCCGCCGATGGAGAACGACTCCGTGATGAGCTGCGCCGAGGCGACTTCGATCACCGCACCGTTCCAGGTGCCCGTGACCAGCACGTCCTGGTCGTGGAA
Source organism: Planctomycetota bacterium (assembly GCA_020851075.1). GTDB lineage: Bacteria > Planctomycetota > UBA1135 > UBA1135 > UBA2386 > JADZDL01. The sequence continues at coordinate 8,109 of JADZDL010000512.1, read as the reverse complement.
CGCGAGCAGGTTGACCGTGCTGCTGTGCATCTGCGTGCCAACCAGCTTGATCACGTGCTCGAAGCCGGGGCAGTAGTAGCAGCCGGCGGCGCTGCCGTCGGTCGGGGTGCAGCGCACGGTCACCGGCGTCTGGGCCATGGCAACGGGAGCGAGGGTCAGGGCGACGAGGAGCGAGGCGAGGGAGAAGGAGCGGTTGGACATGGTAGGAATCTCGTTATTCGTAGTGAGGTTCTTGGACTTCGTCAGCGATTGCCCCCCCACAGTCCAACAGGCGTGCCAGACGCGTGTGGATCCCAAAACGTCCGGATCCCTGGCAGGCCTGCCCGGAACGCGCACACGCCTGGGGTGGAGTGCCGGGCATTTCGAGGCCCGCACCCGTAGCAGCCTGCGGAAAATCGCGTACATGACTGCATCTCCCAGAGCCGCAGCGGGCACTCGTTGGCAGCGATGACTGCAGACTCCCCCTTACCCCTAGAACAGCTGCTGGCCCAGTCGGACTGGGTCACGATGCTCGCTCGCGCACTGGTCACCGACGCGGCTACGGCCGACGACATTGCCCAGGCGACCTGGATCGACGTATTACGATCACCGCCCCGTTCGGTGGTCGATCCTCGCGCCTGGTTGGCTGCCATCGTGCGCCGCAAGGCGCTGCGCAGCCTCCGCACGGACGCTCGCCGCAGCCGTCGCGAGCAGGTCGCCACGGCGCCGCACCGCGGTGACACCGCCCCTTCGGCAGCAGATCTCGCCGCCAGGGTCGCCACCCATCGCGAACTCGTCGACGCCGTGCTGGCGCTCGACGAACCCTACCGCGAAACGGTGGTGCTGCGATTCTTCGAGAACCTCGACCTCGAGGCGATCGCGCAGCGTACGCAAAGCAAGCACAACACGGTGCGTTCGCGGTTGCAGCGTGGGCTGCAGCATCTGCGCGAACGGCTCGATCGAGCACCCGGTGGCCGCGAACGTTGGCTACCAGCCGTGCTGCTGCTGAGCCGGCGGCGGCTCGCGGAAGGGGCAACGGTTGGGGGAGTAGCCGGTGGCATCGCCCTTGCCATCACCATGAAGAAGCTCGTATTCGGTGCCGTAGCCCTCGCGGCCGGCCTCCTGTTCACCTTGCCGATGCTGTGGCCTGACGCGCCGGGCCCGGGCCCTGGCCAGGCCAGCAACGTTGGCCCCATCACCGCTGGCGGGCCAGCGGCGAACACACCGGCAACCGCCGCGGACCAACCAGTCGGCGCCTCGCTGCAGCGCACGGCCGCGCCGGGCGGCAATGTGGAAGCCGTTCGCCCGCCGCGGCAACTTGTCGACCGAGACGGTCAACCGCTCGCGAACGTCACCGTGCGGTCCCAATCGCCGTTTGCCGTCAAGTGGCAAGGTGGTGATCGCGGCTGGATCAGCGGGCCGGACCAAAGCCTGCAGATCCCCGCCGCAGAGGAGGAACGACTGCGCAGCGACCCCGGGTTGGCGCAACAGTTCTTCGCCCGCTTCGAGCATGCCGAAGAATGGCGCGCCACCGTGCTTGGCACGCCGCTGCCGGCGCGAGAGGTCACCAGCGCGGACGACGGTTCGTTCACGTTCGCCGCGGACCTCGATGCTGGCGACCCGACCATCACGGTCAGCGATCCCGCCTACGTGCTCATCACCGCGGGTGCGATGGGCACACGGCCATGGATTGCGGGGCCAGCAACCCGGATCACGGCAACGGTGCGCGACAGCGACGGCAAACCACTCGCCGACACGTTTGCGATGCCGCTGTGCCCAACCGCCGACGGGGCCCTCGAACTGCACGCCCAACTCGAAGCGCGCACCGACGACGATGGCAACATCCTGATCCGCAAGGCTCTCGCCCATGGCATGCTGCGCGTTCGCCACCCGGGGTTCGAGACCGCATTCGTGCCCACCGGCCCCGGCCCAGTGCAGCATCTGGATATCGTGCTGCGCCGCCGCGTTGCTGGCCCAGCCCCGGAGCTCGACGGACTCGTCGTCGACGGCGGCGGCCTGCCGATCGCCGGCGCCGCGGTGTGGTTTGGCCGGCGACAGACCACCACCGACAAAGATGGGCGCTTCGTGCTGCCCGCGGATGGCCCACAACCGCAATACGCACTGACCATCGTGGCGAAGGGTTATGCGGCGCTGCAAGTGGACAACCTCGGTGCCGCTCTCGTCCTGCCCGACGCCACGACCCAGGACCTGCTGTTCGTGATGAACCGACGCCCGTTGGCGGCGCGCGGACTGGTGCTCGACAGCAATGGTTCGCCACTGGCCGGCGCCCTGGTCGGGCTGCTCGATCCGACCTTGCTCGACATCTCGTTTGAGAGCATCGAAGCCCGCGTCGGCGGCTGGCGCGGCGGCGTCGCCACGGCCGCGGACGGCACCTTCTCGCTCGGCGGGCTTGGTGAACGCAGCTACCGGTTCCGCGCCATCGATCCGGCGACGGGTGCCATGGTGACGTCCGCACCACTGCGCGCCGACCAGGGCGACCTCGTGCTGCGCCTGCCGCTGGACGTGCGCCGCAACGTGCGCGGCCAGGTGACCAACGCCGGCCTCGGCATCGCCAACGCCAGTGTGGAGATCGGCTACTGCACGCACATCACCAAGGGTGGCGGCACCCAGTTCGACAACGCGCCGGCCGTGGTGTGCGACGCACAAGGTCAGTTCGTGCTGCCGGTCGTGCCGCGCCAAGGTGCGTGGTTGTGTGTGCGGATCGGCACTTCGCTGCGCTCCATGATCCCGGTCGAAGCGCTGCCCGCCGATGGCGAATTGGTCCTCACCATGGACCAACAGCGTTGGCTGCAGCTGGTCGGCAGCGAGTCGCCGGGCCCGCGCCCGATCCACTTCGAACTCGCCGACGGCGGCATGGCGCCCACCGAGACGATGCTCGCCGCCAACGGCGCCGCGCCGGTATTGCCGATCCCCACCGACGCCGTCGCAGTGGTGATCGACCTGGGCCGGCCCAACGCGCGCCGCCTGCAACTCACGGACGACCGCGCCGTGTTGTTGCGCGTGCGATGAAGACCACGACGGCGCCAGCACCAGCAGGAGGCCACCGCGTGGCCGCTCCCCGCTAGAACTCAGCCGCGCCGGCGCCGCGGCACTCCGGTCTCACGTTCGTAGGCGGGCAATTCCAGAAGCGCCGGGTCGAGCGCGGCCATCGCCGCGGCGAGTTTGGCCGCCAGGTCTTCGCGCTTGCTCTCGCGCAGCTTGCCGACCAACGTCCTGGCGGTGTCGGCGCCGGACAAGTTGAGGCCGTCGAGGGCGGGTGTCGCCGTCGGACAACGCGAGAAACCAGCGAGCAGGTGTGCTACCGAAGCATCGAGATCGTGGGTTTCGAAGGCGAGCTTGGACTTGCCGAACAGGGCGATCGCAATGTGATGATCGCACGAGGTGCGCTGCGCTTCGTCGAGCCCGATCGCCCGCTCGAAGTAGGCAATCGCGCGGTCGTAGGCAACCATCGCCGGATCACTTTGACCACGGCGCCGATGATGCTCGGCGGCAACGACAGCCGCGTAACCAGCAAACCAAACGGTCACCGCCGTCTCGCGCTTGCCGAGCAACCCCGCGTAAGTCTCTTCCAAGGCCGCCACACCTTGTTCGCGCAGCACGCGCTCGCGAAGCCGTTCGTGCAGCAGCGGCGAATCGGGAAAACGCTGCAGGCTGCTGTCGAGCGCCTGGTTGGCAGCCTCGAGACCGCCGAAGAACCTCAGGAAGTCGTAGTGGTGCCCGGCGTGCACGTCGTTGCCGAATGGATGCCTGCCAAGCACGACATACGTGGAGTGCACATCCGTGAGCCACTGTGGCGGCCACGGCTCCTTGCGCCGGTAGGCAGCGACAATCGCCTGTTGGCGTGCTTCCGCAAACAAGAACAGTACTTCGGCGGCGTCGGCAGTTGCCGTCTCGGGCGGCATGGCGCTGGCAGCCCGCTCGGCGGCTGCGTAGGCCAGCGGCCAATCGGCCTGTTCGCGGGCGACGAGTGCGAGCACGCTATCGACGCGCCACGCGGGCGCGCCAAGGTCCTTCGCCCGCGTCGCCTGCCGTCGCGCATCTTCGAGCAGCAGCGAACGGAACTTGTTGCCTGACGCAACCTCGCGCGCCGACGCCAACGAAGCTTCGGCCTGCGCAATGCGCGCCAGTGGATCCGCGGGCGCGGCTGCGACGGCCTGGTCGATGGCAGAGGCATCCGCAGGCCGTTCGGGCGCCGGGGCGTAACTCGCGCCACCAAGGGCCTTCGCCCAACGATCTGGGTCGATGGCAGCCGAAGAACTCGCGAGCCCACGGTGGGCCACCGCGAGCGATTGGGCGCGCGGCGACTCGGGAGCAATGCGTTCGAGCGCCTGCACGAGGGCTTCGCGTTGTGCAGGCGGGAGCTGGGCGCGCAGTGCATCGACGATCAGGTCACAGGCGTCGGCGATCTTGGTCGCCGCCAGGCCCGCGCGCGCCCGTTCGACCTGATCAGGATCGAGGCCATGGAGGGCGAGGCGCAACACTTCGAGCGGCGCCGCATCGCCGAGCGACAGCGCCGCGTCGAGCATTGCCCGACGCTGACTGCCGTCGCCTTCCGCAAACAACCGCTCGACCTCGGTGCGGGCGGCAGCGTCCGGACTCTGCAGTTTCTCGAGCAGCGAACGGTCCCCTTTGACGTTCGGCAGCGACTGGATCGCACGCTGTGTGATGCCCTCACGAATCTCATCAAACACCGAAGCCGTGTCATTGCGATAGAACACATCGAAGGTCTTCTGGCCGTCAAGTTCGACCATGATGTGGCGCGGTGCGATGCGCCGACCGTCGAGAAACTTCTCAAATACGATCGGTTCGATCGCCATGTGCTCGGCGCACGTACAGGTGCCAAACCGTGGGCAAAGGATGCGGCGCCCCTCGTCGTCGTAGTCGCGTGGTGTGTGCCGATAGACGGAGGCAACTACGCACACATATTGTTCATACAATTGCGCGACCTGGGGATCGCGATAACGAACACCGGCATAGTGTTCACTCGCAATCTCGCCATCCATGTTGACGCAGACGAGGATCGGCTTCCGGGTCGCGCGCGAGAGTTCGACAGCATCGCTCCAGGTCCGCTGCCAGGGAATCAGCACGGGTTTGGCCCAGTCTTCCGCCGTCGGCGCATACCACATCGCTTCGCGCGCGCTCGGCTGGCGCGGACCATCGGGCACCCGATCCCCTTGTGCGGGCACGCAGGTGCCGAGCAGCAGCGCGGCGAGCAGGAACTGGCGACCGGAAGGCAGGCGAGAGAATCGCTTCATGGCAAGGGCCACAATCTAACCGGATCTGGCGCCTCTCCGTGCCTGACCCGAACTAATGCAGCGTCGCTTCGCCGGCGTTGCTGGTCGTGAGGCCCGCCGGGTTCGGGGCCAAGAGATCGAACACGAGCAATTGATGGTACAGACGCAACCCGGCGAACGCGGGTGTCGACGGAAGTGCGAACTGAAAGTTCATGCTGGTGTTGGTGTAGACAAAGGTAAAGCTCGCGTCCGCCGACGTGTAGTTGCGGCAACCCGGCATGCCGTAGTTGCCAAGGTCCATCGGCAGCGGCTGGCCAGCCCAGGACGTGTTGCTCAAACCGATCTCCAGGATCAACACCGAAGGCGCCGTCGGCAGATCGACAAACTCAAGGTCGATGGCCCCGCCCAGCGCCGGCACCGCGTTCGCTTCGAGGCGCGGCGCGATGCCGTTGCTGCCATCGCAACCGCGACCGAAGGTGCGGTAGGTCGCGTCCTGACCGCCGTAGCGCCACAGCGCCGCCGACACACCATTGCTGTACCCACCATAAACCACCGCGTCCCCTCGCGCGGCGTCAAACGCACCCGCGGCGCCAGCCGTACCCGCCGGCCGCGCGCGCGTCGTCACGTCGTACCAGACTGCGCCGTCAAACTCCCAGGTATCGTCGAGGTCAAACACCTGATCGGCGCCACCAAACAGCACGATGCGCTGCCGGGCCGGATCGTAGGCCATGGTGTGGTCCACGCGGGGCGCCGGCGCACCATCGGTCGGCAGCTGCACCCAGGAGGTGCCATCCCAGGCCCAGGTGTCGTCCGCCAGCGTGCCATTCCCTTCGCCGCCAAACAGCACCGTGCGACCGCGGCCAGCGTGGAACGCCATGCCGTGATGGCCTCGCGGCGGTGGCGACGCCACCGGGGTGCGCTGCACCCAATCGACGCCGTCGTATTCCCACGTGTCGGCAAAGTCGTTGGCCCAGTCCGTTCCGCCAAACAGCACCACCCGATTGCGCACGCTGTCGAAAGCGAGTGGCGCGCCAAGGCGGCCGGGAGGCGTATTGGCCGTCGCCACCTGCCCCCAATTGGTGCCATCCCATTCCCACGTCGAAGTCACCAGGACAAAACCCAGATCCTCACCGCCCCACAACACCGTGCGACCACGGTTGCTATCGAACGCCATGCCGTGGTCATCGCGCTCCGGTGGCCGCGCCGCGGGCGTCTGCAGCGTCCAGCTGGCGCCGTCCCATTCCCACGTATCGTCGTGCACATTGACGCCGGCCCAGCCCCCAAACAGCACCGTGCGGGCTCGCAGGCCGTCGTAGGCCATCCGGCACTGGATTGCGGCCGGCGGCGCAGTCGCAGGCTGCGGTGAAGTCCAGTCTTGCGCCGCCAGGGTCGGCAGCAGCGTGAGGAACAGAGGGAACGGAACGAACGGGTGGAGCCTTGCCATGGGAGTTCGCGATCGCGCGGGAGGCCGCGCCGGCTCCAACAAGCGTACCGGGTGGCTCACCCAGCGGCATTCCGGGCGTCATGCCCGACGCACGTCGCGATCCCGAGCCGCGCCGTTTCGGTCGCGTAACGACTCAGGCTGTGGGGCGCGTTCCAATGGCCCCAAAGGCCCGCTCCCCTCAGTTTCGGGCGGTGCGCTTCGAAAGCAGCAACCAGGTCACCAAAGCGCCAAGGGCGAGACCAGCGGCAAAAGCGAACCAGACGATCGGGGCTTCGAGCGGGGTGATGTGGGCGATCATGGCTCCATGGGAGCGGCGCGCGGTGTCCTGGGCAAGAGCGGTGTTCCACTTGGCAGCAAACCCGGGCAAGCAAGGACCACCAATCGCGAGCGCAGCTAGTAAACGAACTGGCCCACCAACCGCTACCCTCGGCGCATGGAGTCCGCGCCTGTTCTCTCTTCCCATCCGCTGCGCCGCACGCTGCTCTGGTGCACCGCCGCCATGCCAGCGCTGGCGGCCGGGCTCTGGGTCGCCTTTGCCTCGCCGTGGCCCGAATTGCCAGGTGACCGCCTGGCGTTGCGCGAAGGTCTGGCCTGCTGGCAATTCGACGACTTACTGCAGCCCACCGAAGGGGCGCGCCACCTCGTCGCGCAAGCGCTGACGGCGGCGCTGGCCTGGCTCCCCGGTGCGACGGTAGCGTCGATCGCCTTGCTCACCGCGGTGCTGGCACTGCTGCTGTCGTTGGCCGTCGGTTCGCTGCTGCGCCGCAGCCATGCCTTGCAAGGTCTGGCCGGGCCCGCCGGGCTCGTCGCCGCGGGCCTGCTGGTCGCCAGTCCCAACCTCGGGCTCGTCTGGTTGTATGCGGACCGGTTCGGCATCGTGTTGCCGCCGCTGCTGCTCGTGCTCGCCCTGGTTTGGCTGCAGGCGGCGCCAACCACGTTGCGGCTCCTTGGCGCGCTCACCCTCGTCGCGCTGGCCCCGTTCGGCCACACGCACGGATTGTTCGTCGGTGTGGCCCTGCTGCCGACCCTGCTAGCACTTCGCAACGCGGCGGGCAAACGTCGCCACGCGGCATGGACCGCAACCGCCCTCGTGCTGCTCGGCGGCGCGGGCTGGTACAGCATGGAACCACTCGTAGCGCGCGGCTGGTCAGCCGGCAGCGGCCTGTTTGCCATCCAGCCACTCACCGCCTTCGGGCGGGATCTGTGCCTGCAGGCGGGCATCCAGTGGCTCGACCTGCTGCCGAGCACCAACCTCGACGAACTGGCGCTCGGAGCCACCAGCTGGCTGTTGCCGCTCGTTCTGCTCTGGGTCGGCGATCGGTCCCCCGCGGCCCGCGCGCGTGCGTCGGTCTGGTGGAGCTGCCTCCTGTTCGGCCTTTGCCTCGTCCTGTGGAACGTGCTGCGCTACGACAGCGAACCACCGGTGGGCCG
>JADZDL010000511.1 GCA_020851075.1 Planctomycetota bacterium | reverse complement strand
GTATCGCGCTTCTTTGCACCGGCGGTTGGGGTGGCCGAGGATCCGGTGACGGGTTCGGCGCATTGCACGCTGGCGCCGTGGTGGGGCGAACGGCTGTCGCGCACGGTGATGACTGGCTATCAGGCGTCGGCGCGCGGGGGTGAGGTGGAGGTGGAGATCGCGGGGGATCGGGTGCTGCTGCGCGGCAGCGCGGTCACTGTGGTGCGTGGGGAACTGCTGGCGTGATCGGGTTCTTGCGGCGGCGCAGGGTTGGGCGCGATGGAATGCCGGTGGCGACGAGGAGCAGGCCGAAGCCGATCATGACGTCGCCGTAGGTCGTGCCGCTGGTCTCGCCGAACGGCAGATCCGCGTCGCGGATGCATGTTACGAGTCCGATAAGGGCCAACAGGCCTCCGACGACCATGCCGATCACGAGCGCGACGGTGGGTTGGTTCTGCTCGGCGCGCAGTTCGGCCAGATGGGCCGAGTTTGGGCCGAGTTTGTCGTGGCCCTGGGTGGGTGTCGCCAGCGCGCGCAGATAGCCGACGAAGCGCCAAATGAGCACCGCGCCAGTGGCCGCGATCACGGTGATGGCGGCGCCAGAGCTGCCGAGACCAAGCCACAGCAGGCCGCGCGCGATGAGCAGACACGGAGCGCCGATCAAGAGGATCAGCCACAGCACGTCCGTGGAGGCGAACTCGAAACGACTGTTGCGCCCCGGTTGGTGCGTGGCGCGCATCGTCGGCACCGGGTCGTACTCGTCGGGGGTCTTCATCGCGGGGACTGGCCCTTGTTCGCGTACAAATATATCGCCGCGACGATCACCCCGGTGACCAGCAGTGCCACCGCAATGCTGTGCAGCACGCCGAGGATGAGCCAGAGCACCAACGGCACGCCGATGCAGCAGGCCAGAACGGCCTGCGTGGTGGGTTTTGTGGAGGGCTGGTCGGGTTTGGTAACACGCCGCGTCATTTCGCCGCCTCGCCGTGCCACTGCGCCGTGAGGTCGATCCACATGGCGAGCCCCTGGAACGGCGCAAACTTCGCGTAGCGCTTCTCGATCGTCGAATCCGCGGGCGCCTTCTTCCGACCTTCGCGCTCGGCAAACTGCGCGCGGCACCAGCTGTCGAGGGCGAGCTCTTCGTAGTGGCCAAGCAATCGCATGGCCTGACCCGCGGCGTAGGGGCCAAAACCGCGCAGGCTCGTGATGCGATCCCACAGTTCGTCGGCGGTCTGCTGTTGCAGAAACTGCGCGTCGGTCAGCGTTCCCGTGGCAAAACCCTCGGCAAGCTGTTGGGCGGCTTCGGCGCGGTAGCCGGTGCGAACCACATCGCGGTAGAAGGAGAGGTCGCGCACGCATTGCGCCGCACTCGGGAACGCGCGCGCGCCGCTGGGGGCGCGAGAATCGCAGGCGGCGACCAGATTGCGCGTCATCGCTTCGGTGCCCGACCAAGTCGTATTGGTCGTGAAGAGCAGCTTCATGAGGTCCTCAAACACCGTCGCCGAACGCAATAGACGCCCGGCGCCGCGGCGATGCGCCCAACGCAGGGTGGGTTCGCCCTTGCAGACGGCGTGGAACGCCGTGAGGTCAGAGTCGAGACGCAGCATGTGCACGATCTGCTTCGCGGCGAGTTTGGTGTCGGCGGCGCTGAGTTTGTCGGCACAGTCGAGGCGCAAGGACAGTTCGTGCTGGTTCGCCGCGCGCAGCGTGGCGTCAGCGATTTTGTCGCCGAGACGCAGCACCGTTGTGAACGTCTGCGTTGCCTCGTCGAAGTTGTGCGGTGCGAGCGCGATCCAGCCGTGCCCGAACAGGCAAAGGCGCAGTTCGAAGGGTTTGGGCGTTGGCAGCGGGATCGTGCGCGACGGCATGAGGGCAGTGGAGCGCAAGCCGGGGCGGAGGGCAACCGCCGTTGCCACCGGGTTGCTGAAGGCAGGGTGGAGTTCTGCGGGGTTTGATTGCGATAGCGTCGGTATGGCCGGTGACTCTGTACTGATGAGCCAGTTGACTGGCACGCTTGTGCTGCAGAACGCGAATATCGCGATCCTGGCGAAGGCCATGCAGCAGCAGAAGATCGAGGGGCAGGCCACCGTGCAGTTGATCCAGGGCAGTGCCGCTGGTGGTGGGGGCGCTGCGAAGGGCGCGCCGGAGCCGGGCAAGGGTTCGCTCGTCGACGTCGTGGCCTGAACGGCCTCACGCGTTTTCAGGTGAGGGATCGATCGGGCGCGATTCCAGTTTGCCGTCGCGATCGACGAGCACCATCGAATTGCGAGGCAGGGGATGCCAGCCCTGGTCGTCGCTCAAGGGCTCAGAACTGATGAGCACGCAGCCGTGGCCACGTGTGGGCGCGAGCATGCGGCACTCGCCTTTGCTGCACACGTAGATGCGGCCCGTGTGCACGAAGAGGCTCTCGCCGTCGTAGCCCTCGTGGGTTGTGTAACGGCAGGCCACGGCTTCGCTGCCATCGCTGAGCGCGAGGTTCAGGTAGTGAGGTTCGCCGATGCCGTGTTCGCGGCCGAGTTCGACGATGCGCAGCACGGCCTTGGCCATTGCTGTTGCCATCGCTTCGAGGCCTCCGTGCGGGTGTTTGCGCAGTTCGTCCACGACGAGACCAAACACGTGTTCGGAGTCGGTGTTGCCCTCAATCACCTCGAACGCTTCGTCGGATAGGCCCGCGAGCAGTGGTCGCCTGAGCTTTGCGAAACCTCCCACGTCGCCGTTGTGCATGAACGAGTAGCGGCCCCAACGGAACGGGTGGCAGTTGGCTTCACTCTGGCCACCGTGTTTGGATGCCGCGCGCACGTGCGCGAGGATCACATTGCTCTTCACGACGCGCGCGAGTTCGAGCAGGTTGCTGTTGTTCCACGCCGGTGTCACCGAGCGGAACAGGGCCGGCTCGGGGGCCAGTTCGGGCACATACCAGGCAATGCCAAAACCGTCGCCATTGAGCGGGTCCTCCTGGTCCTTGCTATGGAAGCTCTGGTGGATGATCGAGTTCTTCGGTTCGACGACGAGCGACGCGAGCCGGATGGTGGGGCCCAGGTACATCGTGAAGCGGCACATGGCGGAAGTTCTACGCGCAGAACGGGGTCTGCGTCGCTGTCTTTACGTGGCGGCACGCTTCCGGCACGCTAGCGCCATGCAGTTTGCCCCTCTCTCGATCGGCAAGGTCCACGTGGGCCTGCCGGCCGTGCAGGCCGCGCTGAGCGGCTACTCCGAACTCGCCATGCGCCTCGTCGCGCGCGAGTGTGGGGCGCCGTACGCAGTGCACGAGGTGGTGCTCGACATGAACGTGCTGCAGAAGGGCAAGCTGCAGCGGCGCATTCTCAGTGTGCCCGAACAGGATCATCCGGTCGGCGGCCAGATCATGGGTTCGGTGCCCGACAACTTTGGTGCGGCGGCGCGCGAGTTCGTGCGCGGTGGGTACGACGTGGTGGATATCAACTTCGGTTGCCCGGTCAACAAAGTGCTCGGCCGGCGGCGTGGTGGTTGGTTGTTGCAGGATCCGGATACCGCGCTCGCGATGGTGGATGCCGTCGTGCAGGAGGTCGGTGGCGAAGTTCCGGTCACGGTGAAGATGCGGCGTGGGTTTGATGATTCGCCGGAGGCCGAGCAGCGCTTCTTCACCATCCTCGAGGGCGCCATTGCGCGCGGTGTTTCGGCCGTGACCGTGCATCCGCGCACGGTGGTACAGAAATATGTGGGGCCGAGTCGGTGGGAGTTTCTCACGCGCTGCAAGAAGCACGTCGGCGACTTCACGTTGCTCGGCAGCGGTGATCTGTTCTCGGCCTTTGATGTGGTGGCGATGTTGCGCGAGACCGGCGTGAACGGAGTCACGATTGCCCGCGGTTGCATCGGTAACCCATTTGTGTTTACCCAGGTTCGTGAACTGCTCGAAGGGCGCCCCGCGTTGCGGCCGACCTGCGCGATGCAGCGCGCGGCCATCTTGCGCCATTGGCAGCTGGCGGTGCCGTACTATGGCAACGAGCGAACGGCGTTGCCGCACGTGCGCATGCATGTGATCAAGTACGGGCAGTTCCATCGAGAGCCGATCTGGGCGCGCGACCGGCTCGTGTCGATGCGGGGCCCGGAGCACCTTCTGCCGCTGGTGGAGGAGGTGTTCCACGATCGTTTTGACGAAGGGGTCGCGCGCGAACTCGGGCCGGCGGATGCGGTGATTCCGGGCATTTCGAGTTGTACGGAGTGACGCGACGGTCCGCGTCGGTGCGAGCTTCTCAGCGCGCGAGCTGCACGTCGATCTGGAGCGTTGCCGGTCCCTGCTGCGTGCGAACCGACGTCGCCACGAGCTGGCCGCTCTGCAGGTCGTAGGTGTAACTCTGCGTCTCGAGTTGGCCCTGTTCATAGATCGTCGCGGTGCGGCCATCGCTGCCGGCAAACGTCACCTGCGACTTGGTGATCGGATCGCGATCCAGAACCTGGCCCTGTTGCAGGTTCTGCACGGTGCGCGGATCGAGCCAGAGGCAAGCGATCGTGCCGGGGCCATACGCGACCGTGCTCTTGCTGTCTTGCGGCTGCATGCCGTGGCCGTACTCGAGGCGCATGTTCAGCGTGGCGAGGGCGCAATCGCCGGATTTACGATCGAAGTTGACAGCAAATTGATAGCTCCATGGCGCCATCACACCATCCGCAAGGCTGTTCTTGCAGGTGCCCACGTAGCGCAGTTGTTGGGCTTGCTGCAGCCAGTTGGGCGCTTTCTGGCCCATCCACGGCAGTTTGAGTTCGCGCAGCGACAGCAGGTGGCCGTGCGCGATCGTGGTGACGCCTTCACCCATTTGCGAAGTGCCGTTGGCGTTGGGAGTCAACATGCCCTTGCCGACCGAACTGTGTGAGTGCGCGATCAGCAGGCCGGTCTCCAGATCGTAGGTGTAACGCGTATAGCTGCCCTGGCCTTTGGTCTGTGTGGTGATCGCATCGTAGGTGCGGCCATTGAGGGGATACTGCAGGCGGCGAACGCGATAACCGGGGCTTTCTTCTTCGCGCATCGCCCGCAGTCTGGCTGGGTTGATCCAGACGTCACCAAGCCCGTTCTGGTCGCCGGAGTAGGCGGTATTGCTGGCGCGGGCGACCGTGGCGAGCTGGGCGTCGGCGTAGACGAAGCTCGTGTAGTTGACGGCGAGGAAGTCGGGGGCGACGGAGACGAAGTCGTATTGCCCATACCCGGCGCCGCCGGAGGACTGCATCTCCTCGGGACGGAACTTCTTGCCGGCCTGATTCGACCACTTGCCGTCGTCATCTTCGACGAACGTCATGCCCACGCCCGGGATGCTCGCCGAACCCGAGAAATAGGTCGCGCGCATGCCGGCCTTCAGCCAGGCGGGCAAGGCGCCGTTGGCGACCGGCGCCGGCGGTTCGGGCTGATTGCCGAAGGCGCCCGGGGCCTCGCGGTTGCCTTCCTTTGGGCGACCACCGGCGGCAGGGGCCGGGCCGTTGGCGGCGAGGGCTGCACGTTCGATCACGTAGTCGAGCACTTCGGTATCGGTCTCGAGCGTCAGGGTGACGAGCGATCCGACCGGGCCCATGATCAGGCCGCGCACTTGTTCCAAGGCCATGCCTTGCACACGCTGGCCATTGACCGCGCGCAGGATCGCGCCTAGGGGCACCTTCACCTTCTGGGCGGGGCTGTTTGGTGCCAGCACGGCCACGGCGAGGGTGCCGTTCTTTGGCTCAAAGGCGATGCCGACGCCACCCTGCGCGCCGCCGTTGGCGGGCACCGGGGCGGGCTGTGGTTGGTTGCCCGCTTTGCCGGCGTTGCGCGTGAGTTCGTGCTGCTCGCCATCACTGCTGAGCACGAACTTGTCGCCGCGCGCCTGCAGGGTGAACTCATAGTCTTCGCCGTCGGCGCGGAACTTGCCGTGCAGCACCGAAGCGCGCTCGCTGGCTTCGACGTTCAGGCTCTCGCCGTCGACGACGAGCTTGCCCGAGTAGCTGGACTTCTTGTCATTCCAGGCGAGTTCGAGGCTCATGCCCTCGCCCTGGAACGAGCCGGCGAACGTATGCGCGGCCGGCGCCTTGTTCTTGCCCAGTGGGTTCTGGGCGGCGAGTGGTGCGAGGACCAACGCGGGGCTGACGAGCGCGCAGGCCAAGGCCAGCGGCAGGTGGCGGAGGGTAGACGAGAAGGTCTGGAAGTTCGGCATCACGCCAGCTCTTGCGCGGTTGGGCGGCGGCGTGACACGAATGTTCCAGAAGACCATGGCAAGGGCACTTGGGGCCGCTGCTACGTTCTCGGTATGAGCGGAATGGACTCGATTGTCGCCGGTCAGGAACGCGTTCTCGTGCAGCAAACCAAGGAGTGGGGCGAGATCCTGCTCGGGTTTGAATCCAAGAACCGTTTTGAGCTGCGCGACGAACGTGGGCAACGGCTTGGCTTGGCGGCGGAAGAGGCTGCGGGCCTCGGCCAGTGGTTTCTGCGCAACCTGCTGGGGGCCTGCCGCAAGGCCTCCATCCACATCTACGACGCCGCCGGACAGAAGGTCGGGCGCGGCGAGAAGCCGTTTCGGTGGTTCTTCCACCGGATGGAGGTCTTCGAAGGGGATCGCCTGCTCGGCGCCGTGCAGCGCAAGTGGTCCTGGTTGCACCGGATCTTCGCGGTCGAGAATGCGCAGGGGCAGGAGGTCATGGAGTTGAAGAGCCCGTTCTTCCACCCGTGGACATTCACGCTGTCGTTCCAGGGCCAGGAGGCGGGCGTCATTCGCAAGAAGTGGGGTGGCCTGTTGAAGGAGATGTTCACCGACGCGGATGTGTTCGGGCTTGAGATGCAGCCACACGTGCCAGTCGAGGTGCGCAAACTGCTTCTGGTCGCGACGTTCCTCATCGACTTCACGTGCTTCGAGAACAACCAGGGCAGCGGCAGCGTGATGACCTTTGGTGAGTGACTCGGGCCCCGTGTCGAGTTCTTCCGCGCGCGGACTGTCGTTGTTCGACGGCGTGCTGCTGACCATCGGCTCGGTGGTCGGCACGGGCATCTTCTTCACGTCCGCGGACATGGCGCGGGTGTTGCCCGACGCGACGATGATCCTGCTCGCGTGGTTGGCGGCAGGCCTGCTCACCCTCGCGGGCGCGCTGACGTACGCGGAACTCGGCGCCATGCTGCCGCGCGCCGGTGGGCTGTACGGGTTTCTGCGCGAAGCGTACGGGCCACTGCCGGCCTTCCTGTACGGCTGGACCGCGTTCCTGGTCATCATGTCCGGCGGCATCGCGGCGATCGCGGTCGGGTTTGGGACCTATCTTGGCGCCTTCGTGCCGTGGTGTGCCGCGGAGCATGAAGTGGCGCGTCTTGCCTTCGGTGCGTTCACGTGGACGTTGAATGGCGCGCAGGTGGCTGGAGCGCTCGCGATCGTGGTACTCACGGGCTGCAACGTGGTCGGGCTTCGTGAAGGCACGCTGCTGCAGAATCTGCTCACGCTCGTGAAGGGCGGGGCGATCGTGGCCTTCGTCGCGATGGCGTTCTTCGTGCCGTCGACGGCCAGCCACGCGGAATCGGCCCTGGACCATGGCACAGCGACCAGTTGGCCCGTGGCCTTTGGCGCGTGCATGGTGCTGGCCCTCTGGGCCTACGACGGTTGGTATGGGCTCACCTTTGCTGCCG
The DNA here is from genome assembly GCA_020851075.1 of Planctomycetota bacterium. GTDB lineage: Bacteria > Planctomycetota > UBA1135 > UBA1135 > UBA2386 > JADZDL01. The sequence continues at coordinate 17,457 of JADZDL010000511.1, read as the reverse complement.
GCGAACTCCGGGACCCTGCGCGTTCGTTGCCCCGCGCGCTGGTTGTTGGCGTTTTGTGCGTGATCGGTCTCTACGCACTCATGAACATCGCCTACCTTCGCGCGCTGACGCCGGCGCAGATGGCTGGGACGACGCGCCTGGGGGAAATGGCGGCGCAGGCGCTATTCGGCGATACCGGATCACGACTGCTCACGGCTGCCGTCGTGGTTTCGAGTTTCGGTTGCCTGTCGGCGACGATTCTCTACAGCTCGCGCATCTACGTGCCCATGGCGCAGGAAGGTCTGTTCTTCCGCGCGCTTGGCCAGGTTCATCCGCGCTGGAAGACGCCGCGCAACAGCCTCCTCGCGCAAAGTGCCTGGGCCGTGGTTCTCACGCTGTCCGGCAGTTATGGCGCGCTCACGACCTACGTGGTGTTTGCGGGCATCTTGTTCCACATCGCCGCGGGAGCAGCCCTGTTGGTGCTGCGGCGCCGGCGGCCGGATCTGTTGCGCCCGTACCGCGTGCACGGATACCCATTCGTGCCGCTGCTGTTCTTGGGCGCTTCGGTGCTGCTGGTGCTGAGTTCCGTTACGGAGCAACCACTGGAGTCCCTGGCGGGGGTGTTGTGCGTGGCTGCTGGTCTGCCTGCCTACGCGTTCTGGCGGCGTCGGGTGGCCGCACTTTGAACGTGCGGTGCCATCGCATTCTGCCGTTCGGGTGAGTAGCTTGTCCCCGGGCGGCCGATAGATCTGGCCCGTCCTGCACCTCTCGCACAGCTTTCATGGCAGAGACTGATATCGCCGTAGTCGGCATGGCGTGCCGCCTACCTGGCGCTCGCAACCTCGAAGAATACTGGCGCCTGCTCCGTGACGGACGCGAGGCCCGGGTCGAATTGTCCGACGAGCACCTGCGTGCGCTCGGCGTGCCACCGTCGTTGCTCGCCGATCCGGACTACGTCAAGGCCGCGATGTTGCTGGAGGGCATCGATCAGTTCGATGCTGGCTTCTTCGGGTTCTCGCCGCGCGATGCAGCGCTGTTCGATCCGCAGCATCGTGTGTTCCTCGAGTGCGCGTGGGAAGCGCTCGAACATGCGGGGCACGTGCCGGAGCGGTTTCTTGGGCGCGTTGGTGTGTTTGCCGGTTGTGGCATGGACACCTACCTGCTGCACAACATCCTGACCAACCCGGACCTCGTGCGCCGCATCGGGATGTTCTTGATCCGGCACACGGGCAACGACAAGGACTTCCTCGCGACGCGGGTGAGCTACCAGTTTGACCTGCGTGGGCCGAGCGTGAACGTGCTGACGGCGTGCTCGACGTCGCTCGTCGCGATCCATCAGGCGGCGCACAGTCTGCTGGCCGGGGAATGCGACATGGCGCTCGCGGGTGGTGTCACCATCCTCGTGCCGCAGGATCGCGGTTACCTCTACAAGGATGGCGAGATCCTGTCCCCGGATGGCAAATGCCGCGCGTTTGACGCGGATAGCAAAGGCACGATCTTCGGCAGTGGTGCGGGTGTGGTGGTGCTGCGGCGGTTGCAGGATGCGATTGAAGATGGCGACCACATTCACGCGGTGGTGGCGGGTTCTGCCGTCAACAACGATGGTGGGCGCAAGGTCGGCTATCTGGCGCCGAGCGTCGATGGGTATGCCGAAGTGGTGGCCGAAGCGCTTGCGCTCGCCGATCTCTCCGCGGATCGGATCCAGTACATCGAGTCGCATGGCACCGGCACGTCCGTTGGTGATCCGATCGAGATCGAAGCTCTGACGCAGGCGTTCCGGGCGTCGACGAGCCGCACGGGGTTCTGCGGCATCGGTTCGGTGAAGACCAACATCGGTCACCTCGATACGGCGGCGGGCATCGCTGGTTTCCTCAAGGTCGTGCTCGCGATGCAGCACGGCGAGTTGCCGGCGAGCCTCAACTTCCGCCGCCCCAACCCGCTCATCGATTTTGCGAAGAGCCCGTTCCAGGTCGTGGCCGAACGGCAGCCGTGGCCGCGACCGCTGGGCGGCGAACGCCTCGCGGGCTGCAGTTCGCTCGGCGTTGGTGGCACCAACGCACATGTGTTGGTGCGCGAGTCGCTGGAGCAGTCCGCGGCCGCAACCGTCGTGTATCCGCGCCGATGCCATCTGCTGCCGATCAGCGGCAAAGGCGAGCCAGCCGTCGTCGCCAACGCGCAGGCGCTCGCCGCGCACCTTCGTAACGCCGCTGAGTTGCCCTCCGCTGAACTCGCGGATCTCGCGTGGACGCAGCAGTGGGGGCGCAAGCCGTTCTCGCACCGCGCGTTTGCCGTTGGTGCTACCCCGACCGAGCTCGCCGCGCAGCTCAGCGCGCCGGAGTTGAAGGCGCAGGTGAAGAAGGCCAGCGATCGCGGGCCGTCCGTCGTGTTCCTGTTCCCGGGTGGTGGTGCGCAGTATCCGGGCATGGCGCGCGGTCTCTACGAACACGAGCCGGCGTTCCGGAAGGCCGCGGACAGCTGTCTCGCCGCGTTGCCAAAACCACTTGCCGAGACGGTGAGCAAACTGCTGTTTGGGGAGCTCGCGACCCCAGAACACGGCGCGATGCTCGAACGCCCGAGTCTGGCGTTGCCGGCCCTGTTCCTCGTCGAATACGCGCTTGCGCGCACCTTGCAGTCGTTTGGCATCGAGCCAGATGCGTTGCTGGGCCACAGCATGGGCGAGTACGTCGCCGCGTGTCTGGGCGGCACCTTCACGGTCGAACAGGGCATGCGCGTCGTGCTGTTGCGCGGCGAGCTGTTTGAGCAGGTGCAGGAAGGGGCGATGCTCACCGTGCCGATGACGGCGGGTGAAGTGATGGCGCTCGGCGACAGTGAGTTGTCGTTGGCGGCTGCGAACGCACCGCAGCTCTGCGCGGTCGCCGGCACCGTGGCGGCGATCGATCGCGTCGAGAAGCAACTGCAGGAGCGTGGCCTCGACGTGCAGCGTCTGCGCATCGCCGTAGCAGCGCACAGTCACCTGCTCGATCCGATCCTCGATCGTTTCCGCGCCGGTATGCGGGCGATGCAGTTGCAGCCGGCGAAGAAGCCGTGGGTCTCGAATGTGACCGGCGATTGGATCGACCCCGCGCGCGCCGCGGATCCCGAATACTGGGTCGAACACCTGCGGCGCACGGTGCGTTTCCAGGATGGTATCGCGACGTTGCTCGCGGGCGGCGATCGGGTGTTCGTCGAGGTGGGCCCTGGCAAAGCGCTGAGTTCGCTGGCGCGCATGCACGAACGTGCGGCGAAGAGTTCCACGTTGGTGACGTTGCCGCACGCCAAGGAAGCGAAGGCTGCCGACGCGGTGGCGCTCGAGGCCGTCGGGCGACTGTGGCAGTTGGGTGCGGAGATCGATTGGAAGGCGCTGCATGGCGGTGTGGCGCGCCGTCGCGTGCCGTTGCCGACCTACGCGTTCCAGCGCCAACGGCACTGGATCGAGCCGGGTACGGCCTTGGGTCAGGAAGGTGTGCTGCGCAGCGACGACGAACCGGTCGCGCCGACGCGGTTGCCCGATTCGGATTGGCTGCGCCAACCGACGTTCCGCGCCCAGGAGCTGCCATCGGCGACGGTGGCGGTGGCGGCAGGCACCTGGTTGTGCGTGGGCGGCGAGGCGATCGCCGCGGAGTTGTCGCGCCAGGTGCAGGCGAGTGGTGGCCGGGTTGCGCACCTCGTGGGCGATGCGAAGGAAGCGCAGCAGGGCGATTGCTGGAAGTTCCCGCTGGGCGATTCCCATGCGTGGGATCGCGCCCTGTCGCAGATCACGAAGGCCCACGGCGCTCCGCAGCGCATCCTATTTGCGTTGCCGACCACCGAGGGCGACGGTCCAGCCCTCGTGCTCGCGCTCGTGGCGATGTGGCAGGCGTTGGGGCGCGCGGACCAGGCGGCGGTGCGTTGCCTTTCGGTGACGTCGGGTGCGTGTCGCGTCGCGACCGAGCCGATGGAACGCCCGGGGCAAGGTGTCGTGCCCGGCTTCTTGCGGGTGGTGCCACGTGAGTATCCTGGCGCGCGCACACGTTCGGTCGACGTTGACGCGGCGGCTCTGGCGAGTCTGCCGACCACCGTGGCGGCGCTGCGGCGCGAAATCGAAGCCGAGGATGCGCCGCTGCAAGTGGCACTTCGCGGCGCTGCACGCCACGTGCAGGAACTGTTGTCCGTACCCGCGGGCACGGGCCCGGTGGCGTCGCCGTGGCGGCAGCAGGGCACCTACCTGCTGTCCGGTGGCCTGGGCGGCATCGGCATGCTGCTCGCGGAGCACCTCGCCGTGACCGCGCAGGCGCGCCTCGCCCTCGTCGGCCGTCGTGGTCTGCCGCCGCGCGGCTTGTGGGATCGTTGGGTCGAACTGCGTCCCGGCGATCGCCATTCGCAGTTGATCCAACGCATTCGCGAGCTCGAACGGCGCGGTGCCGAAGTCGAGGTCCTGGCGGCCGACGTCACGGATCGTGTGGCGATGGAAAAGGCCGTTCGGGCCGTTCGCAGCCGATTTGGTACTTTGCACGGCATCGTGCACACCGCTGGTGTGCTCGACGACGGCCTGATCCAGTTGCGCACGCCGGAACAGTCAAAGCGCATGCTGCTGCCCAAGCTCGGCGGCGCGCAGGTGCTCGATGAAGTGACGCAGGATCAGCCGCCAGAGCTGTTCGTCGTGTTCGGCTCGACGAGTGGCCTCGCGGGCATCCCGGGGCAATGCGACTACGCGGCGGCGAACGCCGGCCTCGATGCGTTTGCCCACTGGCGCAGCGGCGTTCGGCCTGGGCGCACGTTGGCCGTCGATTGGGGCATCTGGCAGGATGCGGGCATGGTCGCGGGAACGGCCAATGCGCCGGCCGCGCCCGCGAGGCCGTGGCTTGGCGCGCGCACCGATCGTGAGGGCGAAGTCGAGTTCCTCGGTTCCTGGTCGCCAGCCACCCATTGGCAACTCGCCGAACACCGCGTCGTCGGTGGCGACTGTGTCTTGCCAGGTACCGGGCACCTGGAGTTGATGACAGCCGCCGTGCAGGCGGTTGCCGACACGCCTTGCGTGACTCTGCAGCGCGTCGAGTTCTTGTCGCCGCTGGCTTTTCCGCGCGACGCGGAGCGGCAGGTGGCCGTGCTCGTGCGCCGCGTTCGCGAAGGCTTCGAAGTCAGCGTGCACAGTGCGCCCGTTGGCGAGAACGAGCTGCATCAGCGCACCACCCACGCGCGGGCTATCGGGGTGGCAAGGACGCAGGGCGTGGATCTCGTCGATATCGCCGCCTGGCGCCGTGAGGCAACCGCGGTTGCGCCAGCCAACAGTGACCAGGGCCGTCATGTCGCGTTTGGTCCCAGGTGGCAGTGTATCCAAGCGGTGCACACTGGCCCGGCAGTCGCGGTGGGGGATCTGCAATTGCCATCGCCGTTTGTCGCCGACCTCGCCGCCCACGCCCTGCACCCCGCGTTGCTCGACATGGCGTTTGGCTGTGGCATCCGACTGTTGTCGGGGCGCGCCGCGGATGCCTTGTTCGTGCCCGTGGGCGTGAACGAGGTCGTCGTGCATGGCCGCCTCAGCGAACAGATGGTCACCTGCGTCCGGGTCGTCAATCACGATGAACGCGCGCGGTTGGGCACGGTCGACGTCACGGTCGCTTCACCGGAGGGCATCGTGCTCGTGGAATTGCGCGGCCTGCAGCTCTTTGGCGTGCAGGGCGCATTCGGTAGCACTGCGGCGGTTGGCGCGGCGAAGGCGCCGGCGGCTCCCGCGCGCCCGAGTATCGCGCTCGTCAGCGGGCCGGTGCCGCGCATCCGCGCGATCCTGGGCCGCGGCATTACTGGCCCCGAAGGCATGCTCGGCCTGCAGCGAGCCCTAGCCACCGGTGCCCCGCAGGTTGTCGTCGCCTCGCTCGATATCGCGCGAACAGCGCATTGGCTGTCGTTGCCGCCCGAGAAGCCGCGCGTCGCCAACAACCCGCCCGCCGTCGAGGCGGCCGCGACGGTCGATGGTCCTCGCGACGAGGTGGAGCAGAAGCTCGCCGCTGGGTTCCACGAGCTGCTTGGCGTCGATCACCCTGGTCTCGACCAGGACTTCTTCGAACTCGGTGGCCACTCGTTGCTCGCCGTGCGGCTGTTTGCGCGCATCCACAAGGACTTCGGCCTCGATCTCGAGTTGTCGACGTTGCTCGTGGCCGGCACGGTTCGCAAGCTCGCGAGTGTGGTGCGCACCGAACTCAAACTGCCCGAACCGGGCAGTGAGCCAGTGCGGTCCGTTGCGGCAAAGAAGGGGCAGTACGTCGTGCCCATCCAGACCGCCGGCCGCCGTCCCAAGCTGTTCCTCGTGCACGGCGCGGGTGGCAATGTGCTCGGCTTCCGCGATCTCGCGCACTACTTCGGCAAGGACCAGCCCGTGTTCGGGCTGCAGGCCCGCGGTGTCGACGGCAAGCAGACTCCGCACCAGTCCATTCCCGAAATGGCGGCCGCCTATCTAGCCGAATTGCGGGAAGTGCAGCCGCACGGCCCCTACTTCCTCGGCGGCTACAGCGGTGGAGGCGTCGTTGCCTTCGAGATGGCGCAGTTGCTGCGCGAAGTCGGCGAGCCAGTTGCCTACATCGGCCTCATCGATTCGTTGTGCCCGCAGATGCCACGGCGCACCAAGGCATCGCGGTTGGCCGCACTCATGATGCGCATGGTGAAGGGCGGGCCCGCGTATCCCATCGAAGTGATCAAAGGCAAGCTGCAGCGGCGGGCCGCGGCGCGCCGCAACGAAGAGGCGCGGCGCGAAGGTGGTGTGATGCCGCAGGCGCTGCGCGGCGAAGAGGTGCAGTTCGCGTTCGAACGCGCGTTCCTGCAGCATGAGGTGAAGCCGATCGAAGCGCGTCTGTGGCTGTATCGCTGCACGGACTACGACTTTGGCTCGCGCTACCGATTTGACGAGCAACTCGGTTGGGGGCCGTTTGCGGGCGGTGGCATCTCCGTGCACCAATGCCCGGGCAACCACTTCACGATGTGCACCGAGCCGAACGTGCAGATCCTGTGCCGGCAGATGATGGTGGGCCTCGATGAGGCGATCGCGGCGGCTGGCATCAGCCTCTAGGCGGCCGTTAGACGATGCCGGCGCGCCCGCGCTGCAGGCAGCGCGCGAACGTGTCGGGGTCGACGTTGGAGCCGCACACGATGAGGCCGATGCGCTGGCCTTCGAGGCGATCGCGCAATTGCAGCATCGCCGCGGTGCTCGCTGCGCCGGCGGGCTCCACGGCGAGCTTGCCATCGGCAAACAACAGCGCCATCGCGCGGCAGAGTTCGTCGTCGGTGACCTTCACGAGTTCGTCGACGAAACGCCGGCACATCGCAAACGAATACGGCATCGCCATGGGCGCGCCGAGGCTGTCGGCGATCGTCTCGACCTTCTCGATGCGCTGCGGGCTGTCGGCGGCGAAGCTGCGGTGCATCGAGTCGGCGCCAGCCGGTTCGACGCCAAACACGCGGCAGCGCGGTTGCAGCTGCTTCACGGCGCACGCGACGCCGGCGGCGAGTCCGCCACCGCCGATGGCCACGAACAGCGCGTCGAGTTGGCCCACCTGGCGCAAGAACTCGAGTCCCAGCGTCGCATTGCCGAGCGCCGTGAGTTCGCCCTCGAACGGGTGCACGAAGTGTCGCCCTTCCTTCTGTTCGAGCTCGGCCGCCATCGCAAAAGCGGCGGCGATATCGGGCAGCAGCACGACCTCGGCACCCATCGTACGGCAGGCCTCGATGCGGGCCGGGTTGGCGGTCGCTGGCATCACGACCTTGGCGTGTGATTGCAGCGCTTTCGCCGCATACGCGACGGCCATGCCATGGTTGCCCGCGCTCACCGCGACGATGCCGCGCTGCAGTTGTTCGGGGCTCAGGCTCTTCATGACGAGCATCGAGCCGCGCGGCTTGAACGTGCCGGTGTGCTGGAAGAGCTCCAGCTTCTGCCAGACGGTGGCGCCTGTCGGAGCCAGCGCATCGAGCCGGTGGCCACGCCACTGCCAGGCGGGCGTTTCGCGAATGAGACCGCGTAGCGTTTGCGTGGCGCGCTGGATCTGCTCGACAGTTGGGGCCACTGGTTGGCCGGGCGCGGGACGGGGGAGGCTAGTCGGGTACACGCGCGGCCGAAGTCAGATCCGTGGGGAGCGAGTAGAGACCCGACGCCCCCGCCACCTTGAGGCACGACACACAACCCGCCAGCGACCAAGCCGGCGGTAACCAGAGAACCTCAGCCTCAGCGCCGCGGTGCAAGGTAGACCGCAGCAGCTCCCTCGCGAGAGCCGTGACGAAAACGTCGGGACGCGGAGCCTACGTGGCGCGCTGCAGCTCGCCAAGGTGCAGAAGCACAGTTTCTTACCAGCGATGAAAGGCGGGATGACCTTCTGGCACGGCCACGAACAGGCCCTCGCAAGTAGCGCAAATGCGTCCGCCGGCCTCCAGCGTGCCACTGATACGGGCGCGGTCGCTGGTCGATTCGACGACCTTCGCGCGCAGCGTCACGGGGCCGTTCGTGGGGGTGGGGCGGCGCAGCTTGATCGTGTACTCGGCCGTCACGGTGCCCGGCGGCACCTCCAGGCCAGCCTGCTTCATGAGGTGGTAGGCCGCCGTCCAGTTGCAGTGGCAGTCCAGCAACGAGCCGATGATGCCGCCGTTCAAGGTGCCCGGGAACGCCTCGTGCATGGGTTTGGGCTGCCACGTGCAGACCAGTTCGTCGCCCTGGACGAAGCTCTTGATGCGCAGGCCATCGGGGTTGGCGGGGCCGCAACCGAAGCAGGCGTTGCGCGGCGCGTAGTGGTCCTGCAGGCTCTGGTCCATCGCGGCATGATCCCCCTTTGGCGCTGTGCAGGCGAGCCTTTCTTGCCGCGGACTCCCGCGGGAGGCTCTTCTGGCTGGCGAACGGCCGCGCCGTCCGGATGATGCCGCGATGACGTCTTCGCGCCGCACGTTCCTCGTCGCCACCGCGGCTTCGGCCGGGGCGATGGTCTTGCCGTCCTGCCAGACCGCACGCCCAGCCCGGCCCAAAAAACCGCTCGACCAGAAGCTCCGGCTCATGGTCGTCGGCGTCGCGGGCCGTGGCGGGGACAACCTCGCGGGTGTCGCCAGCGAGGACATCACCATCCTCTGCGACGTCGATCGCCGCCACCTCGAGGCGGCGGGCAAGAACTTCCCCAACGCGCGCCTCGTCGCGGACTATCGCACGATCCTCAACGATCCCGCGGAAGTTGCGAAGCTCGATGGTGTGGTCGTGAGCACGCCGGATCATACGCACTACCTGCCAGCGCTGCTCGCGATGCAGCACGGTCTCGACGTCTATTGCGAAAAGCCGCTTACCCAGACGGTGGCGCAGGCGCGCAGTTTGTTGACGACGGCGATCGCCAACGGCTGCGTCACGCAGATGGGCACGCAGATCCACGCCAACCGCAACTACCACCGCGTCGTGGAAGCGATCCAGGCTGGCGTCGTGGGCACCGTGCGCGAAGTGATCGTCTTCGTGAACGGCACCGATTGGTCCGCCGAGAAGTTGCCGGACACCGCGCCCGCGCCTGAGTATCTCGCGTGGGATCTATGGCTTGGCCCGACGGCGGCGCGCGACTTCAGCGCGGGGTATCACCCGGCCGCGTGGCGCCGCTACTGGGCGTTTGGCGGCGGCACGACGGCGGACATGGCGTGCCACTTCGTTGACCTGGCGTTCTGGGCGCTCGATCTCGATGCGCCGACTTCGCTGCAAGCTGATGGGCCCGAGCCCGATCCGGAGTGTGCGCCCAAGGGCCTGCATTGCGAATACGCGTTCCCGCCGCGTGGCCAGCGCCAGGCGGTCACGCTGCGTTGGCACGCCGGCAACGACCGCCCCGAGGCGGCATTGACCGAACGCGGCCTGCAAGGCTGGCGCAACGGGGTGCTGTTCCTCGGCGACGAAGGTTGGCTGATCAGCAACTACGACAAGTTCGAAGTCGGACCCGCCGCGCGCAAGGAAGCCTGGAAGGCACCCGCGGAGTCGATTCCGGATTCGCCGGGCCACCACGCCGAGTGGATCCGCTGCTGCAAGGAGCGCACGCAGCCATCGTGCTCCTTTGCCTATGCCGTGCCGCTCACCGAGACCGTGTTGCTCGCGAACGTCGCGTTCCGCGGCGCGCGTGGCCAACGCCTGCAGTGGAACTCAGCGGCGATGCAGCTCGACCAGGCGGCCGCCAACGCGCTGCTGCGCCTGCCCGCGCGCGACGGCTTCTCGGCCTGACCCCGGCTCGCTCCTCTACAGCCCGGTGCGCTCGTAGATTGCGGCGACCGACAGCGCGCATTCAATGCTTGGCAGATGGAGCACTTCACTCTTTTCCGTCAGTAGGTCTCGGCTCCAGCCACCTTCGCTGCGCCGGTAGATCATCACCGCTGTGCGGTGTTGGTCGACGAGCACGTAGGCGTCGAGAGACGGCAGTGATTGGTAGTTGCGCAGTTTTTCACCGCGGTCGATGCGCTCGGTGTCGGGCGAGAGCACTTCGAAGATCACGCGCGGCTGTTCGGCGAAGAGTGCCGAATTGGCGACTCCCGAGTAGTCGATGGTGACATCGGGGTAGTAGTAGAACTCGGCCGTGTTGGTGCGGATGCGCACCTTGAGATCGGCCGAGAACACTTCGCACGGTTTGCCCGCGAGTTGCCGGCGCAATTCGGCAAACAGGTTGCCCGCGATCCGGTTGTGGCCCGCACTGGCCCCTGCCATCTGGTACTCGACGCCAGCGAGATACTCGTGCTTCTGTTCGCGCGTACGCTCTGCCGCGAGGTAGGCCTCGGGGGAGATGTAGTAGCCAGCGCGAAGAGCGTCGCCCATGTGGGCCACGATAGCTGTGCTCACTTCCTCCAGCAAGGCAGGTCCCTCAGGCTGGCTGTTGAGTTGGCTGGCCAGCAAGTTCGGCCCACGTTGCGGGCCCCGGCACCATCAGTTCGCCAGTCGTTGCGCAACCAGCGTGCCGATGGCGAGCAGCAGCTGCGTCTCTTCGGTCGTAAAGTCGTAGGGCACGGGCTTGGCTATGCCGAGCACGCCAAACAAGCGATCGCCGAGGAGCATCGGCGAAGCGAGCGAACCCTCCATGCGCGTCATCTTCGCGTTGGGGCGCGCGACGCCGCTGGTATCGGTTTGCAGATTGCAGACCTGCACGGGTTCGCGACGTTCGGCGGCGATGCCGGCCATGCCTTTGCCGATCGGGATGAGGCCGACCTTGTCGAGCACCACGGGCGGCAGTCCACGCTGGGCGGCGAGGTGCAGCAGGCCGTCCTTGGCGTCGAGCAGGTGCACGGTGCCAACCGTGCAATCGAAGTGTTCGAGCAGGCGCGCGAGAAGTGCATCCCACGGCGCCGTGCTGGCGGACTTCGCGGTGGCGAACAGTTCGGCGACGGCGGTCGTGAGCGGGTGGCTGGGGGAACTCATGGGGGAGTCATCGTAACCCGATTGGCGGCTTCTACGACCCGGGCGATCATGTCGCCATCGGTCGTTCGCAGGGAATACTCGTCGGGCGGGGTGGCGCTGCCCATCGGCACACCGGGGCGGCGGAATTGCATCGCGCTTCGGCGCCAGCTGGTGGCCGACAGGTGCACTTCGCGGCAGCCGGTGCCTTGCACGAGTGCCGCCACATTGTCGTCGCGAACGCCCGCGCCGGGCATCACGACGATGCGGTCGCCAGCGCGCGCGACGAGTTGGCGCAGGCGCTCGGTTCCGGCGGGGGCCGAGGCGGCCTGTCCCGAACTCAGCACGCGCGGGATGCCGAGGCGGACGAGGGTTTCGAGCGCCGCATCGGCATCCGCGCACAGATCGAAGGCGCGGTGGCACGTGATGGGCAACGGGCCCGCAATCGCGCGCAGTTGCGCAAACCGGGCCTCGTCGAGTTGGCCGTCGGGGGAGAGGATCCCGGTGACGAGGCCCGCGGCGCCGGCCTGCCGCAACGCTTCGGCGTCGCGGCGCATGACCGCGAACTCCTCGTCGTCGTAGAGGAAATCCCCGCCGCGCGGCCGCAGCATCGCAAACACGGGAATCGGCACGGCGGCCTGCACGGCCTGCAGCATGCCGAGGCTCGGGGTGAGGCCCCCTTCGAGCAAGGCGCTGCACAGTTCGAGCCGGCCGGCGCCCGCGGCGGCGGCGGCGCGGGCGCCGGCAACCGAGTCGATGGCAACTTCAACGAGGATCTTGGCTATGACTCCGCGTGGCACGCCGACTATGGTGCGTACATGCGGGCGCAATTGCTCCACCTTTCCGGGCCGGACCGCGGTCGCACGGTCACCTACGACCTGCCGGTCGTCACGATCGGCAGTTCTCCGAGTAGCGAAGCGCTCATCTACGACCCCGGGGTGCAGCCCAACCACGCGCGCATCGAGTGGGTGGAGCACCAGTGTGCGTTCCACCTGCGCGCCGTCGAAGGGCGCGTGTTCGTGAACGGCAATGAGGTCGAAGAGATCATCCTGCAGGATGAGGACCAGATCGAGTTTGGGCTCGATGGGCCGATGGCGCGGTTTCATATCTATGTGCCGATCGGCGCGGTGTGCAAGCCGGTGCGCAAGATGCTGGACGACGCGCGCGCGGTCGGGCGGGTGAGTGGCGGCGCGGCGGCGACCCGTTCGTTCACGCGCGACCTGTTCACGCAGGCGACGATGAAGTTGAAGGTCGGATTTCCTGCGGCGGTGCTCGGCGTCGTTGGTGCTGCGTTCCTGGCCGGGTGGCTCGGTGGATGGCTCGGCAGTCGGCCCAGCGAAGCGGAACGCCGGCGTACGGCCGATTCGGTGACGCACGCCGAACTCGAGGAACTGCGGGCTCTGCAGCATCAACAGCGTGATGCCCTGGTGAAGATCGCCCAGGCCAACGCGGTCGTGCGGCGCATCCAGCAGGAATGGAGCCGCGGCGTGTGTCTCATGCACGGCGTGTTCCGCATCCGCATGCCCGACCAGGCCTGGCTCATCATCAACGGCACGGAGCCGTTCGAGGTCGAGTACACGGGTTCCGGGTTTCTCGTGAGTGCGCAAGGCCACATCGTCACCAACAGTCACGTGGTGGCACCTTGGGTTGAGATGGAAGGGCTTGGACCGCTGCTCAAGAGTGGCGCGACTCCAGAGTTCGTGCGATTCAGTGCGACGTTCCCGGGCCGCGCGCCGATCGATGTGCCGATTCCTGGCATTCGCCGCCGCACGGATGATCTCGACGTTGCGGTCGTCAAGGTCGATCCGGCCCTCGTTGTCGATGTGCCCGTGTTGCCGCTGCAGGTTGCGGGCCCGGACCCCGAGGACCAGCGGGCCATCGTCGTTGGCTATCCAACCGGGCTCGCCGCGTTGCTCGCCCGCGCCGACAACCAGCTCGTCGACACGCTGCGCCAGCAGCAGGCTTCGATGACGAAGGCGATCGAGGAACTTGCCGCCACGGGGCAGATTTCGCCGATGATCACCCAGGGGGTCATCAGCAATGTCCAGGAACGCATGCTCGTCTACGACGCCCCGACGACGCACGGCGGTTCGGGCGGTCCTGTGTTCAACGGCAGTGGCGAGGTGATCGCGGTCAACTACGCGATCCTGCCCGACTTCGGTGGGGCGAACTTCGGCGTGCCGATCCGTTTTGCGCGCGAATTGTTGCCGCAGTAGGTCGCGGATCGGTCCTGCTGGCCCGACGGTCTTGGGTATGGGCTTTTGGCCTGGATCTGGCACCTCCGGGAGTTCGCACGCGAAATCGCTGCCGCAATCGGCGACACTGCGACCGTCGCGGGCCGGTCTCCCGTGGATTCCAACGGCCGGCTCGTGGCCATGCGACACATGGACGGCACAGCACCAGGGCGACCACCGGAGGCGGTTCACAAGGGCGGACTCGGCCCGCGGGGCAAGGGTCTGTTTGGCCGTCTGTTGCAAGGACTGCGCAGCGCGCCTGCCGCGCGCCAGGAAGCGGTCACGGTGGCCATCGCGAGCGGCAAGGGTGGCACCGGCAAGTCGTTCCTCGCGACGTCGCTCGCCGTGCTGCTGCATCGCGCCGGTCTGCGAACGACGCTCGTTGATTGCGACTTCGGCCTCGCCTGTGACCACCTGCTGCTCGGCGTGAAGCCCGCGCTCACGCTGCAACAGCTGCTCGCCGGCCAGGCGACCCTCGATCAGGTGCTGTGCACGTCGCCGTGCGGCCCGCGGCTGTTGCCGGGCGCTTCGGGGGTTCGCCGCATGGCGAACATGACCGACAAGGATCTGCTCGGTTTCGCGCGCGAACTCGGCGCCGTGGCCGCGCGTGAGGATGTGATGTTGCTCGATCTCGGCGCCGGCATCGCGCCCGCCACGATCCTGTCGATGCTGGCGGCGGAGTGGATCGTGCTCGTGACGCAGCCGGAGATCGCGGCCCTCGTCGATGCGTATGCGATCGTCAAGTGCGTCGCGCAGCTGCGCAGCGATGCGCGGTTCCTCGTCGTCGTGAATCGTGTCGGCACGCCGGGCCGCGGTGAGCTGGCCTTCCAGAAGCTCACCGAAGTGGCTCGCCAGCACGTTGGCGTGCAATTGCACTATCTGGGCGAACTCGCGGACGACAGCAGTGTGACGCAGCATCGCCTCGGCCAGTTGCCGCTGGTAGCGACCGAACCCGATGCGCCGATCGCGTTGGAGCTGAAGGCCCTCGCGGAGCGGCTCACCACCGTGTGCGGCGGCCTGCGGCAGCGCGAAGTCGCCGCGGAGCACGGCGTCGAAGCCCGCTTCAAGCAGCATCGCCTGTTCCTGTAGCCACTGCAGTTTGGCGGTCCCGCATGGGCGCCAGTTCGTATTGCGCAAATTGGCGAAATAGCGAATGTGAGCGCATGCCTACGACCCAAGTCGACCCGGTCGCCGTCTTCCGCGCGCTCGGCCACCGTGCCCGCTTGAAGATGGTTGAGCACGTGGCGCGTGGCGAACACTGCGTCGCGGATCTGGTGGCGCTGGTCGGGTTGTCGTGGTCGACGGTGTCGCGGCACCTCGCCATATTGCAGGCCGCTGGCATCCTGTGCAGCGAGAAGCGCGGCAACCAGGTCTTCTACAAGTTGGCGTTGCCATGTGTAGCGAGCTTCACCCAGTGCGTGCAGGCGGCTGCAGAAGGGCGTCGCGTCGAGGTCCGAGCCTGTTGCAGCTGAGGTGCTCCCAATGGACTCAGAACGCAAACAGGAATGGCGGCGGCTGCTGATCTACGCAGCGGTCTTTGCTGGGTTGTTTTTCTTGCCGGTTGGTGTACCGCGGTTTGATGCGGCCATTGACGAGTCGCTGCACCTCGCGCGCGACTACGCCCGCGAACACGTCATTCTGTGCCTGCTGCCGGCGTTCTGGATTGCCGGCGCGATCGCGGCGTTTGTGTCGCAGGCCTCCGTGCTGCGCTACCTCGGACCGAAGGCAAATCCTGTCCTCGCCTACGGTGTGGCGTCGGTGTCGGGCACGATCCTCGCCGTCTGTTCGTGCACGGTGTTGCCGCTGTTTGCCGGCATCTACCGGATGGGCGCGGGGCTCGGCCCGGCGTCGGCGTTCTTGTATTCGGGGCCGGCGATCAACGTGCTGGCGATCGTGCTGACCGCGAAGATCCTCGGTATCGAACTGGGCCTCGCGCGCGGCATCGCGGCGGTCGTGTTCAGCGTCGTGCTGGGCCGCTTGATGGCGTGGCTGTTTCGGACCGACCAGCGGGCGCGCGCGGCCGCGATCGCGGAATTGCCGGTGCCCGAGGTGACGCGGCCGTTGTCGCGCACGGCGCTGTTCTTCGCCGCGATGGTCGCCGTGCTGGTGTTTGCCAACTGGGGCAACCCGAAGGGCGCGAGCGGCTTCTTCGCCGCCGTCTACGGCGTCAAGTGGTACGTGACGAGTGGTGCAGGCCTCGCCTTGGCATGGATGGCCGTACGTTGGATCGGCTTGCCGGGGCGCCGCGTGCTGATCACCACGGCCGTTGTGGCTGCCACTGCGCTGCTGGTGCCGTTCCCGGAGTTGGCGATGCTGCTCGGCACCGCTGGCCTCGCGTGGTGCACCGCGGGCCAAGGTGGCGAAGCCGGCGAGTGGTTTGACCAGACGTGGAGCTACACCAAGCAGATCTTCCCGTTGCTCGTCGGGGGTGTGCTCGTCGCGGGGTTCCTGCTTGGGCGCCCTGGCCACGAAGCGCTGGTGCCAAACGACTGGATCGCCGCCGCGGTCGGTGGCAACTCGCTGCTCGCCAACCTGTTCGCAGCCTTGTCCGGCGCCTTGATGTACTTCGCGACCCTGACCGAGGTGCCGATCCTGCAGGGGCTCCTCGGCAGCGGCATGGGCAAGGGGCCGGCGCTGGCGCTGTTGCTGGCTGGGCCGGCACTGAGTCTGCCGAGCATGCTCGTGTTGTCGTCGATCCTCGGTTGGAAGAAGACGTTGACCTTCAGTCTGCTCGTGGTCGTGCTGGCAACCCTGACCGGCTGGATGTTCGGCCTGCTCAGCACGACTGCGACCTGATCCCTTTCCTGGAGCAATCCCATGACCAGACACAAGATCCAGATTCTCGGTACCGGCTGCGCCAAGTGTGTGAACCTGACCAAGGCGACGCAGGCGGCGGCGGACCGCCTCGGTTTGTCGTACGACCTCGAGAAGGTCACCGACTTCCTGAAGTTCGCGGACTTCGGCGTGATGGTGACGCCGGCCCTGGTCGTCGATGGCAAGGTGCTGGCAGCCGGCAAGGTGCCGAACGATGCCGAGCTCGAACGGCTGCTGCCGAAGGCGGAGTGAGGTGACCATGAACTCGCGTCAACTCATCCGAGCCATTCTGCTCATCGTCGTCTTCGGCAGCCTCGGCGTGTTTGCCTGGCAGCGCAGCCAGGCTCCGGCGAGCAACCCGCCGGTCGCTGTCGAGGCGGCGCCAGCGCCGGTGGTGGATGCCGCGGCGAAGGCCGACGTCGTCGCCACCTACTTCACGACCAACTTGCGCTGCGAGTCGTGCCGCACGATCGAGGCGCTGAGCCAGCGGGCCGTCGTTGAGGGTTTTCCGACGGAGGTTGCCGCCGGCAAGGTCGTGTTCCGCGTCATCAATACGGACCTGCCCGAGCACGCGCACTACGTCGATCACTACGAGATCACCAACAAGATCGTCATCGTCTCACGCCAGCGCGATGGCAAAGAAGTCGAGTGGAAGGGCCTGCAGGACGTCTGGCTGCACTTCCACGAGCCCGACACGTTCTTGACCTACGTGCGGGACCCGATCCGGGCCTTCCTCGCGGCAAAGTGACGTGAGCGACGTCACGCTCTACTCGTCGATCGCCAGCGGCTTCGGGCTCGGACTCGTCACCGCGATCAGTCCGTGCCCGTTGGCGACCAACGTGGCGGCGACGGTCTGGCTGGCGCGGCATGCGACGTCGCGACGCCGCGCCGTGCTCGGCGCGCTGGCCTATACAGCGGGGCGCGTACTCGCCTACGGCATGATCGCCGGCCTGCTGGTGCTCGGCGCGCTCGGCGCCCCAGCGCTGTCGGCGGGGCTGCAGAAGTGGTTGCCGCCGGTCATCGGGCCACTGCTCGTGCTGACGGCGATGATCCTGCTCGATCTGCTGCCGCTGCCGTGGGCAG
>JADZDL010000510.1 GCA_020851075.1 Planctomycetota bacterium | reverse complement strand
TGTATCCTCGGACATCTCTCGCCGGCGGCTTCGGCCGCCACGTACCGACACCCTAGCTCCGCACCTCCGAGGTCGCTCGTGCGACTCCTCCCATGCCTCGCCGCCTGCTGGCTCGCCCTGTGCCCGTGCACAGGTCAGCAGGCGACCCAAACTCCGCCAGCACCCGTCCAAGGGTCGCACCAAGGTCCCATTCCACCGGGGCCGAGTGGAAGCATGCCAATTGGTCCGGTTTTGCCGGACGAACGTCCGCAGAGCGATGCACTGCCCGTGCCCGAGCCAAGCACGTTGTTCCTGGTCGGCACCGGCCTCGTCACGATTGCGCTGACCGCCCGCCGCCGCAAGCGCAGCCAGTAGCCAGCCCAGCTCAGCCGAACTTCGGCTGGTGCCCACGAATGCGCTGCGCCTTCGCTTCGATGGCCAGCATCGACGCCCGGATGCTGCGCAGACTGCCACCCTGGTAGGCCTGCGCGAAGCGCAACGCAGCCCGCGGCGGCAACGAGATCCCGGCGGGGATCGAACTCAGCAGTCCGGCCAGGTCCTTCTCGACCCAGCGACGCCAGCGCCACCAAGGGCGCAGCACGCGCTCGACGTCGAGGAATACCGGTGGATCCCCGCGCCGCGGGTCGCCCACGAAGATGTGGTTCCAATACAAGTCGCGGTAGACGAGCCCTCGGTCGTGCAGTTGCCGCACCGCCGGCGCGACCTGCTCGCACAGGTAGACCAGGAGTTCGGGCAACCAACCGGCCTCGGCCGCGCGCGCCATCCAGACATCGAGCGAGTGCCCGGCCACCCCTTCGGTGACGAGCAACGAACGGCGACCGCGCCCGATCCACACCACCGGGACCGGAGTGCGTAGTCCAAGCAGCGGCAGCACGTGCAACCAGTGCCACTCCGCGGCGGCATCCGTGCGCTTCCCGCGTCGCCACTTGCCAAACAACCAGCCGTCCGCGATCGGCATGGCGACCGTGCGGCGCGTTGGCACGCAACGCACGGTAGAACCGGCCGATCCGGCCCACAGCGCCCGCACGGCAGCGGCGATTTCCGGGCCTAGCCGGGCAAAGGTCGCGGCCACTGGGGCATCCGGCTTGTTGCTGGCATGCATGGTGTGCGGTTACGTTCTCCGCCCCTCTCGGTGTGCGCAAGCATGCGCCCCTTTCGGCATGAACCAACACGTTTCCAGCGAAGACAATCCGTTCGATGCAATGCAGGCCCGGTTTGACCTGGCCGCGGCTCGACTCGGCCTCGAACCCAACCTTCTTGGCATCCTGCGTTCTTGCGAACGCGAGATCACGATCAGCATCCCGGTCGTGCTCGACGACGGCTCGGTGAAGGTGTTTGAAGGTTATCGAGTGCAACACTCGACTGCGCGTGGTCCCGCCAAGGGCGGCATCCGCTACGCGAGCAACGTCAACCGCGACGAAGTTCGCGCGCTCGCCGCCTGGATGACGTGGAAGTGCGCCGTCGTCAACGTGCCGTTCGGCGGCGGCAAGGGTGGCGTCATCTGCGACCCGTTCAAGATGTCGAAGGGCGAACTCGAGCGCGTCACGCGCCGCTACGTCGCGGGCATCATGGACATCCTCGGCCCCGACCGCGATGTGCCTGCACCCGACATGGGCACCGACGGCCAGGTCATGGCGTGGTTGATGGACACCTACTCCATGCACAACCGCGCCTACCTGCCGGCGATCGTGACCGGCAAGCCCATCGGCCTCGGCGGTTCGCTGGGTCGCATCGAAGCCACGGGCCGCGGCGTCATGCTGTGCACGCGCGAAGCACTGAAGCACCTCGGCATGAACCCGAAGGACTGCACGGCCGCCGTGCAGGGCGCCGGCAACGTCGGCCTCATCTCGGCACTTCAACTGCACGCCCTCGGCGTCAAGATCGTCGCCATCAGCGATGTGCACGGTGGCCTCTACAACGAGAAGGGCCTCGACCTCGAAGGCATCAAGGCACACCTGCAGAAGAGCCGCAAGCTCGATGGGTTCGACGGTGGCACGAAGATCACCAACAGCGAGATCCTCGAACTGCCCGTCGACATCCTCGTGCCCGCCGCGACCGAAAACGTCATCACGAGCCGCAACGTCGAGAACATCAAGGCCAAGATCATCACGGAAGGCGCCAATGGCCCGTGCACGGCCAACGCCGACAAGGTGCTCGACCAGAAGGGCATCTTCGTGATCCCCGACATCCTCGCCAACGCGGGTGGTGTCACGGTCAGCTACTTCGAATGGGTCCAGGACCGCATGGCGTTCTTCTGGACCCAGAAGGAAGTCGAAGACCGCATGGAGCACATCATGGTCGAGTCGTTCGCGGCCGTGGTCGACATGGCGCGCCGCTTCCAGGTCAGCAACCGCATCGCCGCCTACATGCTCGGCGTCAACCGCGTCGCCGATATCACGCGCATGCGCGGCATCTACGCGTAGACGCGTCGACGACTCGCCTACTCGCTGCGCGGGCGATCCTGGCGCCCCTTCTTGATGTCGCCGCGCTGGCGCTTCTCGTCGAGCCGGCGCCGCTGACTGCCGCGCGTCGGCTTCGTGCCGATGCGCCGCTTCTTGCGCACGAGCGCCGAGGCGAGCAGATTGCGCATGCGCTCGAGGGCCGCGTCGTAGTTCTGGAACTGGCTGCGATGCTCGCTCGCGGTCACGCACAGCATGCCGTCGGCGTCGAGGCGGTTCTGCAGCGCTTCACGAATGCGCGCGACGTCGACGGGCCCAAGCACGGCCTCCGCGGCGGCGAGATCCAAACGCAGGTCGACCTTGGTCTCGGTCTTGTTCGCGTGCTGGCCACCCGGCCCACCACTGCGCGAGAAGCTCAGGTGGAACAGTTCTTTCGGCAGCACGCGGCCGTCGCGCAGGAAGAGATCAGAGCGCGACACGTTGCACCCAGCTGCGTTGTGGTTCGAGACCAGTGAAGAACCCGTGCGCGAGCCACGCCGCACCTTCGGCAGCAGCTCGGTCGGCAATGGCGCGCGGCGGGGCGGCGCCAAACACGCGCAGACGCTGGGTCAACGACTCCACCAGCGCCGGCACGCCGAGCAG
The DNA here is from genome assembly GCA_020851075.1 of Planctomycetota bacterium. GTDB lineage: Bacteria > Planctomycetota > UBA1135 > UBA1135 > UBA2386 > JADZDL01. The sequence continues at coordinate 9,895 of JADZDL010000510.1, read as the reverse complement.
CACACCGCCACCAACGGCCACCGGCAATTCGCGCCAATCGAGCCCCGCGCGCCGAACCGCGGCCGCCGCGAGCATCGCGAGCGCTTCCATGCCACCCTCCAGCACTTCGATGGCCACCGGATCTCCCGCCGCGGCCACCTCGAGCACGACGGGCAACCGCTGCGCCACCGCGCCGGTATCCAGACGCTGCAACACCGCGCCAAGGCGCTGCGGCGACGGCGCGCCAAACGCCTTCGTCAGCGCCTCGGTGAGCGCGGTCGCCGGCCCGAGTTCGTCGATCGCGCCAAGCACGGCCCCGGCAGCGCGACGCACGAGGTCGTAACCACTGCCCTGATCGCCAAGCAGGTAACCACGGCCGCCGATCCGGTGCAGTTCGCCGTTTGCCGCGCGCGCGATCGCAAACGAACCGGTGCCCGACCAGACCAGCAGACCGGGCCCCTCGGCGAGCGCGGCGGCCGCGGCCGCGAGCACATCGCCGACCACGGCGACCGGAAACGGCACGCCGCGCGCACGCAATCCGGCCGCAATCGCCTCGCCCGTGGCCACGTCGCCGACGCCGGCCAACGCGCAGACCGCGGCAGTCGGCAGTGCCGTTCGCGCGGCCGCCGTCAGGGCCTCGGCGAGACCGGCCACCGTTGCCTCGATCCCGTGCACCGCGGGCTGCACCGCGCGCGCATCACCGCCCGGCAGGCTGCCAGCCGGCCACCATTCGTAGCGACACTTGCTGCCGCCGACATCGAGCCCGAGGAAGGTCACACGGAGAACCTAGCGGTTCGTCGGCGCCACGGCGAGCCAATGCTGCACCGCCGCGAGCACGGTGCCGGGCTCGATGAGGGCCTGGCAGTGCGGCACGCGGTCACAACGCGGCAGGTAGCAACACACGCAGGGCAGGTCCGCGGGCACGATCTTGCTGCCGCGCCCATAGAGCTCGATCTCGGCCGCCGACGTCGGGCCAAACAGCACCACGGCCGGCACCTTGCGCGCCGCGGCAACGTGTACGGCGAGGGAATCGCTCGTGACGACGACGCGGCAGCGATCGACGAGCGCCGCAAACCGGCCGTACGAATTGTGGTTGCCGCCGTCGTACACGGGCCGCCCTCGACTCACGGCGAGCAGGTCCGCATGGCGCTGCACTTCTTCGGGACCACCGAGCAGCAGCACGCGCAGGCCCGCCTCGGTGCACAAGCGCAGGAACGTCTCCTGATGCGCACGCGTCCACTGCTTGTAGGCCCAGCGCCCACCAGCGCCCGTGTTGAGCCCGACGAGCGGCCCCTGGCCCGGCAAGCCCGCGACGAACGCTTCGGCCGAAGCGGTGTCCGCAGCACTCGGCACGAGAATGGGCTCGCGCACGAGCGCGGGATCAAAGCCCAACACTTCGGCGACGAGCTTCTGGTAGGTCTCACGATTGGCCTGCTTCGCGGCATCGCTGAGCCCCATTTGCAACCACACCGCCGCCCCGGGACCAAGCGGCACAACCTGCCCAGCGCCGTCGCGCACATACCCGCGCCGCTCGCGCCCGCGCGCCATCGCCGCGAGCACCGCCGCATCGGGGTCGGCGTCAGGGCACAGAACGACGTCGAACGTCTCGGTCGCGAGGCGCGCCGCGGTAACCGCATCCTCGGTCGTCAACACTTCGTCCACGAGCGGGTTGCCGACAAACAGGTCTGCCGCGGAACGGCGCGTGAGCCACGTGACCTTCGCGTGCGGCCACGTCGCATGGATCGCCGGCAGGAACGACGTCGTGCGCAGCACATCGCCGGTGGCCGCGAGCTTCACCATCAACACGCGCACCTGGATCGGATCGTACTCGTCGCAACTCGAACACACCTTGCCACGGCGCTTGTGGGGCGCGCACGGGCGATCCCAGCGCATGTGTCGGCAGTCGGTCTTCAGGTCGGGTTCGGTCACGGAACGGATATCGGCAGTCGTCCAGAGGGACAGAAAGCGCAACGTAACCGACCAGCGCCCCGAAAGGCCATGCCGTAACCCTCTACAGGCCAGGAGCGTACGAATGCGCGCCCGAGACCGGAGGCAAACCGGGACCTACTGGGCAACGAGGCGCTGCACCACCGCTTCGATCTCCGGCCCCAACCGATCCGCCGTGAACATGCGCAGGCAGCGTTGCCGACCTGCGGCCCCGTGCGCCACACCGAGGGCCGGGTTGCCAAGGTAGCGCGAAAGGGCGCCCGCCAGCGCCTCGCTGTCGCCGCTCGGCACCACGGCCCCCGTGACTCCATCCTGCACGATCTCGCCGTTGCCGCCCGCCGTCGAGACCACCTGCGGCAACGCGGCAAAACCGGCCTCCAGACACGCGTTGCAGAGCCCTTCGTGAAAGGACGGCATCGTGAACACATCCGCCGCCGCGTAGACGTCAAACACCGGGCGCACGGGCCCTGGCAGGTACACCCGATTCTGCAGACCAAGCGAAGCGGCCTGCGCCTTCAACTTCTCAAGCTCGGTGCCGCCCCCCGCGAGGAACAACACGGCCTTTGGATGCTGCGCAGCGATCTTGCCAAACGCGTCGAGCAACACGTGCTGGCCCTTGCGCGGCCGCAACACCCCCGCGCACGCAATCACCTGCGCATCGGCCGGAATGCCGAGCCGGGTGCGCGCCGCCGCTTTGCCCTGCTGCAGACCCGTCCACGGCGCCGGATCGAGGCCGTCGTAGACGAGGGTGATGCGCTCTTTGGGCATGCCGGCGGCCAGCAGGCGCTGGCGGATCGCTTCGCAGATCGCGATCGCATGATCGCAGAGGCGCGTGTAGCGGAACCCACCCAACCAGCCGCGACGGATCGGATAGTCGATGCGCCGGATCGTGAACTTCTTCGCGGGCACGCCGAGCGCCGCGAGGCCACCGAGCAGAACCGACCTGCCGCACGCAAAGTGGATGACATCGGGCGCAAACCGGCGATACACGGCGCGCAGGCGAAACCACAGGTCCGGGCGCCACCACCGTCGCAACGGTGCTGCAGTCACCGGCACCCCCAGCTGCTGCGCCGTCTCGGCAAACCGCGCCCCGCGCGGCAGCACGAGGTGATTCTCGTGCCCTTGTGCCAGCAGATGCTCGAGGATCAAGCGCAGCTGCGATTCGCCGCCCGAATAGCCGGTCTCGGCCAGCACGTGCAGGATGCGAAGAGGACGGCCCACGCGTTCGTGTTCAGCGACCGGGCTGCGGCGTGTCGGCCAGGGCCGGATTGTGCGGCGCCCCTTCGGGCTTCGCGGCCGTCCCGATCGGGTCGCTGGGCATGGTGCCGAACTGCAGCCAGTTCAGGATGCGCGCAATGCGATGGAAATAGCGGTGATGCTGCATGACCTCGTCGTGGCCACCAGCGGCGATCACGGCGCGTTCTTCCTCGCGATCGAGCCAGTAGGCGATCTTCTCCACCGCGTCCGCCTCATCGTGGTACCACGCCAGATGCTCCCCTTCACGAAACACCTGCTCCAACCGCGGCACGTAGTGCGTGAGGTGGAACCCGCCACACGCGAGCGTGAGGAACGTGCGATTGCTGAAGTAGAGCAGATCGTCGTTCACCTCATTCACGCCGAGCACGATGCGCGAAGTGGCACAGATCTTCGCATACGCCCGATTGTCGACCGGCGCGAAGGTGCGCAGGCCACCGGTGATCTTGGTCCAGCGCCGCCAATGCAGCCCGAACACTTCGGTGTCGAAGCGCTCCGCGATCTTGGCGAGGAAGGAGGCGCGCTGGCCACGCCGGCCAGGCCCGCCGATGAACGCCACATCGCGCAGTTTGGGCTGCGGCGGGGCCGGATGGTGGTAGCGCGGCGCAAAACCACTCATCAAGAACGCCATGTTGTCGAGGCCCCGTTCGCGCAGCCACGGCATGCGCGCCGGATTGCTCATGCAGACGAGGTCGGCGAGCGCGAAGTAGTCGACCACCGACCCGTCGAGCACTTCGAGAGCTTCTTCGCACCAGATGACGATGCGAGCATCGTGACGGAACTCCTCCTCCAACAGCGCTGGCAAGTCGCGGAAGAACACGAACACGACATCGGGCTTGAACCGCAGGAACTCGGCGCGCGCAAACTTGATCGCCAGCCCCGCGCCCAACCAACGCCGCAAGGACGCCATGTTGCGCCAACGCACGGTGACCCCGTGCTCACGCAAGGCATCGACCAAGGCGCCGGTGCAGCGCGTGCGCGACATGCTCTTGCCATAGAAGAGCACCTTGCGCACCGGCCCATGGCGCCCGGGCTGCGGGCTCGGCCCCTCGTTGGGGCCCAGCTTCGGCGCAGACCGCACGCCCGAATGCACGGGTGCAACCGACGGCAACACGACATCCGGTGGCTCCGCCCCAGATGCTCCCCCCGCTACCGATGCTGATGGAATCATGCGCTCATGGTTGGTGGACACCATGCGACTCCCAGCGCAGAGGTTCGATCACTCGCCGGCAATCACTGACCGGTAGTGCTCGAACCCCTCTGCCGCCGCCAGAAGCTCTGCATGGATACGGACCTCGCTGCACGTCCGCGGAACATACAATGCACCCTTGGCCCCTGGCCACCACCACTTGCGGAAGAACGCAGGAAAGACCAGCGACTCGGCACCCGCGGTCCCAAACACCTGGCGCGCCCGTTGGCCCAACCATTGCCGCCGTGCCACACTGGAAGGCGGCAACCAATAGCCGTCGGGGAGCGGCGTGCGAGTGCGGTGCAGAATGCCGTTCCAACGCAGTTCTCGCCGGAATTCGGTCGATTCCAGAAGGCAGCGCAACACGCGACCACGTTGGAAGTGCAACTGCTCGGCGGTCGCCCGGGCTCGCGATTCCTCGAGTTCCTCGCGATTGCGCAGCAGTCCCGACGTGCACAACGCCGCGGCAACTTCGTCCGGTGCGGCCAGATGTTCGCGCAGCAGCCTCGCCGCAGCCGCCACCCGGTCCCCTCGCGCATCCAGGGGCCCTCTGTGCTGGCTGGCCGATTGCAGGTCCAACACGGCGAGCGCGCCATCCGCAAGGCGCACGAAGTTGCCGCCGTGCAGGTCGCGATGCTCGATGCCCGCGGCCAGCAGCCGGCTGGCGACCACGGCCTCGTCGCGCAGCCGTTCGGCTGGAGCCGCGGTCTCCGCCACGACGGGCAACGCCCGCAGTACGAGCATCGAACGGAACGGCAATCCCGCGCGCCGCGCCGTACGCACGGCCACGACCTCGGGGCACCGCACCGAGGCCGCCGCGACCGCCCGCAACATCGCCGCCTCATGGGTCGCCGGCAAAGCCCGGAACGCGTAGCGCAGCCGGTCCTTCGCGCGCGGGAAGGTCATGGTCTTGATGTAGACCGCACCCGAAGGCAGCTCGCCGCGGTGCACGGCGCGGATCAAGCGCTCCTGCACGAGCGACAGTCCACCCTCGAGCCGCCCCGACGCCACAAACCCCTGCCACCACCGCGCCAGGACCTCGGCGTCGTCCGGCGCGCGGGTCATCGGCCGGCCTCAGCCTGGGCTTCGAGCGTGCGCTGGTAGAAGGCCCGCACGGCCCGCGCCGCGCGCTCGGGATCCATGTCGAGCCGGGCCCGCCGAAGTGCCGCGGCCCCACGGCGCTGGCGCAGCCCATCGTTGCGCAACAACTGCAGCAACGCCGCCGCCATCGCCACATCATCCTCGGGACAGGCCGTGCCGGCGACTTCCCCCGAACGCCGCGGTGCCAGCAGTTCGGGCAGGATGCCGCGCATCGTCGCCACGACGGGCAGGCCAAAAGCCATCGCATCGCAGACGGCGCGGCAGGTGCCATCACTGCCGGGCACGAGGAACAAGAACGCATCGAGCGAACGCAGCGCGGCGGCGTAGTCCGGCCCCTTCTGGTAGCCCGGCAAGACCACGTAGCGCTGCAGCCCCAGACGCGCGATGGGTTCGCGCACGAGCGTCTGGGTGTCCTCTTCGTTGCCGCGCCCGAGCAGGACAAAACGCGCACTCGGCAGCTGCTCCACCACTCGGCGCACGATCGCCCAGAGTAGCTCAAAACGACGGTGCGGCTGGATGCGCGCCGTGATGCCGACAACGCGATGCTCCGGCTGCAGGCCCCACGCAGCCCGCAGGTTGGGGCCCTCCAGACGCTGCGGCTCGGTCACCGGCTCCTGCAGCAGGACCCGCTCCTCCGCCAACCCAAATCCATCGATGACGCCCTGCCGGGCAATCGCTGTCGGCGCAATGACCCCGTGCGTGCGACGGAACGCATACCGTTCGCGCCAACCGCGAGAAGGCGGTTCGGGGTCGTAGAGCGAACGTACGATCGCCGGCGCGTTCTTGAGCCGACGACAGGCAACTGCGGCAAGCAGATGGTCGGCCGGCTGATGGCAATGCACGAGGCCGTAGTGATCGCGGCGCAGGATCTCGCGCAGCCGCTTCACATCGCGCAACAGCGACGAGACGTGGAAGTGTTTGCGCAATTCGAGGCCCGCGACGACCGGCACCTGCCGATTCCAGAGCTCTTCGGCGACCCGGTGTTCGCCGCCTTCGTGCACGAACGAACCCTGCGCAAATACGACATCGAGGCCCACGGCACGCAATCGCGCGGCGGCGCGGATCGCCGGATCGGCGGGGCCGGTCCACTTGTAGTTGGCAAACAGGTGCAGGATGCGCAGATCGTCGACGGACTTCACGCGGCCCTCCGGGTGCGCGGCAGCCACAACAGGCGCCAGTACTTCTTCCAGTCGGTGTAGGCGGCCATCGCCGCAATCAGGAAGCCTCGCCAACCATCGAGAAACCCACGTTTCACGACGAGGCTCTTCACGAACACTGCGGGCGGGCGCACGAGCAGATCGAACACATTCGCGCGGCGTCCTTCGGCAGCGAGCGCGCGCGCGGCAATCGCCGTGAACGAGTCGATCGTGCGCAGGTGATGGCGGAAGTTCCGGTAACTCAGATGCTCGATCGCTTCGCCGAGGCGTTCGATCGCGCCACCTTGGACGACTTCGACGCGGTCGTGCGGGTTGGTGCCGCCCCACTTCGCCTGGCGCCGATCAAACAGGCGGATCTTGCGATCGGGCCAGAACAGCCCCGCGCGCACGATGCGGCCCAGGTAGTGGTTCTGCCGCGGCATCTCGTAGGCGGCCCCGCGCAGTCCGGCCAGCGCGAGTTCGCGCACGCGCGCCTGCAGGGCCGGCGTCGCACGTTCGTCGGCGTCGAGGCAGAACACCCAATCGTGCTGCGCCTGCTCGATCGCAAACTGCTTCTGCTCCCGATGCCCGGGGAACGGCTGGTTGGTGACCACGCGCGCACCGAGCTGGGCCGCGAGTTCGCGCGTGCCGTCGGTGCTGCCGCTGTCGATCACGACCACTTCGTCGCAGAAGGCCAGGGAACGCACGCAATCGGCGATTCGATCGCTTTCCTGGTAGCTGATCACGCAGCCGCTGAGCCTGGTCGGCGGCAGTTCGCCAGCGAGAGGATCAGGCGCCATCGGCCGCCTCGGCAGCCCCGTCGTCCCGCGCCAGCCGCGGGCCGCGCGCCGGGTCGGAGGCCACCATGTGCGCGTGGATCTTCTGCAGCGAATCCTGGATCTCGAGCAGGCGCTGCCCCCAGTTCTGGATGCGGCCGTCCTGCTCGACCGCGCTCGCCGCCGCGCGCATCACACGATGGCGTTCGTCGGGAGCGAGGCCCAGCTTCTCGTGCAGCAGGTACTGGTTGCTGTAGCCGAGCACCTGGTTCCACCGCAGCAACTCAAGCACCTGGCCGAGCAGCTCGCAGAGCTGCAGTTCGGCTTCGTTGAGGCCCAGCGATTGGGCCTTCTGTTTGCGCTTGCGATGCGAGGTCACGGCGGTGGAACGTCCGTTATGCGACTCAGGCCTTGGCCAGGTTCGCGTTCGCGAAGTCCCAGTTCACGAGGTGCTCGAGGAACGTCTTGATGTAGTCAGGCCGGCGGTTCTGGAAGTCCAGGTAGTACGCGTGCTCCCAGACGTCCATCGTGAGCAGCGGCACAGCACCGGTAGTCAGCGCGGTCTCGGCATTGGGCGTCTTGGTGACTTCGAGCTTGCCGGCCTTGAGGCTCAGCCAGGCCCAACCACTGCCAAACTGCGTCGCGCCCGCCTGGCTGAACAGCTCGACGAACTTCTCGTAGCTGCCGAAGTCCGCGGTGATCTTGTCAGCGATCGCGCCGGTCGGCTTACCGCCGCCACCTGGCTTCATCGAGTGCCAATAGAACGTGTGGTTCCAGACCTGGGCGGTGTTGTTGAAGATGCCGGCCTTGTCGGCCTTGCCAGCGGTAGCCTTGATGATGGCCTCCAGCGACATGTTCGCAAACTCGGTGCCTTCGATGAGCTTGTTGCCGTTCGTCACGTAAGCCTGGTGGTGCTTGCCGTGGTGGATCGACAGGGTTTGCGAGTTGATGTGCGGGGACAGCGCGTCGAGCGCGTAGGGCAACGGGGGAAGTTCGATAGCCATGATGGTCACGGGGGTTGTGACGCCGCGACGGGAACCGCAGACGCCAAGGGGAAGTGCGACCATACGCAACGGCGCGCCGTAGGCACGCCGAAATCGGGCCACCACGTGGCGGCGGTCGCCGGGCAAAGGGGCGGCATAGGCCAGCAGGACCCCACGCGGAAGGGTTGGAACCGGCCGTGGGGTCGCGCAAGGCCAACGGGTAGCCTTCGTTGCATGGACGAACTTCCGCCCGGCCCCCACCTGGCCGGCCTCCAGCACCTGCTGGCGACCGTGGCCCGCCTGCGAGCTCCCAACGGTTGCCCGTGGGATCAGAAGCAGACCACGGCGAGCATGGCCCAGCACCTCGTCGAAGAAGCGTTTGAAGCCGCCGATGCCCTGCGCCGCGGCGACGATGCGGCCTCGCGCGAAGAACTCGGCGACGTGCTCGTCAACGTCTGCATGATCGGCCAGATCGCACACGAAGGCGGGCGTTTTGCGACCGACGACCTCGCCGCCGCCGCCGCCGACAAGCTGATCCGCCGCCACCCGCACGTCTTCGGCGACCAGCAGGCCGATGGCGAAGCGATCGCCGTCGGCAACTGGGAGCACCGCAAACAACAAGAGGCGCAGGACGCCCAGAAGCCGCGCGGTGTGCTCGCCGGCGTACCGCTGGCCCTGCCCGCGCTGCTGCGCGCGTTCCGCATCGGCGAGAAAGCCGCGCGCGTCGGGTTTGACTGGCCGGATCGGCAAGGCCCGCGCGACAAGGTCACCGAGGAGATCGCCGAACTCGACGAGGCGATCGCGGCCGGCGAACCCGGGGCCATCGCGGCCGAACTCGGCGACGTGCTATTCAGCCTCTGCAACCTGGCGCGGCACCTCGGCGTAAACCCCGAGACCGCGCTCGCGAACACCACGGACAAGTTCCAGCGGCGGTTTGGTGCGGTCGAGCGTGAGTTCGACTACGAGCTGCGCGGCCGTTCGCTCGAGCAGATGGATGCGGCGTGGAATCGGGCAAAGGCGCAGGAGCGCGCGTAGGGGTGACTGACGGGCTGGCGACGGGGCTGTCGGAGCGCCGGCGGTGGGCTGACGGGAGCTTGACGGTGGGGCTGCGTGCGGCGCGTTCCCGGCCTGGCCCCGGCGAAGGAACCGGAGATTTCGAATCTCCCTATCTAACAGGAAAATAACCACTTGCGACTTTTCGTCGAAAAATCGGCGCGGTTCTGGCCCGTTGGCACGAGAGCTGCATAGGGGGGCCCGGTGGAAAGAAACGCCTGGGCATGGGCCCAGTGGCAGGGATGGGCTCCGGTGTGGGGTGGTGCCTCGCCGGAGCCCTTTTTTTGTACTCAGGGCAACTGCCGGGGCCCAAGCTCCCGCCGCACAAGCTTGCCAGCAGTCAGGCCGCCAGCCTCCCGCTCAGCGCGCCGCCGCCGGCCAGCCGACCTCGACCCGCCGCAGCGAACCATCCCCGTTCGCCACGAGGAACAGCGCCTGCAGCGCTCCATGCTGCTTCAGCGTCGGCAGCAGTTTCGC
>JADZDL010000509.1 GCA_020851075.1 Planctomycetota bacterium | reverse complement strand
GCTGAGCAGCAAGGAGATCGCTGCCCGGCTACAGCGGCCGGCTGGAACCGTTCGCACACAGCTGGCACGGGCGCTCGAGGTATTGCGGAGGGGCATACCGAGTGGTTTCGCGGCGGCCCTGGTGCCATGCACTGTGGCGTCCGCAGTGCAGTCCGCAGCGATCGCGAAGGTCAAGGCCAAGGTGGCTTCGATGCCAGTCGTGGTGGGAAAGGTGCCGGTGGCAACTGGAGGTATCCTGATGGCGAACAAGTTGCTCGTGGTCTTGCCCGTTCTCGCGGTGTTGCTCGGCGTGGGGGTCTACCTGGCAACTCCCGAGGTGCCCACGCCTGTAGGAGAGCAATCGTTGGCTGCCTTCTCCGCGCCCGCAGCCCCGGAGGGAACCTCGCCGTCGACTGGCGTCAGCTCGCCCGTGCGTATCCCGGCCCCGCCTGCCGCAGAACGGCCGGGTGTATATCGCATTGTCGACGAACAAGGCGTTCCCGTCCCCAAGGCAGGAGCGTACCTCGCAAGCGCCAAGGCGAGGCAGATCCAGGGTCCCGCGCTGGCCGTTGCCAATGCGGACGGTCGACTGCAGGTTCTTGATGCAGAACACACCGGGCCGGACCAGATCCTGGTGTTTCATGCGGCTGGATTCCGGCCGGCGACGACTCGCGGCGTGCGGGGTGGCGTTGTCGCGCTGTCTCGAGGAGAGTCCCTTGTCGGGCGTGCCATGGATCGCGTTGGCAGACCGGTGGCTGGCCTCTGGGTTCTGGCATCCAGAACCTCGTTCCTTACCTCGACGGATCCCGAGGGTCCGCGTACGACGATACCTGGCCCTGGAGCTGATGCCGTGTATGCCGCATGTTCTGACCGGGACGGCCGGTTTGCGATATATGGACTGCAGGCGGCAAAATACTGTCTTGAACTGCAGCACGAAACCCTGGCCGTGGTGGACGCCGGTATTGAGAAGGACGGCCGCATTGCCCTTCCGCACGCACCTCTGACCGTGCAGCTCGATGACGTCTACTGCGCAAGTGTAGAGGTCGATGGCGCGAACATTGCGACCCTCAATATGCAGTATCCAGATTGGACTGCAAGAGGTGCCAGCGCGGCGAGGAGCGTGGAATACGTCGTTCGACGCCATGGCGGCAAGAGTGGCTGGAAGCAGAATGGCGCGACCTTCTACATGATTCCAGGCAAGGACGGGGCGCCCATGGATGCTGCGGCCCGATTCACGCTGTTCTTTGCCGAGTCGCCGAGGTTGGTCGTCGACGTTCCCTTGCGTCCGATGCAGGATGGCTACGTGCATCAGGTTCGCGTCTCGCCCGGCGGCCAGGCGGTCGCCGCAGTGGACGTTGGCCGTGCGGATGCCTCAGGAAAGTCCTTGCGGGGGCTCCCAGTGATTCTCTCCCGAAGCGTGGAAGTGCCGGATGGACCTCCCGTGTCCGAATCGTACCAGGCCATGGACGGGGCAGCTTTGCAACTCCCAGCCGGCGTGTATGAACTGTCGTTGCGGCAACCGCTTCTTCAACAGTATGCAACGCCCAAACAAGTCGTTCTCGCTGGGGGTAGCCAGAGGTTGGACGTGAGTATTGCCAAGCCACTGTACGCCACGCGCATCCTCTGTACCGATTTCGTTAGCGGAGATTGTCACGTCACTGTTGCCGGTGAGGGCACGGGGCAGTGGGCTTCGCAATTTGTAAGGGACGGCGAAGCCCCTTTGTTCTGGCTGCCGTCCGGCCTCTATACGGTATCTGTGAATCGACCCGGGTGCAGGCAAGGGGTTGTCGCCTTCGTGGTCACTGCTCCCGACGCGGAGGCTTCGATTGTGGTTCCGGCGCTCCTCGTCGATGACTGATTTGCCGTTGGGGCCCGGCTCGGAGTCCTCTTGGCTCCGCGCGAATCGCCTTCGCCCCAGCAATCCCGACGCCCCGACGTGGGGCACATTGTCGATAACGGAGTTCTCGTCTACATTCCGCAGGTTCGCAGGTCGCGAGCGCCGTGGCTCATCCCGTCATGCCGACTTCGTGGCGCGGTTCCAGCAAGCACTCCAGCCTTCCCCTTGGGGTTCCTAGTGACCAAGAACAACAACGGCGCGCCTTTGGCGGAGCCGAGAGGCGGCGCAGAAGGGCGTGTGGCCAGTGGACTCCCCGCGGGTCAGGTGAGGATTCAGGCCATGCGAATCTACCTCTGCGCTTTGGTCACGGTGCAGATCCTGGTGGGGTTCATGGCCGTGTATGCAATGTTCGCCGAGCGGCTCATTGGCGGGGCCCTGATTTTCGCGTTCTATGTTGTCCATCCAGTGGTGTGGTGGGCTTCTGGATGGCGCCCCCTTGCCAAACACCGGTTGGTCTTGGCTGGGTTCTTGTCGGTGGCATCCGTTGTTGGAATGGCGTTCGTTCTCGGCGGGTTGGACGTTCGGCTGTTCTTCCCGTTGGTCGTGATGCTGCCCGCCTTCGTGCTCGCAGCGATCTGGGACCAAGAATCTGGCGCGCAGGTTGGCAAGCAGGAGCTCCCTGTCGCGGCGCCAGGCGAGCTTACGGAAGGAGCGAAGCCTCGCGGGGGGATTGACCATTCGATGCGGCGACCGGACTCTTGAGGTCGGGAGTTCGCGCCGGCGCTGGCACCCCGCCGGAGCGAATCGACCAGGAAGAACGGAGTTCATGCCATGATGCGAACCTTGAAGGCGATTGTGTTTGCCGTTTCCACTGCGTTGGCCACCTCGTTGGCCACCGCACAGTCCACGCTCCTGGTCGGCCCTGGTGGCTACCCGGACGTCACCGCTGCCCTCGCCGCCGCGGCACCTGGTGACGAAATCGAAGTCGCCGCAGGCAGCTACCCCGCGTTCCAGTGCGCAATCGGGGTGACGATCCGGGCCGCGGTGCCGGGCACGGTCACGATTGTGCTCGATGGTGGCGTCTTTGCGCCCAACGGCTACCCGATGCAATTCAGCGCGCCTGCGGGTCAGAGTGTGCGCCTCGTCGGCCTGCGCTTTGGCATGCCTTCGGGGTCGCTGATTGCCAGTGGCCTGCCGGAGATCACCTTCGCCTGTGCCATCGCGCTCGAAGACTGTGAGTTTAACGATCTGGCCGGGGGCCCTAGTCGCGGTCGCGGGCTGTTGCGCGTCAGTAACGGCGCGTTTTCCCACTGGCAGAACGTGCGCGTCGCCGGACCGGGTGTCCTGGTCGAAGGCAAGCTGACCGCCGTGCAAAGCGAGCTGGTCGGCACCTTCTCGTTGGGTTTGACGAACGACGCGATGCGAGTCGTCGGCACCCTGCTGGCTAGCCACGGTTCGTTCGTCGGCGGCACCAGCAGCACGCAGCCGGCTGGCGCTGGCATCCTGGTGCATGCGGGAGCAAGGGTCTGGCTCACCGATTGTACGATCGATCGTGGCGCGTCGTTCAGCAACGCGTGTTCCCTCGTGGATCTTGGTGGGCAGATCGATCTGACTCGTTGCACGAGTGCCGTGACGCCGGCGTGCTTGCCGGTGGGCAGTGGTGCGGGGCTTGGCGTGCAGCGTTCGGGGCCTATTGCGCAGGGGCTGCCGTTCTCGATCGACTATCGCACGGGCCCTGGGGTTCCAGTGGCGGTGCTGGCAAGTTTTCAACTCGCAGACGTTGTCCTGCCGGGATTGCTGCAACCGTGGGCCGCGCCGCAATCCGCCTTCAACGCGGCGTTTGGTTTTGCGAACGCGCAAGGCGACCTCACGTTTTCGTTCACGCTGCCGGCGGTCCCGAGTTTTCAGGGGCTGCCGCTGTGGTTTCACGGGGTGGGTGGGGTGAGCCTGCCGCTGCAGGTTGCGGCACCGGTGGGTGGGCTCGTGCGGTGAGTGGGCGGCGGCGACGTTGGATGCTCGCCTGAACCAGACGGCTTGACGACTCGTTCTCGCGACAATGCGCTGGAGCCTCCGAGATGTCGTGCTCTGTCTGCTTCCCTGCGTCACTCCTGCATGCACAGGTAGCACCCGGTCCTCCGCTCCGCAGCCGGACCCCGACACGGTGCTCGTGAGGGTTGTCGACCGCGCCAACCAGCCGCTCCCGCGCGCTGTGGTGTGGACACTTCCCGGTGAGGCCTTGAACAAGAGGTTGTGGGTCCCAGACGAAGCGTTGCCGTACCTCGGCAATCCCCACGAACTGCTTCGGCGCTTGGGGACCCGGCAGTTGGCGGATGCGCAAGGAACCGTGCGGGTCCCACGCGACTCGGCAATGGCCGGGGAGCACGAAGGCCTCGCGGGAGTGTTCGAAGGCGGCGAGACCGTGGCTGGCAACGGGGCCCTGGTACTGGACGACTGGCGATGGACCGTGTGCGTAGAAGACCGCGAGGGAAAGCCCGTGGTTGGCGTACCGATCGGGTGCACTCCTGAGGATGGAACTCCGCACGAGGAGAGAGGTGGCGGCTTGCCGCTGGGGTTGACCGATGCCAAGGGGTGTCTGGTCGTGAAGGCGCCGGGCAGCCTACATGTGACCAGGTATGCGCGGGGCTCCTCGGCGGCGCCGGATCCTCCGCCCCTGGAGTTCGTCGTATTCGAAGTGGAAGGAATGTACCTACCTGACCACGGGCAGAAGCTGAGTTTGAAGGAGGGCGAGTCGGGCAGAGTCACGTTGACCCTCCCGCCGGTAGTACGAGTGGAGGTGCGGGTGCCGGATTGGAATGGACCGATCAGCGACATCGTCAGTTTGACCAGCCCTAAGGGTCTTTGGCGGGATGATGCTCAATGCTGGAACGAGATGGGAAGGCACTTCGCGCTCGTTCGTGCCGAGGCCAAATACCCGGTGCCAGTTGTGGCGTGGTTTGGCGAGTACATGATGCGAACCTCTGCGCGAGTGCCAAACCTCGCTCCCGGCGAGACCTTCCCGATCCAGATGGAACTGGACGAGGCGGATATCGTGGTGCGCGCTCGCTTGCAGGATGAGCTTGGTAACCCGGCGAGTCATTGCGCTCTCCTGCTGTCCGTGGCTTCCCAACAGCGTCGCACCATTTTCGTGCACGCGGATCGTGATGGTCGAGTGGCCACTGTCCTCTATGCCAAGACCACGAAAGACGACGAGCTCACGTTTCGGGTTATTGCCAGCCCCAATACCAAGCTGATCGGCGCAAAGGTGACCTGGAGCGTGAAAGGCCTGCAGCCTGGCAAACATCGCGATGTCGGTGCGCTCACCCTCAGGCGGTAGTAGTAAGGAATGCAAGCGCTGGGCGGTAGGGCGGGTCTCACGGCCGTTGACGGAATGGATGGAGCCGGGGACGATGCAAGCGTGGAGAGCGCCGCTACCCTGATGGTGCCGGGGCTCTGGTGAAACGACCTGCTCATCGACGCGCCATGAATGCAATCTGCTGCCTCCGTCTTGTCACGTGGCTCGCGCTGGCTCTTGCCGGCAGTCTCTCGGCTCAGGTCCAACCGACGTTGGTGAACGATATCAACGTCGGTCCGAACACAACTCGGCGTGACTCGAACCCGAGCCCTGGAGTGGTGTGGAACGGTAGCGCCTACTTCTTCGCAGCCAGTGCCGGCAGTGGCTACGAGTTGCGGCGCAGTGATGGCACTGCTACTGGCACGACTCTGGTATGCGATAGCATGCCGGAACCAAATAGTCGCCAGGGTCAGAATCGAAGTTACGAGCCGGTTGTCTTCGGCAACATGCTCGTGTTCGCTGGATATGACCCCGCCTATGGTCATGAGTTGTGGACCAGTGATGGGACGACCGGGGGGACGAACATGCTCGTGGATCTTGCTCCGGGAGAGCTCGACGGTGTCGATGTTTCGCAGGGCAAGTCCAACCTGGTCGTGTTCGGGGCCGACCTCTATTTTGTGGGATACGATGCCGCACACGGCTATGAGCTGTGGCGCTGGGACGGCGTTTCGTCGCCAAGCCTCTTCTACGAGTTCACGCCGGGAGTGCAGGGCTCCTTGCTGGGGGCGTTCCACGTAGCTGGCAACAAGCTGTATTTCAACGTAGGAAGCAACCTATCCGTGACCGACGGCACTTCGACGGGGACGCAGGTGATCGGATCCGTAGGCATTTCTGCATCAAACCTTGCGATTCCGCTGGGGACAGGCAACCTCCTGGTATTTACCGGTCGCGACGATCTGCTGTGGCGCAGTGATGGGACGGTAACCGGTACCTATCAGATTCCTGCAGCTGGCGCGCTCTTGTACCCAGGCGGCCTGGTGGCATTTGGTACCGAGGTCTATTTTAGTGCTTGGGAAGCCGCTGTGGGCAATGAGCTCTGGAAGACGGATGGCACAAATCCTCCGGTGCTCGTTGCAGACCTATCACCAGGATCCGCAAGCAGTTCCTTATCGTCGTTGTTGCCCTTTGGCGGGCATCTCTACTTCCTTGGGATCACCGGTTTTCCGGGTGACCTCTGGCGGACGGACGGCACCGCTGCTGGTACCACGCTCGTGCACCCTGGTGTCATTACTATTCTCGGTACCGTCGGCGGCCAGATGGTTGTCACCCTATCGATTGGAGGCGGAGGTCAAACTGCGCTCGGGGTGAGCGACGGGACCAGTGCAGGAACGTTCCAGATTCACAACGTCTTCAGCTACGAAAGGGCAGTTGCCCAGCTGGGCACGACCTTGTTGTACCCGGGCAATAGCGCCACCGGCCTGGAACTGTGGCGTACGGACGGCACTTCGGCGGGTACATTTCTAGTCAAGGATATCAACCCCGATACCGTGGACTCGATTCCCACAGCTTTGTGTGGGGCAGGGTCGACACCTCACCTGTTCTTTACTGCGACGTCAGACAGCATTACTGGTGTTCCAGGCGCTCGTCCTATGTGGACAACTGACGGTACCGCCGCGACCACGCATCCACACTCGCCGTATGGCCTGTTTGGCTTCGGCCGGTCCTTTACCTTCTTTGGTCCGCAACTACTTATTGAGGCAGTGTCGTTCTCGGGTCACACCCTGTGTCGCGATGATGGTGTGAATACGCATGGCATCTGGGGTGCTCCTATCGGCCAGTGGCAGGTGTATGGCAGCAATGTTCTTCTGTTTGGCGACGTAGCCATGGTCGACGGAGGTGGCCAGCTCATATGGAGTACCGACTTCCAAGCGGGCCAGGTGACGAGCGCCGCCAATACGGCTTGGCCCTTGGGACTGACGAGGGTCGAGGATCGACTGTTCTTTGGAGCCGCTGGCGGACTCTTTGTGTCGGACGGCATGGCCGCTGGTACCCATCTGCTCTCGTCCGTGAGTGTGAACCCGGTGGGTGGCCCCGTGGCGGTGGGATCTCGCCTGTTCTTCGTTGGCAACGACTCCGTGCATGGTGACGAACTCTGGGTGAGTGATGGCACCCAGGTTGGCACCCACATGGTGGTGGATCTGACCCCGGGGCCAGCACGGACCTTTGTCTACGGCGCAGCGGCTGCGGGCAACATCCTGCTCTTCACCGCCGACACCCCTTCAGCTGGCCTCGAATTGTGGCGCAGTGACGGTACTGCAGCAGGCACGTTCCTGCTGAAGGACATCGTCCCTGGCATCCTTGGTTCTGGCGTCACCAGTTTGAGCCAGTTTGGCGACAAGGTGCTCTTCCTCGCGAGCGACGGAGTGCACGGATTCGAACCGTGGATCTCGGATGGCACGGCGAACGGCACGGCGATGGTGCGCGATGTGAACCCTGGCCCGACGTCTTCGAGCACGAACCTGCACTACTGGACGGTGCCCGGCAGTTTCTGGACGGTTCCGGGCAGTGGGCGAGCACTGTTCACGGCCAATGATGGCACGCATGGCATGGAGCCATGGGTGACCGACGGAACGAGTGCTGGCACCGGACTTCTCGGCGATATCTGGCCCGGCCCAGAAGGCTCGCGCACCGCTGAGGAGTGGGGTGAGTTTGGGCTCGCCGGTCGCCAGCTCTACTTCGCCGCCAACGACGGCGTCTCGGGCCGAGAACTGTGGACGTTGCCGCTGTATTTCCCCGTCGCGCGACCCTACGGCGACGGTTGCCAAGGCAGCAGCGGGCGCCCGCAACTCGACACGGATCGGCCACCGCAACTTGGCAGTACCTTCCAGGTCCAAATGCAGCGTGCGCCGGCCACTTCGCTCGCCGCGCTGCTCGTGGCGTTCGATCCGGCCTACCAGCCCATTGCACCATGGTGCCACCTACTGCTGGCCAACCCGGTGACGGTTGCGTTCTGTACGACCGACAACTCCGGGCGCGCCGCCGTACCGTTCTCGCTTCCGGCGAACCCCGCGTTCTCGCAGATCCATCTGTTCTACCAAATGGCGGTGCTCGATCCCGGTGGTGCTGGCCCCGGCTGGAACCTCAGCGGTGGGTTGGAAGTGGTGCTCGACTTCTGAGTGCTGGCTGGAGCAGACCTGATCGAGCAATCCCAGTGTGCACACCGCGGAGCCGGTAGGATGGCCGGCATGTTGCGCCCCGGGGTTGGTCTAGCCAGCAATCGACTCCGCACCCTGGCACTGGGGTGCCTCGTCGGCTCCACACTGCTCGCGCAGGATCTGCGGCAGCCGCACCCGGGCCGCGTGCTCGGTGCCCAAGGCACCCCAGTCGCCGGGGCCGAGGTCACGTTCGTGAGCGCGCCGCGGCTTGGTGCACCGCTTGGTGACGACGACGTAGTCCTGGGCCGCAGTGGCAACGATGGCCGTT
>JADZDL010000508.1 GCA_020851075.1 Planctomycetota bacterium | reverse complement strand
CGGGCCGCGCAGGCGCGCGCGGCAGCCGAAGCGATCGAGCTGGCAAACGCCCGTTCGGCAAACCTCGCCGAATTGGGGGAACTGCTCGGCCTCGGCCACGAAACCGACGTCGAACCGCTACCGCTGCCACCTGACCTGCTCGTTCAGCCGCCCCCCGGCATCGCATCGGTGCTGCAACGTCCCGACCTCACGCTCGCGGCCGCCCGCTTCCAGACCGCCGACGCCGAGTTCCGGGCCGCCGTGGCCGACCAGTATCCAAGCCTCATGTTGGGCCCCGAGATCCCCCTGATGGGCAATCCGCTCGAAGCGATGGCCGTGCTTCGCCTGCCGATCGGCCGCCACGGCGTCGCCGCTGCCGCGAGCGAACGCCGCGAAGCCGCCCGCGCCGAGCTGTTTGGTGCGTACCTCGCCGCGAATCGCGAAGCCCATCACACAGAACTCGAGTTCGGCGCGGCCACGGCCCAACTCACCGCGGCCAAGGTCGGTCGCGACGCTGCCGACCAAGCCCTGCGTTCGGCGCTCGTCAGCGCCGAAGTCGAGGTCGATGCCTTCGAACGTGTCGCGGACGCGGCCGACATGGCCGTGCGCAGCGCCATGGAACTCCGGGAAGCAACCATCGCCGAAGCACGCCTGCGCGTGCGCCATGCCGTTGCGCATGGCTGGCCAATCGCGAGGCAGGCCCAATGAGTCACGTCGATCTCTCGTCCCTGCGTATGGGTGCCCCCACTGCCGCCATGCCACGGCGCCCGATCGGGCCACGTGTGCTCACGGGCCTCGCCGGCTTGCTCGTGCTCGCCATAGCACTCACGTTTGCGTGGCCGCTGCTGCAACCGGCGCGCCTCGTGACTACGGCCGCCGTGCGCAGCGCAGAGGCGGCGGGCAGCACGGCAACCAGCACGGTCGCCGAAGCCGTCGGTTGGGTCGAGGCCGACCCGTTCCCGGTGCTGGTCCGGCCGCTCGTCGCTGGCCGCATTCGCACGATCGAAGTGCTCGAGGGCGCCGTCGTGAAAGGCGGTGAGACGGTCCTCGCCACCCTCGAAAGCGCGACGCTGCAGGCTGCGTTCGAGCGTGCGGAAGTCACCGTAACCGAACGGAACGTCGCCTACGAAGCTGCCTCCACGGCGCACGGCGAAGCGCTCGCGCGCGTCGCGCAAAACGCCGAAGCCCGCCGCGCCCTGGCCGCAGCCCAGATCGCTGTCGCCGAAGCCGAGATGCGACTGGCGGCCGCCGAAGGCATGCGCGAGCGTACGATCGCCGAAGAACGTGGTGCGGTCGCCGCGCTCGCCGCGCAGGAACAACTGCAGGCCGCCGGCACCAGCAATACCATCGCGCTCGAACGAGCTCGCGCCGCCGCCGCCGCCGCTGCAGCGACCACGACCTCGGCCCGCAACGAGGCGGAGGCCGCCGCCAAGGTCCGTTCGGCAACCCTGCAGGCACTGGCCATCGCCGACGAACTCGCGACCAACCGCGTCGACCTTGATTGGGCGGTGCACAAGGCCATGCGCGAAGTCGACCGCGCCCGCGCTGCCCAAGGCACCGCGCGCGCCGAGCTCGAGATCGCCAGGCGCGAGTGGCTGTGGTGCAAGCAGGTGATCGCGCCCTGCGACGGTGTCGTGCTGCGCCTGCTCGCTTCCCCCGGCAGTGAAACAGGGCCCGACAGCGAGGGCATCCTCTCGCTCTACGACCCCAAACTGCTGCGCGCGCGCATCGACGTGCCGCTCGGTTCGCTGCAAGGCATCGTCGCCGGCCAGAAGGTCGACTTGCGCAGCGAAGTCACCGGCAACCTCAGCGTGCAGGGCGTCGTGCAGCGCATCCAACACGAATCCGACCTGCTGAAGAACACGCTGCAGGTGAAGGTCGAACTGCTCGATCCGCCAGCCCTCTGGCGCCCCGAGACCCTGTGCCGCGCACGCTTTCTCGGCGCGGAGAACAGCAAACAGGGCGCGCCCGAAGCCGCGTTCCTCGTGCCCAAGGAAGCTGTGCGCGAGGGCCGCGTCTTCGTCATCGATCCGCGCGGCAGCCTCGCCCGCGCCATTCCAATCACGGTCGTGCGCGACGAGGCCGATGGCCAGGTCGTGCGCGGCGAACTCTCCATCACCCAGCGCGTGATCTTGACCGCCGTTCACGACGGCGAACGCGTGCAGGAGCAAACCCGATGAGCCTCATCCAATTGCGCGGCGTGACCAAGACCTTCCAGTCTTCGTCCGAAGCCGTGACGCCGATCGCCGACCTCGATTTCACCGTCGAGTCGGGCGAGTTCGTCTGCCTCATGGGACCTTCGGGCAGCGGCAAGACGACGTTGCTGCACTTGCTCGCGGGCATTGATCGCCCGACGCAAGGCAGCGTCGAAGTCGCTGGCGAAGACGTCGCCGCGATGTCACCAAGCCAGCTGGCGCGCTGGCGAACGCGCGCGGTCGGCTACGTGTTTCAACAGTACAACCTCATCCCGGTGCTCACGGCCTACGAGAACGTCGAAGTGCCACTGCTGCTGTTGCGCCTTTCGCGGGCCGAGCGGCAACAGAAGATCGCGACGGCGCTCGCCGCGGTCGGCCTCACCGATCGCGCCCATCACCTGCCGCGGCAGCTGTCCGGCGGGCAACAGCAACGCGTCGCGATCGCGCGCGCCATCGTCACCGATCCGGTCGTCGTGCTCGCCGACGAACCGACGGGCAATCTCGATCGGCAGGCCGCGACATTGACCATGGAACTGCTGCGCCGGCTCGTGCACGAGTTCCAGAAGACGCTGGTGATGGTCACCCACGATCCCCTGGCGGCCCAGGCAGCGGATCGCATCGTGCATCTCGACAAGGGCCGCATCGTGACGGAGGTGGGTCATGCGTGATCTCTTTGCATTCCTGCCGTACGTTTGGCGAACGGCCCTTCGCGCGCGCATGCGCTCGCTGCTGACCCTGCTCGGCGCCGCGCTCGCGATGACGCTGTTCGCGTTCGTGCGCACGGTCGACGACGGCGTCGCCCAATTGGCCGAACGGTCGCAACAGCCGGTCCTCGTGGTCTTCCAGGACAGCCGTTTCTGCCCGCTCACGTCGCAATTGCCACTGCGTTACGAACGCGATCTACTCGCGATCCCGGGCGTTGCCGCCGTGTTGCCGACGCTCGTCTTCATCAACTCCTGCCGCAGCAACCTCGACCTGGTCACGCTGCACGGCGTCGCCGCCGAAGAACTCGAAACACTCTACGACCTGATCCTGCTGTCCGGTTCCGTGGCCGCCTGGCGCACCCAAAGCGACGGTGCACTGGTCGGCGAACGGCTCGCACTGCGCCGCGGACTCAGCGTCGGCCAGCGAGTTCGCCTCGGCGAGGTCGACGTCCAGGTCTCAGGCATCGTGCGCAGCAACTTCGCCGGCGTCGCCAACCTCGCCTTCGTGCACCTCGACCAGCTCGCGCTGGCGCGCAAACGCCAAGGCGCGGCCACGCAGTTTCTCGTCAAGGTGGTACCGGGTTTCGATCCCGAAAACGTAGCCGAGGCCATCGACGCGAAGTTCCTCACCGACGAATCGCGCACTGACACGAAGAGCATGCAGGCCTTCGTCGCGGCCGCCATCGCCGAGATCGCGCAGGTCGTCGACTTCGCGCGCTGGCTGGGCCTGCTCGCCGTGCTCGTCGTCGCCCTCGTGCTCGCCAACACGGTGTTCATCAGCGCCGAATCGCGCGCCGCCGAGATGGGCGTGCTCGAAACCGTCGGCATGACCAAGGGCAAACTCATGGCCCTCATCGCCTGCGAAGGCATCGGCCTTGGCCTGCTAGGTGGCCTCATCGGCACGGGGCTCGTGATGATCCTGCTGACGGTGTGGCCGGTCACTCTCGGCGTCGAAGGCTACGGCATCGATCTGGCCCCGAGCCTGCACACGGCGGGCACGTCGATGCTGGCGGCCCTGGTCACGGGCACGCTCGCATCGCTGCCGCCGGCGATCGCCGTCGCTCGGCGTCCTCTTCATCTTGGCGTGAAGGCCGAATAGCCGATGCTGCCACTCAGCTACCTTCTGCGCAATCTGCTGCGGCGAGGCGCCCGAACTGCGGTCACGATCGGCGGCATCGCGGCGACCACGATGCTCGTCATCGCGATGCACTCGTTCGCCGAAGGCATGACCCACGCCGCCACCGGCAACGCCCACGACGACACCGCATTGCTGCTCGGCAGTTCTGCTGAAGTCGACCTCGTTCGCTCGGTGATCCCGCGCGGCAGCGCCGAAGTCGCGGCGGCGAGCGCGCCCGGCGTGCTCACCATCGAGGGGCAACGCGCCGCGTCCGTCGAACTGCACATCGCCACGCGCGACGGCGATCAGGTCGGCCTGCTGCGCGGCATCACGCCAGCGGCCTACCTCGTGCATACCGCGATCACCGTAGTCGAAGGCCACGAACCGCGCCGCGACTTCGAGATCATGGTCGGCGCGCTCGCCGCCACGCGCATGGGCCGCGATCCGGCCGATCTGGCCGTCGGCAAGACCCTGCGTCTCGAACGGCGCGACTTCCAGATCGTCGGCCACTTCGCCGCCCCGGGCACCGTCTACGAAGCCGAGATCTGGGCTCGCCTGCCCGATGTGATGCTCGCCACCAAACGCGAAGACGTCTCGTGCGTGGTGGTGCGGCTCGAAGATCCCGCGAAGTTCCCAGCGTTGAGCCTGTTTGCCGGCCGGCGCCTCGACCTCGAGATCACCGCCATCCCCGAGCGCGAACTCATGCAGTCGCTCGCCGGCAGCCTCTCACCGATCGCCGCCCTGGCGCGCTGGATGGCCGTCATGGCCGTGATCGCGGGTGCCTTCGCCTGCGCCAATACGATGTTTGCGGCCGTGCTCGCTCGCACCCGCGAACTCGCCACCCTGCGCGCGCTCGGCTACTCTCCGGCCGCCGTCGCGATCGGACTCATCGAAGAGTCCGCGCTGGTGGCCTTCGCCGGCGGCGCCGTGGGCATCCTGCTCGCGCTGGCCATCGGCGAAGTCTCGCTGCGCTACCCGATGGGCGCGCTGCTGCTGCAGGCCGACGCCTCCAGTCGCGCACTTGGTCTTGGCGCAGCCTTGGCATCCGGCTTGCTCGGCGGCATCGTGCCCGCTGTGCGAGCGGTTCGTATCCCACTCGTCGAAGCAATCGCAGGCAGAACATGAACCAGCTCCTCCCCTTGTCCCTCCTTCTCGTCGCCAGCTTCGCAGCCTGCGGCGGCGCCCAACCCACGAACACGCCCGCGGCCCCGACCACCCCGGCGTCCCCCGCAGTCACGAAGTTCGTGCTCGCCGCCGACCCGGGCGAGGCCCTCGGCGTCGTCGATGCCAAACTGGCCGGCCCCGCCGACAAGGTCATCGTCGAAGGACGCATCGCCAACGTCGTGAAGGGTTTTGCCGTGTTCACGCTCATGGACAAGGCGCTGCCCTACTGCGGCGAGACCAACAAGGAAGACAAGTGCAGCACGCCTTGGGACTACTGCTGTGAAGACCCGAAGACGCGCACGGCCAACTCGATGGTCGTCGAGTTCCATGACGCGGCGGGCCAGCCGATCGCGACGCCGTCGCTGCCCTCCCTGCAGCTCGTGGACGCCGTCAAGGTCACCGGCAAGCTCACCAAGGACGCCGACGGCAACTTCGTGCTCACGGCCACCGGCGTGTTCCGCACCGAACACCCGACGCTGCCCGACTACGTGAAGCTGCCGAACTGATCCGGGCAATGCGCTACGACCCACGGCAACACTGCGCGCGCACGACCGAAGAGTTCGTGTTCCACCAGCTCGTGCCGTATCTGGGCAACAAGCGCAATCTGCTGGATGTCCTCGGGGCGGCGATCGACGCCACCGGCATCGATCCGCGCAAAGCAACGTTCCTGGATGCCTTCGCCGGCAGTGGCGCGGTCTCCCGCTACGCCAAACACCGCGGCTTCTCGGTGTTCGCCAACGACTGGGATCCCTACGCGCACGTGCTCAACAAGGCCTCCATCGAGTGCAACACGCCCCCCGCCTATGCGGCCCTCGGCGGACTCGAACGCGCAATCGCCGAGCTGAACGCGCTCCCCGGCATCGAAGGTTGGGTCACCAAGAACCTCTGCCCGCGCGATGATGCGGCCCCCGACCCCGCGCACGAACGCCTCTTCTACCGCCGCGCCACCGGCATGCGCATCGACGCCATTCGCGCGCAAATCGCCGAATGGAGCACATCTGGCGCACTCGACGAAGCGGCGACCAGTTGTCTGCTCGCACCGCTGCTCTACCAGGCTTGCTGGCTCGCCAACACGAGTGGTGTGTTCAAGGGCTTCCACGCCGGCTGGGGCGGCAAGAACGGCACCGCGCTGCATCGCATTCTCGCCGACCTCCACCTGTCGCCACCGCGCTTTCTCGACAACGGTCGCCGCCACCGAGCGCTGGCTCTGGATGCGATGTCACTTGCCACCCACCTTCCCGAGTCGATCGACATCGCCTACCTCGATCCGCCATACAACCAGCACCCGTACGCGAGCAACTACCACGTGCTCAACTCCCTGGTGCTCTGGGATCAACCGACCTTGCCGCCGGCCACCGCGCGCGGCATGAAGTCCGCGATCCGCCCCGATTGGCAACAGCGTCGCAGCCCCTTCAATCACCGCGAACTGGCCATCGGCGCCTACCGTCGACTGCTCGACGAATTGGCCCGACGAGAGACCAGGTTCGTGCTCACGAGCTACAGCACTGACGGCACGATCCCGCTCGCGCAGCTCGTTGCGGCCACCGCGGCGCACGGCACTCTCGCGGTCTTCTGCCGGCGACATCGCCGCTATCGCACGAGCCCGACGCGGCCATCCGCGCGGGCCACCAACGTCGAGTTCGTGCTGCTCTGCGACACTCGCTTGCCGTGCAGCGCCTCGGATGCCGATCGTGTGCTCACGACCATCGGCAATACGACGGCGCGCGAACTCACGAGCGACGCCTAGGCATTGGCGCAAAGCACACCGACGGCCCCCTACTTGCCCGCCTGCGGCTTCTGCGGTGCTGGCAGGTAGTGCACACCATTCTCGCTGCGCGTCGCATCGAGCGCAAACGCATCGCGGTTCTGCAGGAAGTCGATCACGTACTTCGCTGGAATCGCAAAATTGAGGCCCTGGAAGCCTCGATAGCCGGCGCTGTTCACGCCGACGACTTCGCCGCGCAGGTTGAACAGCGGCCCACCCGAGTTGCCCGGATTGATCGGCGTCGTGATCTGGAAGTGGCAACGCCCTTCGAGCGTACGATTGGTGACGCTCACGATGCCGCTGCTCACCGTGCGGTCGAGGCCGATAGGCGCACCGATCGCATACACCGTGTCGCCGACCTGCACCGCGTCACTCTCCCCGAGATACACGGTCTTCAATTGCAGCTCCTTCGGCGGGTCCATCTTGATGATGGCGAGGTCCATCGCCGGGTTGATCGCCGCCACCTTGCACTTGCGAACCGTACGCGGCTCAAAGCCGTCCTTGCCGACCGGATAGACCACGACGTCCACTTCGACTTCGCGCTCGACCACGTGGAAGTTCGTGACGATCCAACCATCGGCGTGCGTCACGAAGCCTGAGCCCTGACCACCCGCGGCTTCGATCTTCACGACCGCTTCGCCCATGAGCTTGGCACCTTCGGCGACCGAACGTTCCGGCAGCTCGGCGCGCGACCACAGCTTTTCGCGCACGATGCCGCCGCTCTTCTTGCCGTCGACCGATTCGCGCCGCACGACGGCAGCGGTCGGCACCTTGAGGACGTCGTAGCCAACGTCGAGGAAGATGGCCTGTTCGGTGGTGCGCAGCACGCGCCCCTGCAGTTTGCAGCCGTTGCCGAGATCCAGCGACTCCACCTCGGTGCTGATCGCCTGGGACGCAACGGGAGCCTCGGTTGGGGCTTTGATGGGTGTCGGGGCCGGAATCGGATCCTGCGCCGAGAAGAGAATCGTCAGGGTTGCCACGAGCATTGCGGAAACCATAGATTGCGCCCCGGATGCAAGCCAAGGTTCCTGTGCTCCTCTCTGCACTGACGCTCGCCTCGACCGGGGCCGCGCAGAGCTCCCCGCCGCCAATCCCCGTCGAATTGCGCTCGCGCTTCGGGTTTGAAGGCCCGTTCGTGACCAAACTCGGGGAGGGCGTCGGCAACCTGCAGGTCGCCGATCTCGATGGCGATGGCCACCTCGAAGCCGTTGTCATCGATTCGCGCCGCGCCCGGTTGTGCGTTCTGCGTGCCAAGGGCACCGAAGCGGTGATGGAACCCATTCCGACGAACGGCCAGATCGCCGGTTATGCCCTCGCGGACGTCGATGGCAAGGGCGTCGACGGCAAGAGCAAGGCCTCGATCTTGATGGTCGATGGCCGCGGCCGGTTGCAACTTCGCAAAGCGGGTTCTGCGGCGGAACAGCCGTTGGACCTTGGCCTTGGCGGGCGCGGTCTTGGCCTCTTGTGTGGCGACCTCGATGGGGATGGCAAGCAGGATCTCGTGGCCGTGTCGCGCGGCAGCCTGCGCTGGATCACGCATATCGCCGACCACCCGGTCCTGTCGCCGATCGAGACGCTCGAGGACAACGCCCACAGCTTCACGCTCGTCGACTTTGATGGTGATGGCAAACTGGACCTCGTCTACGTCGTGAACAGCCCCGCGATGAACCTGCGCCTGCGGCGGGGCAATGGTGATGGCACGTTCGGGCCATGGAACATCGCCAGCATCGACGACCTTCGCCACGTGTTTGCGACGAAGCTGCCCGGCGGCGCGAGCGCGCTCGCCACGATCGATGGTCCGCATCGTCGCGTCACGCTGCAGCAGTTCTCCGATCACGGTGGCCAGGCGCCACTGCAATGGTGGGCCTTTGGCGAGAGCACGGCGACCAAGGCGCTGCCGTTCGCCGTTGGGGACCTCGACAACGATGGCGATCAGGACCTCGTGCTGGCGCAGCCAGAACGGGCCCAGTTGCTGTTCTTTGAATGGACCGGCGCCACCTTCGCGCTGCGGCGGTTGCCAACACTCGCCGGCGTCAGTTCGGTGGCGATCGGCGATGTCGATCGCGACGGCAAACAGGACCTCGTGTTGACGAGCCTCGAAGAGGACACGCTGGCGTGGAAGTCAGGCGCCGACCCGGTGGATAGGTTTCCCCTGCCGATCCCGTGCACGGACAAGCCTGTGGCGGCCGCCTACGATGCCGAGCTGGGCATCGTCGTGCTGGCGCGCACCGAGAAACGCGAAGCGCATCTGGATCGCGCGATGCCTGGCGCAGAACCGCAGCGCCTCGCCGATCTTGGCCGCCTGCCTGCGGATCCCACGCGACTCGTGCTCGCCGATATCGGTGATGCCGAAGGCCTTGAAGCGGCGTTTGTCGTGCCCAACGAAGGCATGCGCGTTGCCAACCTCAACCCGGCGACCCAAGCGACTGCCAGCAAACCGTCGAAATCGGGCGAAGCTGCGGGGTTTACCAAGAAGATGGATGACGGCTCGCTCGCGCTGTGCGAACACGAAGGCAAGACCGCCCTGCTCGCTGTGCGCGAACGTTTCGTGCGGCGCTTCCGCCTCGACGCGCAAGGCCAGATTCGCGTGCTCGCCCAGGACAACGGCCCCGAAGGCCTCGCCGAGCTGAGCCTCGCCGCGCAGTTGCCCGGCGACGAGCGCCTCTACCTCGACAAGAAGAACAACAAGCTCGTGCGCACGGGTGCTGGCAATGCCTGGACCTCGGTCGATGTGCCCGCCTACGAGTTCACGCATCTGGTGCCGCACGGCGACGCAGCGCTGCTGATCGGACCGCGCGGCGTGTTGCGCGTGCCATTTGGCACCGGGCCGTCGCTGCAGACCATCGCCGTGCACGAGCCGCCGACGGATCGCACGTTCTACTGGAATGGTGAGAGCGGCGATTTTGATCACGATGGAATCGCCGACCTAGTGCTGCTCGATGGCCGCCTGCCTGGCGCCCAATTCCTCGCCGGTGGCCCAAACGGCCCGCAACGGGCGCTGGCGATGCCCGTGTTTGAAGCGCGGCCTAGCGAGGAACCCGAAAGCGAACCACGCGAGCTTGCCGTCGGCGATCTCGACGGCGATGGCCGCTGCGACCTCGTGATGCTCGCCTACGATCGCGTCCTCCTCTACCTGCAACAGAAATGACCACTCCCATGCTCCGCACTGCACTCTCCGCTTTCTTGTTGTCGAGCCTGGGCACGGCCCTGGTGGCCCAGGAAAAGGCAACCGTCAGCCCGAATCGGTTCGTTCCCAAAGACGCGCGTTTCGTCATGCGCTTGGACGCACCCCAAATGTGGCGCCAGAAGTTCGCCGAGACGAAGCTCGTTGCGCTGTTTGCGAGCGAGAGCATGACGCCGATCTTTGGCGATATGCAGAAGGGTTTCCGCGAGGGAATGGAGGCAGCCAAGCAGGAAGGCAATGTCCCGCCCGAACTCCTCGAATCCCTGTGGAGTGACTACACGGGGCAATTCGTGTTCGCCGCTCGTTTCGACACCAAGGCCATGTATGAGGCCGGTCAAGGTGATGGCCCGCCCAACATGCAGATGATCATCAGCATGGCCGGGGACGGCAAACTCGACCTCAACACACTCGCCGAGACCGCGGCGAAGGTGGCCGAAGAGGAGCAGAAGGACCTTGCCGATGTGAAGATCGGGGATCACCACTTCCGACTCGATTCCGACGGAGAGATGACGGCCACCCTGCCGCAGATCCTCGATGGACACCTGGTCACGCTGGTTGGCACCAACCTCGAGACCGAAGGATTGGCGCTGCTGAACCCAACGGACCGCAGCGAGACCGTTGTCGACAGCTCGTCGCTGAGCCTCAACATGGACTTGCGCTGGCTCCAAGAGGCCATGACCCTCGGCGCCCAACAAGCCCTGGACGGCAACGCGATGCCGTTCGAACCCGAAGACCTCTTCCGCGTGCTCGGCCTCGGCTGCCTCGAGTCCATGAGCGTCAAGCTCGGCGCCGACGGCAAGCATGTGTTCTTGGAAACCAACCTGATCACCAACGATCAGGAGCAGGGTCTCTTCGGCGCGCTCATGAGCAACCAGGGTGAGCCCAAGCTGACGCGCTTCCTGCCTCCCAACACCGAAGGTTTCAGCGCCCACGCCCTCGACCTCAGTGTGCTGCGCAGCACCGCGGAGAAGTTCTGGACCTTGCTCGGCGACGAGGTGCCCATGACCTTCGCGGACATGGAGCAGAACTTTGCGGAGCAGACGAAGGTCCGCCTGCACGAAGACCTGCTCGCGCATGTTGGCACCGAAATGATGACGATCGGCGATGCGCGCGCGATGTTCGACGCGATAGCCGATTCGGCGGCCAACCAGGAGCAACCGGACCCCAACCAGATACTCTCCGGTTACTGCTTCGTGCTCGCCCTGAAGAACGGCAAGGCCTTCGGCGAATCCCTCGACAAGCTGATCCGTTCCGCAGGTCTGCACGCCGGGCGCAAGTCCGAGGACTATCGCGGCACGAAGGTCAGCACGCTGAAGGTCGCTGGTCTGCTCTCCATCGAGTACGCGGTCACGGACGAGATGTTGCTCTTCGTCCTCGGCAAGGGCGACGCCGGCCGGCAATTGCTGCGCGGCGCGCTGGATGCCCGCGCCGATGGCAGCACCGTGATGCCCGAGAGCCTGGCCGCCAAGCTTGCGAACCTGCCCGAAGGGCGCAGCGCCGTGGGCCTGGTGCCGATGGCGGGCCTGCTGCGCAGCTTCGCGAAGCTGGGCGCCGCGGTCAACGCGGCCCAAGGCAACTCCGAAGACGGTGAGAAGGCCGTCCAACTCTTCGATCTGACCAGCGCCGAGCTGCAACGCCTCGGCATCGGCGAGATGGCCTTCGCGAGTTACACGGGCAAGAAGGGGCTGCGCACGCGCTACATCTGGTAGCCGCGGGCAGCCCGATCCGGCTTCGCACTCGCCCCGCGCGGCCGAATCTGCTTCGCTAGCGGTCATGCTGACCTGCCGCGGCCTGCAGAAGCGTTTTGGCGACCTGCTCGCCGTCGATGGCCTCGATCTCGCCATCGCCCCGGGCGAGACCTTCGGTCTGCTTGGCCCAAACGGCGCCGGCAAGTCGACGACCATACGGATGGCGCTCGGCGTCATTGCGCCCGATGCGGGCAGCGTCGAGATCACGGGTCGCGGCGCTCCGACGGATCCCGAAGTGCGGCGTTGCCTCGGTTATGCGCCGCAGGAACTCGCCATCTACGACGAACTCACGCCGATCGAGAACCTGCGCTTCTTCGCCGAACTGCAAGGCCTGCGCGGTGCACGCCTCAAAGAACGCATCGACTGGGCGCTGGAGTTCGTGGCGCTCACCGATCGCCGCAAGGACCGCGTCGCCGGCTTCTCGGGTGGCATGAAACGCCGCCTCAACCTCGCCTGCGCGGCCGTGCACGACCCAGACCTGCTGTTGCTCGACGAGCCGACGGTGGGCGTCGATCCACAATCTCGCAACCACCTGTTTCAGACGGTCGAGTTGCTCGCCAAGGCCGGCAAGACGATCGTCTACACGACCCACTACATGGAAGAAGCGCAGCGGCTCTGCAGCCGCGTCGCCATCGTCGACAAGGGCCGCGTGCTCGCCTGCGATCGCACAGAGGCGCTGATTGCAGCCCACGGCGGCCGTTCGGTGGTCGAAGCAGAACTCGACGGTGCGCCCGACCCGGCCACGAACGCGCTCGGCACGATCCGCGACGGCATCTTGCGTTTTGAAGCCGCGGATGCGGGCGAAGCCGTAACCAGGTTGCGCGATGCAAAGGTGAATTATCGCGCGCTGCACGTGCGCCGCCCCGACCTCGAATCCGTCTTTCTCGAACTCACGGGCCGGAGGCTCCGCGACGCATGAACACTCTCTGGACCCTGGCCCGGAAGGACCTGCTGCTGCTGTGGCGCGATCGCGTTTCGCTGTTCTGGATGCTCGGCATGCCGCTCGTCTTTGCGGCGTTCTTCGGCTCCGTGTTTGGCGGTAGTGGACCCGGCAAGTCCAACCCGCTGCGCATCGCAGTGATCGCCGACAACCTCACCGAGGCCGGGCGCAACCTCGCAAAGAAGCTCGACGCCTCGGACGCCATCGAGGTGGAAGAGATGCCGCGCGCGTTGGCCACCGAAGCCGTGCGGAAGGGCACCAAACTGGCCTTCCTCGACATCAAGCAGGCGCCCAGCGACGACTTCGGCATGTTCGCGGGCCAGATGCCGGTGATCGAGATCGGCATCGATCCATCGCGCCAGGCCGAGAAAGGCCTGCTCAAGGGCCTGCTCAACGAAGCCGTGTTCTCGGGCTTTCGAGACCTGATGACGGACCCGGTGAAGACACGGGGGCAGATTCAGCGCCTTAGCGAACAGATCAAGAAGGATCCCGAGGTCGGGGCCGTGCAGAAGATCGCGCTCACCACGTTCTTCACGGCGTTCGACAACTTCCTCGGCACGCCCAAAGTGGCCGGCCCGGACAGTGGTGCACCGGCGATGGAACCGCAGATCTCGGAAGTCGCGATCACGCGACAGCGCGAAGGACCGCCCAACGCCTATTCGATCTCGTTCCCGCAATCGATCCTGTGGGGCATCCTTGGTTGCTCAGCTGGCTTTGCCATCACGCTGGTCCGCGAACGCACCAGCGGCACACTCGTACGCCTGCTGACAGCCCCGATCTCGCATGCGACGATCCTCGCCGGCAAGGCGCTCGCGTGCTTGATCAGCTGCTGCGTCGTCACCGCCGTCCTCACTTCGGTCGGCGTCCTGTTCTTCGGCGTACGCATCAGCAGTGTGCCGCTGCTCGTGCTGGCCACGGCCTGCGCAGGAACGTGTTTTGCCGGGCTCACCATGCTGCTCGGTTCCCTCGGCAAGACCGAACAGGCCGTGAGTGGTGTCGCCTGGGGCACTCTGCTGATGATGGCGATGCTCGGCGGCGGCATGGTGCCGCAGATCGCGATGCCCGCGTGGATGCTGCAAGCTGGCGCAGTGAGTCCGGCGCGATGGGCGATTGGGGCCCTCGAAGGGGCGATCTGGCGCGATTTCTCGCTCGGCGAGATGATGCTGCCATGCGGCGTCCTGCTCGCCATGGGCGGGGCCGCGTTTGCCGTCGGCGCATTGCGTCAGCATCGCCAGAAATGAACAACCCGCCGCGCGTTCCCGACGACGTCGAACTGGCCTCGCGCGCGGCATTGGACTTCCTCTAGTGGCCGCACGGCCGGGTGGAGTTCCCGCCGGCTACAAGCCCCTGCGCGACGAAGGCAGGGGGTCACGCACAGCGGCGCGCCCCACACCGTCAGTTCTTGCGCTTGCCGGCCTTCTTCTTGCCCTTTTGACCCGCTGTGGACTTCTCGCCCGACTCCGTCGCGGCCTTCACACTCTCCTTGGCATCGGCGGCTTCGGAAGCCTCCTTCTTGGCGGCATCCCGCGAATCGGAGCGACTCTCCTGATGATCGCTCTGGTGCGACTCCTGGTGCGACGAATCCGAGCTCGAGTCTGAATCGGAGTGGGCACCGTGCGACGACTTGCCGCCCGAAGAGAAGTGCACGATGCCTTTGCCAACCAGCTTGCGAACCATCTCTTCGATGGCCTTGTCGCCGTCTTCGCCACGCAACAGCTGGCCGACCAGCTTCTCCACGTCACCAGTCAGACCGAGTTCGCGCAGATCGGCGTCACCACGAATCTCCGCGACGACCTTCCTGGTCGCACCTTGCATCGCCTTCGCCACCATCGCATCGATGGACTTCTGCAGATCGCCGCCCTTCTGCACCTGTTCCATCAGTTTGTTGATGTCCTCCGTCAGGCCAAGCTCGCGGAGGTCAGGATCGTCGGCAATCTCGGCCTTCGCTTCCTGCATGGCCTTCTTCATGGCCTCCTGCGCTTCCTTCCATTCGCGAACGTCGCCGCGATCCTCGTCCGCGACGCGGACCACGGGTTTCAGGCTCTTCGGTTGCGGCTCCGGCTTCGTCTCCTGCACCCGCGCTGCATCCTCCTTCTTCTGCTGACGAAGTTGGCGCAACAGCGCCTCCCGGGTCGCAGCATCCAGCTCTTTGACGTCTTTGCCGTTCACCTTGATATCGATACGCGCGGGTTCCTGCCGCTGCGCGGCCACGGGAACGGCAAACAGGCCAACACCGAGCGCTGCGAAGGGAAGCCACCAGGCGCGCGAGACACGACACGGAACTCTCTCGTTCAGGATCATCGTCAACCTCCGTTCAAATGCAGCTCTGGCTGCCGGCCTCGCCGCGAGGACGGTCATGCCAAGAACCGCGGAATCGTTCTCTGCAACGGCGTCTACGAGCACCGTCGCGTATTCGATGGCCGCCGATGGCACACTCGCCACGGCCCACGCATCGCACGCCAGCTCCGCCCAATCGCGAAGTTGTGCGCGCGCAAACCAGAACAGTGGGTGCCACCACAGCACCACGGCGAGTGCCAGCTCAAGGTGCGCTACCAGGTGATCGCCGCGCCGCAGATGCGCGAGCTCGTGCGCCAATACCGACATTCGACCCTTCCTGGTCGCCGCCGCCAACGTCCTGGCTGGCAACACGAGGCGCGGCGTTCCGAGGCTCCACACACACGGCGAAGTCGCGCACGCATCGTCCAGTAGAAGTGGAGTGCGCACGGCCATTCGCATCGCGAGGCGCTCGACTTCTCGTTGCAGCCACTGCGGCGCGGGCGGCAGCCGATCGACGCGACGACGCTGCCGACGCACCCCGCTAGCAAGACGCACCAGCATCACCACCGAACCAAGCAGCCAGATGCCTCCGAGCACGGCGGTCCAGGGCACCGGGGTGTGCGCCACCGGCAGAACAGCCATGGCATCCGGAGCGGAGAGCGAGCCCAACGCGGTCCCAGGCAACGGTTGCTTCGGAGACGGAACCAAGGATTCCGCCGCGAGCGGCACTTCAGCGCTGTCCGCTGCCCATAGCGGCACCTCGAACAACGGTGGCGTCACGAGCTTCAACAACACGAACAGCCACAACACGTGCATGACCGCCGGCGCTGGCTTCGCGAATCTGCCGATGGCGAGCACGATGCCACAGAGCAGGAGGGCCACCACCGAATTGGCCAGCAACCAGCTCATGGCGCACCGTCCTTGCCGCGGCCCTTGCCGCGCCCGTCCTTGGTCGGTCTCGACTTGCCACGCCTTTCCGCCGCGCGCAGCAGCTCCCGGAAACTCTCGATCTCCTCGGCGCTGAACTTGCCCTTCTCGACCAGCCGCAAGACCAACGGGGCAACCGCACCATCGAGCAACGAACTCGCAACCTCATCGACTCGCCGCTCGGCGAGTTCGTTGCGCACGGTGATCGCGGTGAACACATGCGCGAGGTCCTTACGGTCCGTGCGCACATGACCCTTCTCGACCAGCCGCCCGACAAGCGTCTGCACCGTCGTATAGGCCCAGTCCGTGCCCAATCGCTCGAGCAGTTCGCGAACCGTGGCCGGTCCACCATCCCAGAGCGCCTTGAGAATCGTCAGTTCGGCGTCGGCGATCGCCGAGTTTGGTTTGCTGTGTCGGGGTGACATGCGGCCCATTGTGCCCCATGCCTCCTACAATGTGTCGGAGGTTGGGCATGGAACTTTGCCCCGACTCGCGTCGGCCGGGTCCTGGCACTAGCCTTGCCACCATGCCGCGCCGTCGCCTCGCCTTGCTTGCCCTGCTCGCCACCGGATGCGCCTCCAACTCGACTTACGCGATCTACGCGCCAGCCGAAGTTGGCCCAGAGGCCAGTCGCATCGAGCGCTCCAACTTCTCGATCGTGCCACCGCGCGGTTGGGAAGTGGTGGGCTCTGAGGACAACACGCGGATCAAGCTGCGGGAGCAACCACCCGACAACGGCCGGCACCTGCTCTACCGCATCCTCGAAGTGGAGCTGGTCCCCGCCGTCGCCGACAACGACGGCCAGAACCTGCTCCGGCAGCGCCACGCCCAGGATGATCTCGAAGTGCGCGGTGCTGGCGTGACACAACTCGCGGGTCGCGACAGCCAGTTCCTGGTAGGTCGCAAACGAGGCCCCGCCGCGGATCTGTTCTTCGAAGTGCTCGACTACTACGTGCCCGGCAAAGACCACGGACTGGTGGTGAGCTTTCTGCTCCCCGACGGGCAACTAGCGGCCTCGCAAAGTGCACTGGAGCAGACCGCGGCGACTCTGCGCACGTCGCTCGGCATGCCGGGCGGTGTGCTCGGCGCAATGTTGTGGCACGCCGACCACCATCTGGGTCTGCGCCTACCGGCCGATTGGGAAGCGCAGACCGACGCGCAAGGGGCCCTGGCAATGTATCTGAGCCAGGATGGCTCGGCGCGTTGCGACCTGCTCG
>JADZDL010000507.1 GCA_020851075.1 Planctomycetota bacterium | reverse complement strand
GGAACACCCGCCGCAGCAGTTCTGCCCACGTGTAGCGGCGACGCGGACCAGTTCGCCGCTTGCGCCGCGCACCTGACGCCCGAGCAGACAGCGAACGTCGCACCGACTAGGCGAGCTCGGCTTGCAGGGAAACTCCAGCAGGTTGCGCCGCACAACAGCCCACAACGGCACGGACCGCGGCGGTGACCAGTCCGGCAGCCGCACCAGACGCGCTTGCCGGCGGCGCGGCCTCCGCTTCGACCTGCGGCACCACCCACTGCCGGATCCCAGCCGCCGGCGCAAACACCCCGTGATACGTCACCAGATGCCGACGCGGCCGCGGCACCAGCGCGCAAAGGCGCTCCATCAGCACCTGCTTCGTCATCACCACGTGCGTCGTCCCGTCCTTCCACCGCTTCTTCAGCGAATACGCCACGCGGCCGTCCGGCAGCTCCGAGAGCCGATTCTCCGCAATCGCCGCGCGTCCCGCATACCGGCATAGATGCTCCAGCCGATCCCGATCGCGCGCTTCCACCCGCACCGCCGCGTGCAGCGAGAACCCGTCCAGTTGCCAGACGCAGCGGCCCTACACGTACCTGTGAGTCGGGGCTACCTGTGAGTCTGGGCCGCCGGGTGCTCGCCGAGGCCGTTTGGCTCGGCGCCGGCGCGCTGGCAGCGTTCGGGTTCGGGGTCTGGCAGTTCGGACCGGACTGGTGGCGTCAGTGGGGGTGGACGTTCCACGCGCCCTATTCCGTGCATTCGTCGCCGATCTTCGCGTCCCCGTACGCGGCTCTGTGGCTGATCGTCAACCTGCGGCTGGCCTTCGGGCTCGGTCGCCTGGCGTGGCGGCGAGGTGGGACCGGGGTGCTCTGGGTGGCCGTGGTGGCGCTCGGGATCGGGTTTGTCGACGCGCTGTTCGCGGCGTTCTCGTGGTACCAGGTGACGCAGTACACGCCGCTCGAGCCGATGGCCTGCGATGCGCTCTGGAGTGCCTGGTTCGCGCTGCTCGCGAGCCTCGGGTGGGTCCCGGTGATGTTCGTGGCGGCGTTCGCCAGTTTGCGGAACTAGCCTGGCGTCCGGTTGCGCTGGCCGAGATTCACGGAATCCGAGCGAAGAACTGTCTGACAGCTTCGCGATGATCGCGGGCCGTGCTCATCAATCGCTTCCGGACCTCGAAGAGTTGCGGTTCTTGGGCAGCCGTGTAGTAGACGATGGTCTGGCGGGGAATTCCATCGGGCTTGGTCGACGAGAACTTCGAATATCCCCAATCCTCGAGGGGTTTGCCGAGGCGCGCGGTCAAGTCGTCGAGTTGTCTAGTGCTGGCCTCTCTCTGATCTCGAGAAGCCTTAGCCATTGCTGCGACGTCGCCAATTCGGGCGTTGACGAACTCTGTCGATGCGAACTGTCCGGCGGCGACCGCTCGCAGGAGTGCCGCCTTGCCGTGAGTTCCTTCCAGCGACATGAGCTGGCTCGCCTCCTGGCGCTGCTTGTCCAATAGCGAAGTCAATTCACTTGTTTGCTCGGCGGAGAGGACCTTCTTCTGGGGGTTGAGGTCAGGAGCGACGAGGACTTGGGCCAGCTCCATTCCATTCGACAGCCCCACCTTATCGGTGCCCCACGGTAGATCGCGAATGCGTGACTCCAAGTGACCACCAAGGGTCAGAGACTCCATGGCTGTCGAAGTCGCAACAGGCTCCGGGGTCGCATCGGTTCTCGATTCGGCTCCACGTTCTATCTTCGGTGCCTGAATTGGTGGAATTGGGTTGGCCACGGAGGGCGTCGCCACGGCAGGCTGAACCGGTGGAATTGGCAATCCGGAGTCCAAAGCGGTCGGGTTGCGAGTCGTCCACCAGAACAGTCCCACGGCAATCGCGACAACCAGGGCCAAGACAAAGGTGAGGCGCATGTTCGGCAGATTAGCACCCGCTGCACGTCAGATCTACGGACGCAATCACAACGTATCCAAGCAATGGATTGACGCTCAGCGTCATCGTCAGGGACTGGCCGCAGCCGAGGTAGTTGGAGAACGCCTGGTTAAGCGTCTGGGTGTAGTATGGCTTGGTAGGGTCCTGTGGTAGTGTGGTGGGAAAACAAGAAACACCCCCTCCAATAACACATATCTCGAAAGGCAGTCCAGGCGCTGATGGGCTCCAGACTTCGACATCCAGGCGCCAAGCATATTGGCAACCTGTTGTGGGGCAGATTCCTGAGGCGTGCCCGATAGGAGTCCACACCGAATCAACGACTGCGTACGGATAGCTGTTGAAGCTGAAATCCGAACCACTCATACCTGACAGGCATCCCTGCACCTGAGCTGCGAGGCTTGAAGTCAAGAGCAAGGCAATTGCGGGCTTCTTCATTGACGTTGTGTACCCCCCCCCAGGACTCTGTCAAGTGACTTCCGGACATTTCGTGGACTGCGGCGACACGCAACTCGTCGGATAGCCGCGGAGGGAAGGGGGATAAGTAGTTCCCGCATCGAGGGCACACCAACACCTCGACCAGGAACACCCGCCGCAGCAGTTCTGCCCACGGGTAGCGGCGGCGCGGACCTGTTCGCCGCTTGCGTCGCGCACCTGACGCCCGAGCAGACAGCGAACGGCGCACCGACTCGGCGAGCTCGGCTTGCAGGGAAACTCCAGCAGGTTGCGCCGCACCACCGCCCACCACGGCACGGACCGCGGCAGCGACCAGTCCGGCAGACGCACCAGACGCGCTTGCCGGCGCCTCGACCTCCGCTTCGACCTTCGGCACGACCCGCGACCGAATCCCAGCCGCCGGCGCAAACACCCCGTGATACGTCACCAGATGCCGACGCGGCCGCGGCACCAGCGCGCACAGGCGTTCCATCAGCACCTGCTTTGTCATCACCACGTGCGCCGTGCCATCCTTCCACCGCTTCTTCAGCGAATACGCCACGCGGCCATCCGGCAGCTCCGTCAGGCGATTCTCAGCAATCGCCGCACGTCCCGCGTACCGGCATAAATGCTCCAGCCGATCCCGATCGCGCGCTTCCACCCGCACCGCCGCGTGCAGCGAGAACCCATCCACCTCCGCGCACAGCGGCCCCTTCACGAACGGCTCGTTCTGCGTCCCGCGACTAACCCGCTGGTCCCATTCCCCGGCCCGTTCGCCGAGCGCCGCGCGGCCCTGCACCGAGGCGGCCGCGAGTTCGACCAATAGCTCGTCGTCACCTCCAGCGTCCGCCCCATCGACCCCTTCCTCACCGAACTCAGACAACGGGGCGCATCTGCTCGGCCGACAGGATGTCGAGCAGTTCACGCATCGAGATGTCGCCGGACTGCACCAGCTCGAGAGCGCTATCACGCAACGACACGTAGCCCATCTTGTGCGCCATCGTGCG
The DNA here is from genome assembly GCA_020851075.1 of Planctomycetota bacterium. Classification (GTDB taxonomy): domain Bacteria; phylum Planctomycetota; class UBA1135; order UBA1135; family UBA2386; genus JADZDL01. Next base: position 4,492 of record JADZDL010000507.1, on the reverse strand, counting down.
GAGGTCGTCGAGCACCACCCGGCGTGAGATGGCGCGGCGCATCTCTGCGTCGATCGTGAGAAGTTCGACGACGGCGATGCGACCACGGGTCCCGGTGTCGTTGCAGCGCGGGCAACCCTTGCCTACGAAGCAGCGGAAATCGGCCGGAATGCCATTGGGGAAGAGTTCGGCCGCCACCTCGGCATCGGGTTCCGCGGCAACTTTGCAGCCGTTGCAGATGCGTCGCGCCAGTCGCTGCGCCATCACGGCTGTGAGCTCGCTGGCGATCGAGTTGGGGTGCATCCCCAGGTCGGCAAGTCGCTGCACGGCGTCGACGGTGTCGTTGCAGTGCATCGTTGCGAGCACGAGGTGACCCGTTTGAGCCGCGCGGATCGTCTCCAGAGCGGTCTCGGTGTCGCGGACTTCGCCGACGAGGATGACGTCCGGGTCTTCGCGAACGAAGGCCCGCATGGCTTGCGCGAAGTGGAAGCCCACGGCCTGGTTCACCTGGGTCTGTTGGATGCCAGCGATCGAGAACTCGATGGGATCCTCGATCGTGATGACCTTGCGCGTCGCGTCCTTGGCCAGCATTTGCAGGCCCGCGTAGAGGGTCGTCGACTTGCCGGAGCCCGTTGCGCCCACCACCAGGACCAGACCGTGGGGTTCGTTCAGCAGCCGGCGATAGCGGTCGGCAAGCGACGGCTTGAAACCGAGCTCTTCGATGGTCGGCGGGCGCCGGTCCTGCGGCAGGATGCGGATGACGACGTTTTCGAGGTGAAGCGTGGGCTGGGTCTGCACGCGCAGGTCGAGCACGTGGTTGCCCACGCGGCGGTGCACGCGCCCGCTCTGGGGCATGCGGCGTTCGGCAATGTCGATGTCGCCGGCGATCTTGATCACGTTGACGACCGAGCTGAGGTCTGCCGCGGTCAGTTGGTAGCGACCGATATCGTGCAAACTGCCGTCGATGCGGAAGCGCAGGCGCGCGCCGTGGTGGTAGTTCTCGAGGTGGATGTCGCTGGCGCGTTCCGCCACGGCGTCGAGCAGCATTGCGTCGAACAGGCCGGCCGCGCGAGAGTCCTCAAGGACGGGCCGGGTTGATTCTTCCGGTTTGCTTGTTGGTGCCGATCGGGCGACCTGCTCGGTGACGAATCCGAGCTCGATGGCGGTCCAGATGCGTTGCAGGTCCGTTGGCGTAGTCAGTTCTGCGATGACCTCTGTGCCCTCGAAGACGCCGCGCAGGTCCCACAGGGGGAGGTCGAGACTGGTCGTGACGACCGTCGTCCGCCCCTTTACGATGCAGACGGGGACGAACCGGTAGTGGTCGAGGTACTTTCGCGGCAGGCTGTGGAGAAGTTGCCGATCCAGCCGCGGTAGGACACTTGCGGTGTCCGTGAAGGTCATCTGGTGTTGTTCTGCAAGCACGCGGTAGAGGTCGTCCTCGCGAACAGAACCGCGGTGCAGCAGTTCCTGCCCCAGCATGCGGCCGTGCTTCTTCGCGGCTCGCAATGCATCGGCGACCTCGGCGCGCATGACGAAACCGTGGTCGACGAGCATGTCCCCAAGCAGGGGAAGGTAGTGCGTGAGGTCGAGTTCTTCCTCGAACAGCAGCCCCTCCTCGCTGCAGAGCACACGCAGAATGTGCCTGGGCGGGGACGCGGTATCGAGCGGCACGATTGCTCGTCCCTGATTGGAGAGAGCAGAGGACAATTCCTGGGGCAAGCCCTTTGGGTGTGGCTGCGCGACCAGGATCGCGTCGAATCTCGTGTTGCCGGAGGCGGTTCTCGGTTCAAGGAAGGAGCTGAGGTGCACATTGGTCACCGCCTCGTTGCCGAGTTGTTCGGCGAGCAAGCCCGCTCTGCTGGGGGCCGGGCATACGACGACGACTTGCTCCACGAGGCGAGCTAGCAGGGCCGGCAGGTAGCCGCTCACCGGGTCCACTACGAGCACCCTGGAGCGCGGGCGCAGAGCGAGGTCTTCGAGGATGCGGATCAGTGCATCGCGTGTCCATTCGCGCCACGTGCCAACGACTGGCGGGAAGCTTTCGCGCGGGACCGTCGCGAGCGCAGTCGCGATCCGGGGATCGCGTACGGTGCACGTTGGCGCGCTTGCTATCGCAGTGTTGCTCAGGGGCGTCCCCATTCGAAGACTATCGGCTGGCGGGGCGGACGAAGTTCTGCCACTTCTAGAGGGCGCGGTGATATCGGCGCCTGTGGCGATGCCAGAGAGGGTGCTTCCCTTGGGGTTTTCCCTGATCGCAGAGATGCGTAGCCCAGCCTGCGGTCTTCAGCTACGCGCAGCCGTCGCATGTCGTTGGTCGCGAAGCCACCGGGCGATGGCGAGCACATTGCCCAATCGCTCGCGCGCGCGGCCACTGCATTGCAGTGCGACAGGAGACAGGCCTTCGCGTTCGACCACGCTTTCCAGGAAGCTCGCACGATGGTTGCGAAAGTTGCAGTACGCAGTCTTCAGCACCGTCTGGGGCATGCTGGGGGACAGCACGGGGCTCACCCAATCCAGCGAACTCTGCGTCCATGCAGCGATCGGGGCATCGACGCCCGCCCACGCGCAGAAACGTTCGCGGGCAGTCGCCGCATCGACACCTGCCTCAAGGTCCGCCGCCGTGATCCCCATATGCTCCAGATGGCACGTCGGGGGGAATGCCCCGGTTGGGCGCATGACCACCTCGAAGGTCTCGTTGCCATCGATGCGCACGGCGACCCATTGTACGAGTTCGCGCGCGGTGTTGACGTCGCCGCCCGGCACCGAACTCTCGGCGTAACCGATCACGAGACGGGGATCTTCGAGCAGCACCGGTAGCCGGCGCGATTCGCGTTGGCGCGGAGTCCTACTGCGCCCGTGCCTCTCGACGCTGTTCACATGCGCGATCTGCCGATCGATCATGGAGTCGAACGCGGTGACGAGCCCTTCGAGCCCTTGCGTGTCAGGCTCGAGGATCTGCAGAGCCTCCACCGTGGCCTCGACCGTGGAAACGTAGTCGGCCTGCGGTTCGCGTCGAATGCGGTAGCGACTTGGTGCACTCGGGGACAGCCGAACATGGCGCAGGTTCTGCAGCCATGGATTCATCTTGTAGAGGCGCTTTGCGTGCGACCAGGTGCCGTCGATCACGAGCAGCGTGCCAGGGCGTTCGGCCTCGGGCAGTTCGTCGAGTTCGATTGCGTGCGCATGGGGGAACAGCACCGCGGTGTCGGCAGGAACGTCGATCGGCGTCAGCATGTCCCCGGACAGACCTCCATAGGCCACATGCACCTCGGCGTTGGGCAAGCACAGGCGCACGAAGCGGGCTGTGCCGAACGGATGCTTGCGTTCGTGTGGGTGTTGCAGGATCACGATCCGTGTACGCGTTGGCACGGAAGGCAGGTTGCTGCACAGGCACATGCTTTCGGGGCGCATGCAGCGGTAGCAGCGCGGGCGTGGCGGAGGCGCGATCGACATCGAGGCGGCTACTCTAGCCGCGTCGTGGGGATTGGCGCGATGGGCGACTTGCGTTGCTAGAGGTGCGGTGGAACGTCGCCAATTGACTTGCTCAGCCAGCAGTGTTTGCCGGCAGATACATGCCTAGCAGGCGGTGCAGCGCATCGCGGTCGATGGGCTTCTCGAGGTGACCATTGCAACCGGCGGCCAGGAACCGCTCCGTGGAACCCTCGCCATTGTCGGCGGTCAAAGCCAATACCGGTGTATTCACGCCCCGGCGGCGCAGTTCCTGGGTTGCCTCGATGCCATCCATTTCCGGCATCTGCATGTCCATCAGGATGAGGTCGAACGGCTGGTTCTGGAGCAGATGCAGCGCGATGACTCCATTGTCGGCGGTCGTCACGGTGGCTCCCGCGCGCGTCAGCAAGTGGCCGAGCAATCGCTGATGATCGCGACTGTCGTCGACGAGAAGAACGTGGCCGGTGATTGCATTGGGCACGTCAGGGCTTTGTTTCGGTCGCTGCGCGTCTTCTTCGGCGATTTCGACTTCCCATTCGGGTGCCGCAGCAAGCGCGACGGTGGCGTGAAGAGTGACGCCGTCCTCGTTCCTTGCCTCGATCGAGAGGTTTCCGCCCATGGCTATCGCCAGGTGTCGGCAGAAGTGCAGGCCGACTCCGTGGTCGAGGTTGCTAATGCGTCCCGTGCCATCGGCCAGGAAGGAATCGAGTTGCGTTGAGGGGAGTAGGTAGTTCAACCAGCGTCCCGGACCACCCGGAACCCACCGGACCACCATCCCCGGCCCCGCCGCCGCCGTCAACGCCCCTGCCGAACCTCCCTCCAGCACGCCATTCCGCCCGGTTTCCCGCCTTCACCCCAGACCGCTCCCCACCAGCCCCATGAGCAGGTCCTCGCCGGCAGCTCCCCCAGCCCCGCTACCCCTCGAACTCCAGCTCCCCCTGCCGCGGCGGGGACCGCGCAGCCGCCAGCTCCGGAACCTCCGCCGACAGGCCCAGCGACCCCAGCACCTTCCGGATCGACTCAGGATCCTGGATCGCCGCCAGCAACCGCCTCGGTCCCCCGC
>JADZDL010000506.1 GCA_020851075.1 Planctomycetota bacterium | reverse complement strand
GTTGAGAAACCAGTTCATCGAGAACTTGCCCGGCCACGGCACCAGGAACTCCACCTCGCTCGTGCCAGGTAGGATTCGGTGCCCATCGTCGTAGCCATCTGCCACCGGCGACTCGTCAGCCCCCTGCATGTTCACGTTGATCTGCTGCCACGCCGACAGGGCACTCGTATCGATGCGCAGCGTGACCGGGATGCCGCGCTGCAAAGTAACGATCTGATCTGTTGTGACGCCCGCAATGCGCTGCACACGGCAGCCACTGGCACCGACGATCAGCTCAACCGGCCCGTCGTGTGCGACGAGGAACCTGCCATCGAGTGCGCGCGGACAGTCCCTTGCTTGGCCGCCAGCCAGAGCATGCACCTCGATTCGCTCAACACGACGCTCCGGGCCGCGCACCTCGACGCGCAGCATCTCCGGCTTTTGCAGCACGATGTTCTGGAGTCGCGCATCGCGGCACATTCCCGAGGGGGGCACATCGAGATTGGGTAACACCAACAACGGCTTGGACAAGCCTGCACAGATCACTTCGAGGCGATACCGGCCTGGCCGCAAGTCGCTCCAACGGCACTGTTCGGCACCATCGGCTTGCTTCCGCGAATCAGGAGGATCGCTCAGTTCCCTCTCGCGGTCAGGATCGCGACGAACCAGAGCGAACGATAGACAGCCCAATAGATCTGCATCCGGCACGAGGAACGTGGCCTCGAGTGCAGGTTGCTCGACGAGCTTCAAGACTAGGTCGGTCTGCCCCCGGGCAAACGACACGCTTACATCCCCATGCCCCCTGGCACGGGCCACGACCTTGCCGATTGGTCCATCGCCAAAAAAGGTAAACCGACCGGTTGCGCAATCGAATTCGGGTCCGAGCGGCACCTGGTAGCTTGCACCGTCCGGCACCACGTAGAGTTGGACCGCGCGGAGATCTGGCACGTCGGCATCAACGATCCCAGAACACAGGATCGGACCGGATTTCGCGCTCGGCCCCGCACCAGAGACCGATTGCAGCGGCAGCGGCCCGAGATCGTGCACCTGGCGAGTCCCGGCGATGTGCCCAGACCAGCGGGCAGACAGGCTGTCGCCCTCGCCCTCAGCCTTTTCGATCACAAACTCCAGCTGCGTCAGGTCCTCCAATTCCTCGGCGACCCAACAGCGATCGAGCACGCGGAACCGGCCATCGGCATCGGTTGTCCACATGGCGCCGTCGGCCTGGGCCAAACCCTTGGTGAGGAACTTCAGATTGCGAGCCGGCTCGCCATGGAGCAGGAGTTGTCCAACCAGCACGCGCTGCGCCTCCCCAGTCACCTCACACACCACACGCTGGTCGGGCAAGGTTGGGCCGTCGATCTCGACTACCTGTTGCAGGAACCCTGGCGCCCACACCATCCAGCGTTCGCCAAGCGGCACATTGCGGATGACGAGTTGCCCTGGAATCTTGACCATCCACAGTCTCGCCCCTTCCGAACGCCCAGGAATTGTGAGGCCAACCGTTGCACCCGCCTCCAACGGCAAGCCGTCGAAATAGTGCAGGTGCAGTTCGACTTCACCAACCCCTGGCAACTGCAGGACCGGCATCACCGCCGGCAGTGCCGCCGCGTCCAGATCGACATGCGCATCGACCGCCGGCCCATCTGCGACAACTCGAATCGGGATGGCGGCACCGCGATGCCGCAAATCCGCGACACATTCCTGCAGGTGACGAAACGTAGCGATGCCTTGCGTATCGGTGGACGCCAGCGACAACCCTCGCAAGCCGCCCAAGGTGAACGGAGAACTTGCCGACCACCCCATCAATGCGACAGGCACATCCACCGCCGGTTTGCCGTCCGCGCGGTACACCTGCACCGCGAGCGTCTGGTCGCTGCGCAGCTGAAGGTCGTGCACAACACTTGGCCGCATCGACATCGCAAAGTGCAGCGCCCCACAGTCGGCCAGATGCTGGGCCGAAACCCACCACTCCCTCTGCCCGGTCAGCGCAAACGATGTGCTCGATAGCCACGGCCAACGCGCAATGCCCCGTTCATCGGTCCGTACCTTCCGCCCCCCGCTTGGCAATTCTCCGACCGGATCGCTCCACACCGCCACCAAACGCGCGCGATTCATGTCCGCACCAGGAAGCGCCTCGTAGTACACTTCGACACCCGGTACCGGCAAGCCCTCGCGATCCAGGACCCGCACCTGCACCATTCGCGCTGCGTCCGCAGGGTCGATAGGGTCAGGTAGCGAAACGGCGTGGCGCGACGGCAACACCTCCTCCGCCAGCGCCACGGCAACCCCACTGGCCTTGGTGAGATCGGCCTGCGCGACGTCCCCGTTCGGCTTCTGCGCAGCGCCAGCGCTGTCAAAGTTCGAACTGGCTGGCGTATCACGAAAACACCAGCCGAGGGTCAGAAGCAGGCCCAGGCCGACGATCCACGCGACTCTCTTCATCGTTCGGAATGCTAGCAGGGCGCCTTCAGCACGGTACTGACCCGATAGCGGCTTGCTTGGCCCGCCGAGGGCCCTACTCACTTACGATCGACGAGCTTCAGCTCCGTAGTCTGCTGGAACTCCGGCCGATCCCAGCGCCCGTAGACCAGCGCGCCGTCCTTGAGGCTGTAACCCCAGATCAGCACGTGCGCGGAGCCCGTCTCCTTGAGCACGCCGAGACGCCCCTGCGGCCCGTCCTGCTGCGAATACTCGAGTCGCGTGCCGAGCAGCTGGTCTTCGTCGATGACCCCTTCCTTCATGCGGCGCAACACGTCGGGATGCATCCAGTAGCAACCCACGCTGCCTGGCCCCGAATTGACGCTCGTCTTGGCGGGCTGCCCCTGCTGCATGCTCATCGTCATCGCAAAGCGAATCCAGTTGTCGCCGCGCTCCTGCACTTCCAAAGTCGACGTGAACGGCACACTGATCGGGTCGCCACCTTGGATGTACATCGTCTGCGAGCCCTCGTATTCCATCGAGTGCAGGTCCTTCACCCAGGCAGGTGCAGGGGCATCGAGCCACGGCAACTTCATCTGACGGAACATCTGATAGTTGCTGTAACCGTTGATCTTGCGATTGAAGCCGGTGAGGTCACCCGCGCGCCGCGCCTTGCCGGTGCCACTTTGCTCACTGAGCTTCAGGCCCGTGCCAATGTCCCACACCTGACGTAGCGCACTCTCCGGCGTGATGCGCGTCATCGTCTTGGTCGTGTACTTGCGCCCGTTCAACTCGAACGGCCCAGTCGTCACCTGCATGAGGTCGGACGTCGTATAGGCCTCGAGCACTTCCTTGGGAATCCACAGCGCGCCACCACTGCGAATCTCGAAGTCACCAAATGCGCCGGCACTGCTACCGGAATACGAGTGGCCACTGCCCTGGAGCGCCGTGAGAAACGTGCCGACGCTGAGCAGGACGTGGGTGTCCGTCACCGCCACCACATCAAAACGTGTAAGGCCCACACCGGCGCTATTTGCCTTCTGCGGGTCATCATTCTCGGTGGAAGAGCCACCCTCATAGACAAAGCGGGCGCCCGGCTTCACGAAGTCCGGCACCGCGATCTTCGCCCCGGCAAGCGCGGGTGCTGCGACCCCACCCTTCGCGGGCACGGGTGCTTCGAGCGGGTTTTCCTGGGCGCGCAATGCTGCGCAGCCAAACAGGAACAGGGAGACAGCCAGCGCAGCAGAGGAAGAGGCGAGATGCGACATGGTGCCAATGTCGCGTATGCGAGTCCCTCGGTCAACCGCCCCGCGCGTCAGAAGGACGCTGGCCACAACCAGGCAAACGTGCCGGCGGTGACCGCAGCGTACGCAAGGCCATCGATCGTGAAACGCATCACGATGCCCCAGGGCAGCCCCTTCCAGATCGCTTCGTCAACATGCGTCAGCGCATGGCCGAGAAACGCCGCGCCGAACGAGATCTTGAAGATGTCCCCGGCTGGCGCGCCTGGCAGCCGCGCCTGCAGCGTGAGCCACGCCACGCACGCGCTCACGAACAAACACAGGAGAAACCACTGCCCGAGCGACTTGCCCATGTTGAAGGAGCCAGCTGGGCGCACGATCACCGAGCCAACTGGCCCCTGCGCGAACTTCGCCTGCATTTCCGGCGAACCCATGTCCTTCATCGAATTGCAGCCGGGGAACATGTACTCGCCTGGGCCGACCTTCGCGGCGCGCAGCGCGTCAAGCACCTTGGCCTCGTCGTTGAGCACTTTGTAGTCGGCTTTGTGCCACTGGATGACCATGTGGATCACTGAGCTTGTGACAAACACGAACACTGCCGAGAGCAGAATCGGCAGCCAGAGGGTCATGAGAGTGGTCATGCACGCAATGAGAGAGCCGAGAAGTAGCACCGCAAGGGGCGACCGGGGATTCACCATGTCCGCCGCGAGCGGCCCGCCCCCGAAACAACTGCCGGGCCTGGTAAGGCACTACCCCTGGCGGCAACCTTGCAACGATGCGCTCGATCGCCACCTTGTTCCTCGCCCTCGGCACGCTTGCTGCGCAAACCGCACCCACCGCACTCCCCAACCCATTGCCCGTCGGCCTCTCCCAACGAACGCTCGACCTCGCCGGGTTGCCACTCGAAGTGTTCTTCTACATGCCGAAGGACTGGAACGGCGAACGCATGCTGTTCGTGTTCCACGGTGTGCTTCGCAACGCGGATGAGTACTGCAAGGACGCCGTCGGCATGGGCGACCGCTTTGGCATGCTCGTGGTCGCGCCGAAGTTTGACGCCGAGCGTTTTCCAAGCCGCTGCTACCAACGCGGCGGCATCCTGCGTGAAGACGGCACGGCGGCGCCGCCGGCAGAGTGGACGTATGCGCGCGTGCCGCAGATTGCGGCGATGGTTCGAGCGCTCACCGACAAGCCGAAGCTCAAACACTGGCTGATCGGGCACAGTGCCGGCGGTCAGTTTGCCCTGCGCATGAGCGCGTTCCAGGACACCGGCGCCGAACGCATCGTCGCCGCGAATCCCGGCAGCGTGCTCATGCCGGACCTCGAGGCGCCGTTCGGCTACGGCTTTGGCACGCTGCCGACGGAGCTGGTGGGCGAAGCGCGGCTCAAGCAGTATCTCGCGGCGCCACTCACGCTCTACCTTGGCACCGCCGACGACAAGCCCGACGAGTACTTCGACAACAGCAAGGACGCGTTGGTGACTGGCAACGGACGTCATCAACGCAATCTCGCGCTGTATTGGACCGCTCGCACACTCGCCAAGGAACGCAATTGGCCCTTTGGCTGGCGGCTCATCGAAGCCGAGGGCGTCGGCCACGATCACTCCGCGATGTTTGCGCACGCACAGTGTGAAAGTGCTCTGTTCGGCCCCCAATCGTCAAAAGAAGCCGTTCCTGACCAGCCTCCAGCGCGGCGCTGAACACCAGCAACGGCCGTGTAGCGAATTGCGCCTAAGGGTATGAGGGTTAATATTCTTGGGGGACTACGCCAATCGGGGGTTGTCCGTCGGCAATCGTCCGCGATCGTTGTGGAATGGTCGCGAGAACGAGAGCCCTTCTGGCGCTAGGCGCTGCATTGATTCCCGGCATCCTCCTGGCGCAGAGCCCAGGATTGCGGGTCTTTCAATCGATCGGCAACTACGCCACCCAGCTTGTCGACAATCAGGGCAACCTGGTGCATCAGTGGGCCGGCGGCCCAAGCCTGATCGCCCACGTCGATGCGGATGGCTCACTGCTGCGTGGCGCGGTGACTGGCGCAATCGTGGTTCCCGGGGCAACGGGGCGCATCGAGAGACTCTCGTTCGATGGCACGGTGCTGTGGAGCTACGACCTCAGCGGTCCGTTCCACTACGCGCATCACGACATCGAGCCGATGCCCAACGGCAACGTGCTGGTGATCGCCTGGGACCGCTACACTGACGCGGATGCCATCGCCAACGGCCGTAATCCGGCCTTTCTGAGCAGCACCGATTGGTTGCCGGATGCCATCCTCGAAATCGAACCCACGGGTCCAACCACCGGCAATGTGGTCTGGGAGTGGCACATGCGGGATCACGTCATCCAGGACTATGATCCGAGCAAACCCAACTACGGTGTCGTCGCCAACCACCCTGAGCTGCTCGACATCAACTACCCGCCAGCATTCGCAAGTGCTGGCGACTGGAATCACTTCAACGGCCTCGACTACGACCCGATCAACGATTGGATCATCGTGAGCTCCCACTCGCAGAACGAGCTCTACCTGATCGACCATTCGACGACCACTGCGGAAGCCGCGGGGCACACGGGCGGTCAGCGCGGCAAAGGTGGCGACTTCCTGTATCGCTGGGGCAATCCTGAGGCGTACCGCGCCGGCACCGGGCTGGACCGCCAGTTGGGCGGCCAGCACGACCCGCGCTTCGTGCCCCCTGGATACCCGGGTGCTGGGCACGTGACGGTGTTCAACAACCAGTACCAATTGACCCAATCCGCCGTGTTCGAACTCGAACTGCCGGTGGATGCCCAGGGCCAACTCTCGGTCGACCCTACCACTGGCCGCTTTGGCCCCACGGCCCCGTTCTGGAGCTACACCGACCCCACGATGTTGTCGCCGATCGTCTCCGGCGCCGAACGACTGCTAAACGGCAACACCCTCATCTGCAGCGGCAGCCAGAACCTCCTGTTGGAGGTAACGCCGAACGGCCAGACGGTCTGGAGCTACTTCCAACCCAATTCGCAGCTGATCTTTCAGAGCAGCTACGTCGAACGCTCCCTGTGGGCCGACACCAGACAGCTCTCCGTGACCGGTGGCCAAATTGACTTCCATCCCCTGTTTGGCTCAGGCCACGCCGGCGAGATCTACCTGCTGCTCGGCTCGGCTTCTGGCACAGCCCCCGGCACCACGCTGCCTGGCGGCGTGATCCTGCCGCTCAACTTCGATTATCTGTCCGGCGCGATGGCTGCCCAGTTCAACACGGGCATGTTCCAGAACACGATCGGTCTGCTCAACACCGCGGGCGGTGGTAGTTCGAGCATCGGGGTTTCCCCGGGGGCACTCGCCCCGGAGTTGGCGGGCTTGCAGCTCCACTTCGCGTATGCAGTCTTTGATAGCGCCTTGGCGCCGGTGTGGGCAAGCAACGCGGTGCCGGTGACGATCGTGCCGTAGAGGTCGCCGCCCGCGATGGACCTCTACTGATGGATCGTAGAGGACAGCCCCGGCGTCATCGACACGCCGCCAGTGGCATCGAGCACGCCCCACTGCCAGTCCAGGTCGATGCTCGTCACACCCGAGAGATTGAACGTCTGCCCCGCGCTGCCGGCGGCGTTCGTGCTCGCCAGCACCGTGATCTGCGCATTCACATTGAGGAAGCAACCCGCGAACCCAAACGAGGCCAGCGGCAGTGGCAGTGGCAGGCCGTTCCAGGTGTTCGATTTGAGGCCGAACGTGAGGATCGCAGGCGCGTTCGCGGTCGCACCATTCAGCGCGATCGAGAAGTTGCGCAACATCACCGGCTCACCCGTGAACTCGATCTGCGGCGCTGGCGTCCCGCAACCCGCACCAAGCTGCAGCGGGGCCAGCACGTAGCCGATCCCGTCATACCAATTGCGATAGAAGTTCCCGGTCTGCGGATCATCATCGATGTAGACATCGAGTTCGCCGGCCGCGTTAGGCACGAAGATTCCGAGCGGAATCTCATAGAGGCAACGATTGCCCTCGCGCACCAGGACCGGCGTCGTGAAGTGCCCCGTCGTCTCCATGCCGAGTGCGTCGTACTGCAAGCCAAGATTGGTGACTGGACTCGTGTAAGCATCAAACGGCAACGGCGTGGACATCGGCGTGCCGGTGCCCTTCGTGTGCCACAGCGGCAGGGGACCGATGGGCTGCTGCGTGTCGACCAACATGCGCAAACGCCACTGCGCGGTGTCGTTCTGCGTGCTCCACTGATACCCGTAGAGGACGTGCGGAAGGCCAGGAATCAGCCCGGAGACGCGAGTGCGCAGCATTGCGCAATCCTCAGCACCGGTGCCAGCGTCGTTGCTCGAGAGAATCGAACCGTTGTTGGCAAACGGCCGCTGCTGCCACAGGTTGTCAACCGCCGTCGAAGCGAGCACGGGGGCAAACGCACTGCCGTCGGCAAACGTGGTGTTGACGCTGGCATCCGCATCGACGTAGGTGATCTGCGCCGGCAACGCGGCGGCGAGAGCAAGCAGGGGAGCTAGGTAGAACGCAGGAGTCGTGGGCATGATGGTCCTCGAGGTGGTTTCTGGTGTGGATCAGCATATAGCGAACCCACGAATTCGCCGCCCCTCACCCACCTCCGGCCTTTCCGCCGAGATCAGACCTTGCCCCAAGGCCGGACGTCCACGCCCAGCATGCCAGCCCGCCGCGCGGCTTCGAGCCCGATATCGGTGTCCTCAAAGACTGCGCACTCGCCCGCCACCACACCAAGCCGCCGCGCCGCTTCCAGGAACACGTCGGGCTCCGGCTTGTGCCGCGCCGTGTCCTCGGCGGTCACCATCGTCGCAAACCACTCGCGAAGCCGCAGTCGCTCGAGCGTGCTGTGCACAACATCACGGTAACCACCGCTCGCCACTGCCATCGGCAGCTTGCCCCGGTAGGCAGCCGCGATCGCCACGACGGGAACGATCGGTGCGAGCGAGTCGAGGTGCTGCAAGAACAGGCGCTCCTTCTCTTCCACCATCGCGGCGATATCGGCAACGACTGCGCCGACCTCCGCGGCGAGCACGCGGATGATCTGCGCCGTCGGCATGCCGCCCATCGCATAGAACCGCGGCTCGGGGAACGGAATCCCGTGCCCATCGAGCATCGACGTCCAGGCGCGAAAGTGTGCCGGCATCGTGTCCGCGAGCGTGCCATCACAATCGAAGATGAGGCCGGTGATGCCGGGCGGCGCAGTCCAAGGCAGATGGTTCATGTATTGCGGACTCGGAAGGAGACTCTAGAGAACCCTCATTACTACGACACCGATCGTCGCGCACACGATCAGGACCATCGTCAATAAGCCAAGATACGGCCAGGAAGGACGCAGCGCGGGAAAACCCCAAGCCAGCAAGATCGCCAGCAACGCGTTCCCGCCGACGATCGTTATTGTCGCAAGTGCGATCAACGCCAACGGGCCCGCACCGGCCGATTGGGAGCCATTCTCGCGAAACAAGCCGAACACGACCGCAAACCCGGCAACTACGGCAGGCAACAGCGCCACCGAGAACGCAACATACCCGCGCCCGACCTTCACCGCGCTCACAAGTGGTAGAGCATCAGATAGACGATGACCCCTGTGATCGAGACGTAAAGCCAGATCGGCGTCGTCACCTTCGCCCACTTCTTGTGCTGCGCGCGCCGATCCTTGAGCCCCAGGTAGACCGTGCGCAGGATCAACGGCACCTGCACCGCGGCGAGCACGATGTGTGAGATGAGCAGCGGCCAGTAGACCGCCGCGAGCCACCCACCGTGGACAAACTTCACGGGCGCAACATTGAGGTGATAGGTCAGATAACAGACCAGAAACAGCGCGGACACGCCGACCGCGGACAGCATGAGCTTCTTGTGCAGCTCCACCTTGCCGCGCTTGATCGCGATCAGGCCCGAACAGATCAGGATGAACGCGAGGCCGTTCAGCGAAGCGTCGACAGAAGCCAGGATGCGAAAGTCGAATTCGGCGAGCATGGGCGGTCTAGGCGCGTTCAGCGACGGTCCCAGACCATCGCCGAAAGCAGCAGGGGCAAGTAGACGATCGAAGTCAGGAACGTAAGCCGCATCGCCCGGTCGCGCCGCGTCAACGCCGCAAACACCACCGGCACGATGAAGAGGATGTTGAGCAGGATGGCGATCACCACATAACGATCACCGGCCATGTGCACGAGAAACGGCATCAAGCTGGCGATGCCGAGCCCAGCCACATAGAGCAGCATCGTAATGCCCGTGCGATATCCGGTTGGATCCAGCACGGGCAGCATGCGCATACCGGCCCGCGCGTAGTCTTCGCGATAACGCCAGGCGATCGCCAGGAAGTGCGGAATCTGCCAGCAGAACACGATCGCAAAGAGGACCAGCTGCGGCATTGCCAGCTTGCCAACCACCGCCGCGTGGCCGACCACGGGCGGCAACGCGCCGGGGATCGCGCCTACCAGGGTATTGAGTGGCGTGCGCACCTTCATCGGCGTGTAGACGAGCACGTAGCTCGCCACGATGGATGCCGACAACAGGGCGGCGACCCAATTGACGGTACCGATGTGCCGCGACCCATCGGGTTCGAGCGGCGCCGAGCCGAACAACACGAGAATGACGCCGACGCACGCGGACAGCACGCCGAACGCCAGCACTTCGCCGGGCTGCAGACGACCTGTCGGCAATGGGCGCCCCTGGGTACGCAGCATCAGCGGGTCGAGGTGCCGTTCGCGATACATGTTGAGCGCGTTGGCGCCAGCGGCGGCGCAGAACGTGCCCAAGGTGGTCAAGAACAGCAGATCCGCCGGCGGGTGTGAGTTGGTTGCGGGCCACGCCATGTAGGCGCCCGCCACCACCGCAAACACCGCGAGCGCCGACAAGCGCGGTTTGCCGAGTTCCCAATACGCGCGCAACTTGCTCGCCCGCGCGAGGCTCGGCGTCGGTGCGGTCATGAGAACGTGGCCTCGTCGAGGTCCACCCGACGCGTGGCGCGGAACACATGCGCCGCGAGCGTCGCCGCGAGAACCGTGAGCAGCGCACCGAGCAGCACGTGCACCGAGATCACCGCCGCGGTGCCGAGGTTGGCCACGTTCTCCGGCGTTTTGCCCGCGCTGTTGCGGATGACCAACGCAACAAATCCGAGCGCGATCTGGCCGATCAGCAACGTCATCAACACGCGCGAAAGGCCCTTGATGCCCGGCGTGTCACCGAGCCGGCCAACGGCAAACGCGGTGACGATCGTCACCAGCACGAAGACGAAGAATGCGTTGCCGACGTGTGTCCAGAGGGCATGTGCGTTGTTGGTGTGGCGCGCAATCGCGCCGACGATCGTCTGCAGGACCAGGATGACGATGCCGGCGATCGCCATGGTGCGCCCACTCCCCACCGGCACTGCGCGGTTGGGTGGCGTCTGCCTGTAACGGTCCGACAATTGGTAGGCAATCCACGCAAACGTCGCGAGCGTGAGCTGCGCAAGCGTGCCGTGCGTGACCGAGGTCACCGTCGGCAGGTTCTTGAGCACGCCCACACCACCGACCACACCCTGGATGATGATGAGCACGAGCCCAAACCACGCGGTCTTGCGCACGGCTGGCGAACCGAGGCGCTTGCTCTGCAGCCACAGGGTCAACGCCAACGACAACGCCCCCGCAGTCGCCCCCGCCAGGCGATGGAAGTGCTCGAAGAAGCCCGGCAAGGTCTGGTAGGACCGCTCGGGCATCAGTTGCCCATCCGACAACGGCCAATCGGCAAAGGCCATGCCCGAGCCGGTGCTGGTCGTCATCGCCCCCTTCAGGATCGTGATCGTGGTGACCACGAGCATCGCCACGGCTAGGCGGAAGGGGCCGCGCAGGCTGGTCGGGGCAAGGGCGTTGGGGGCGACGGTGGAGCTCATGGCAGGGGGAGCCCCACAGAATGCCCCGTCAGAGGGCGATTTTCAGTAAGGACCCCCTACTCCCGCCAGAACGGCAGAAAGCCGGGCGCGAAGGGGCCTGAAGGCCCCATTCCCACCCGGCTCACGATTCCCATCTGGCCAAACCCGTCGGCAGATCGGCTCAGCGCATCAGCTTCGTGGTGCGCGAGGCCTTGTCGCCCTCAAACGCTTCCCACATCGGCCGCTCGCTGTCCTTCAGGCCCCGCGAGTCGACCGTGCGATCGATCGCCTGGTCCGGCTGCGACTTGGCGATCGCGAGCAGGTTCTCGATCTCCAGGTCGCGACCCTTCGTCATGTTGGCGGCGGACTGCAGGTAGCTGATCGCCAGCTGGGCTTCGCCCATGCGCATGAGGCATACGCCGAGGTTCTTGTGCGTCGCGCGCACGGCGTTCTCCGGCACGCTCTGGCCGGGAGCCAGCGACAGCTCGGCGATGGCCCGCTGCCACAGGCGCTGCTCCATGAGCTTCTCGCCACGGTAGAGGTGCGTGAGCACGGCGGTGTCCAGTTGGCCGCTGACGGGCTCGAAGTCCGAGACCTCGATCCACGGCGTGTTCTGGAACGTGTTGCGCACGACACCGGTCACCTTCACGCGCTGGTACAGACGCAGCGAGTAGAGCTGATCGAGGTTGGGGCTCGTCTTGCTGAGGAACAGCATGCCGAACACGTCCTCATACGCGCCCTGTTGCCAGATCGGCTGCTCGTCAGCCCACGCGTAGAAGTTCGTGAAGTCCGTCGGCGTGAACTTCGTGAAGAAGGGGTTGGAGATCTTGCCGAGCGACGCGAACTGCAGCGTGAACTGCACCTTCACGTTCTTGAAGGCCTCGGGATCGGCACGAACCTGCGTAAGAGTGGTCGGCACGGCGACGCCGAACTCACGGTCCTGTGCAGGAAGGGCCGCGACACCGAGCAGAAACGAAACGAACAACGCTGCTTTCATGGCTGTTCCAGTATTGACAGGAATCGAGTAGGGGGCCGCGATCACTCCGTGATCCGCTCCATCAACTTGCGCAGAGCCTGGTCCATCAGTTCGTCCGGCACATCCTCTCCCGATCGCGCGAGCTCGCGCAGGCGCTGAATGCGTTCCACTCTCGTCAGATTGCTCGCCATGAGCTCCTCGACGATGCGCTCGACGGCTTCGGTAGTCTGTTTCGGCACGATGCTGAACCTGGGTGCGTAGAAGCGGCGCGGTAGCCCGCGCCACGCCGGCTATCGGTCAGCGCCCGGGCGGCGCTTGACCCACTCCTCACCAGATTGCCCCGCATCGGGGCGGCAGACGTGGCGTTGTCCAAACCCCCGCCCCGCCGGACCATCGCGCCACCCCTCAAGCGCAGGCATCGGCGACGACGAAGTGCCGCATAACGCAACGCTGGCCACGCAACTTGATGACGATCCCTACACTTCGACTCGCTACTGCCGCCTTTCTCACCATGTTGGGGGTGGTCGCCAATCGACTTGCTGCCCAGGACGTGATCCTCAGCGAGGTTCGCGCCGATAGCGCCGAGAGCTGGGTGGAAGTGCACAATCGCAGCACCTACCCGATCAACCTCGGCACCTGGTCGCTCTACTACGCAACGCACACTGTCGGGCAGCCACAGCGCTATTGGTGGGCATTCCCGCTCGGCACGATTCTCGGCCCCAATGAGTTCGTGCGCGTGCACTGGTTCCAAACCTCACCAGGCGGCGTCGGCCCCGGCGAGTTCTACACCGGGACCTCACCTTACGGTTTCTTGTTCTACCTCGGCGGCGAAGCTCTACACGGCGAGAGCGGAGCCTTTGCACTGTTCGCTTCGCAGTCGAGCAGTCAGATGAACGACCCGGCGCTCGTTCGCGATTGGGTGAGCTGGGGTGACCACGGTTTCCAACGCGAGTCGCTCGCCGTGCAAGCCGGCTACTGGCACGAAGGCACCCAGTGTCCCACCATTCCGGGCGGACAGAGCCTCGCGCGCAACACCGCGAGCATCGGCACGACCACCTTGCGCCATCTCGAGTGGTTTCTCGATCCCACGCCAACCCCGGGCTTCGCCAACATGAACGGCGTCGAAGCCACCAGCTACGGAACGGCGTGTGGAGTGCCGGGGCACCATCTGCTCGGCGCCCCACAATTGCGGGTGACGTCTCTACCGTTGATCGGCAACGCACAATTTGCCTACTCCGTCGATAACACCACGGGTGTGTTCGGGGAATGCATGCTATTCGCCTTTAGCACCGCCGCAGCACCAAGCGGGCTTCCGTCGCTCTTGCCACCGGTGCCTGGCCCGGCCTGCCGCGAGGCCATCGACACGCGTTTTGTGATCACCACGCTCGTCGGATCAACCCGACTGATGACAACCCAGGTGCCGATGTCGCTCGCAAACCTCTCACCGGCGATGTCCGGCGTCGAACTGCACGCGCAGGCCCTCATCTTCGACTGGCTGCCCAACGCCTGGCCACCCTACCAGGGTGTGTCCAACGCGCTGAAGATCGTGATCGGGCAGTAGGCCCGACCAACATCTCGGGCCGACGGCTTGGACGGTCGCCCGGGAAGTGGGCCCGCAGGGGGTTTCTTGGCGCAACTTGGGGAGCGCCGGTGGATACCATAGGCCACCCATTCCGCCTGCCCAGCCCCCACATGCTCGCACTCTTCCTTCTGGCAGTCTGTCACGGCGCGATCGGCCCCTCGCACGGCACAACCATGGTTGCCGCGGCGCGATGCCTGGTGGCGCCCTCCGAGTCTGTAGCCGCCGATGACAAGGCGCTGAAGGCAGCCACCGCGTGGCTGAAGCTCTATCGCACGGGCAAGATGCACCTGCATTCCAACACGGATTGGCGCCCGGTCACGATCAATGCCAAAGACAGCATCGCGGTGAAGTTCGGGATTGCGCCAAAGGGTGGTCTCGGCGATTCCACGTGGACCGGCGATCTCGAACTCATCCTCGAACAGGTCGCCAAGCTCGATTCCGCCGAAGCCGCGCAGAGCCTGCTCGAGTTCGCCGCCATCGGCATGGACGATCTCGACTACACCCGCGAGATGGCTCCGTTCGAAGTGCGCGCGATCGGTGAGAAATGGGCCAAGAAGCTGCTGTCTCGCGCCTCGCGCGATGAGGTCGCCAAGGCCGCGCGCGGTGAGTTGAAGATCGAGAAGGCTCGTGCGATTGCCATGCAGGCGGCTGGCGTGCGCTGTCTCGGCCTGCTGCAGGAAGCCACGTCGCGCCCGGTGCTCGAGCAACAACTCGCTTCGCCACACGTGATCGTTCGCGTGAATGCCGCCGAGGCGCTCGCCTATCTTGGCGAAGAAGCGGGCGCCTTGGCCCTGATCCAAGCCCTCGAGCAGGAGCAGAGCGACATGGTGCTGCCCGCGGTCGTGCAGGCGCTGCGCACGCTCTACGAGAAGTACCTGCCAAAACCCTCCAGCACTCCGGCCGCGGCCAAGCCTGAGGACAAGGAAGCCGGCGGCGCGAAGGAATCCGGCGAGAAGGCCACCGGCGAAGCCGCTGCCGCCAAGCCAGCGACGCCCGCGGGCCCACCCGAATCCGTTCGCCTCGCTGTGCGCGCCGCCATCAAGGCTCTCGGCCGTTCGACGTGGCGCGCCGACATGGTGATTGTACGCCTGCTCGACGACTTCCGTTCGGCGGAGTCAGTGCCGGCGCTCATCACCGTTCTCGAACGCTTCCGCGACCACCCGGAAGAAGTGCAATCGGGCAAACTCTCGGGCCTCCTGTTGCATCGTGCGCACGAACTGCTCGTGAGCATGACCGGGGCCGTCTACCCGGCAACGCAGCCCGACAAGTGGCGCGAACTCTGGGAGAAGGACAAGGACAAGATCGCCGTCACCGAGAAGCGCGAGCCCACTGGCCCGGCCACCACCGTGGCGGGCGGCTTCTGCGGCATCCCCGTGCAAGGCACGCGCGTGCTGTTCGTGCTCGACCTGTCGGGCAGCATGAAGTTCCCGATGCAGCAGCCGGGCACGTCCACTAGCGGCTCGGGCAACAAGAATGCCTCCAATCGCCTCGACTACGCCAAACGCGAGCTCGTTCGCGCGATGGACTCGATCGCCCCCAACGCCTACTTCAACCTCATCACGTTCAACGGCAACCCCAAGTCGAAGATCTGGAGCAAGGAGATGGTGCTCGCCAACGACAAGAACCGCGAGCGCTTCCGCAAGTTCGTGAATGACCTCGATGCCGATGGTGGCACCAACCTCTGGAGCGCCCTCGAAGAAGGCCTCAAGGTCAAATCGCTCGTCTACGGCAATCGCTACGAGACCAACGTCGATGAGATGTTCGTGCTGTCAGACGGCGCCCCGTCGGTCGGTGAAGTGCTCGATCCGATCGAGATCCTGCGGCTCGTGAAGGAGTGCAATCGTTTCGCCAGCCTGCGCATCAATACGGTGTTCATCAGCTCGCCGGAGACGCCCGGGCAACCGCCGATGCCGTGGATGTCGATCACGCCCGAAGAGATGATGAAGCGCATGGCCAACCAGAATGGTGGCAAGTTCGTCAACCTGTAAGCGCGCTGGATTACCGATCAACTCGCGCGCGAGGTGCGGCCTTTCGAGCCACCGCCACGATGGCCGTGCATGAGCGGTCCGGTCACCGAAATGAGGCCGCCGACGATGACCAGCACCCAGGCGGCGCGATCGGAATGCTGCAGCGCCTCGTCGGGCACTTCCTTCATCGCCAACGCAACGCGCGTCTCGCCGCCCTGGAACGCGAAGGTCGCCTGGCCGAGCGCGCGCCACAACACGAAGGTGCGATCCACTTCCCCCTTCATGTAGCGCGCGAGCGCCACCTGGCCGTGCAGTGCAAGGCCTGCGCCGGCCAGGATCCCGCCGATGACAACCAGCAGCCAGCGCACGAATCGCATCATGCTGGCAGGGTAGCGGGGCCCGCCGCCGACGTCACTTGATGACGGGCGGCTCGCCGGCCTTTGGCGCTGCTGGCGCCGGATCCGCGGTCTTCGTCTCGACCTTCGTCTCGGCGGGCTTCGGGTCCGCCGGCTTCACGTGCACGATGCGTTCGCCATCGCGGAACACGATGCGCTCGCCGAGCGCCAACACGTCGCGCAACTTCGGGCTCTGCTTCAGCAAGGCAAAGTAGGCGTCCGAGAACGTCTCGATCACGACGGCGGTCTTGTTCCAATCGGCCGGCAAGCCCTGCTCGACGAGCTCCTCGCCAATCACCACGAAGGCGCGGCCCGCGGCCTGGCGCACGAGGCCTTGGTTCTTGCTCTTGCGTTCGGCGTCCTTCGCGGCGGCCCCACGGTCCTCTCGGAACAACTCGAAGAAGCTGCCCGAAGTCGTAGCCAGACTCTCTTCAACGGCCGCGGCGCCGGTGCGGGCGCGGCCCAGAGTCTGGAGCGTTGCCATTCCATCGGGCGCAGCGCGAACGGCATTCCGCGCCGGCGCGCCGGGTCCCGCTGGTCCACCCGTCGTCGGACCAGCCGGCCCGCCTGCACGCCCGGCTCCAAATGCCCCACCCGCGACATCCGCTGGGGGCGTTTCCGCGGCCTTGGCCGTCGATCCAACGGGTGCACCAGCGACGCGACCAGAGCCCAGTCCCGTCGCCGAGCTCCATTGGTTCGAATCGAATGCCGACTCACGACCTGGGGCACCCAGATAGTAGTCGTTCCCGGCCAGCCGCATGCCCTCTTCGACGATGAGCTGCGACGTGTACGGCGTCACGATGCCATAACGCGTCGCGAGCTTGCGCACTTCGATGATGAGTTCCGGCCGCTGACCGTTGCGGCGGATGTCATCGAGCAGCGAAGCCACGTGCTGCCGCGCCCACAGCGTCGGCACGAACGAGTGCTGGTCCGCGAGTTCCGGGAAGTCGACCTGGAATACGAAGTCCTTCTCGACGCCTGCCTGCTTGCCGCGCACGTGCACCGTCTGCCGACCCGAGTTGCGATAGCGACCGACGACCTGCAGCATCTCGCCGCAGAACAGGTCGCGCGTGCGCGTCGGGTGCACTTCGTAGGCATCGAGGCCTTCGCAGCGCACTTCGACATCGGTCAACGCCGGCTGGGCGATCTTCTGGCACAAGGCGTCGACCTTGACCTCGATCTTCTCCTTGTTGCGCACGAAGTCGCGCGCTCCGCGGTGCTGCAGCACGAGATCATCGAGCAGCCGCACGTCGATCTCGTCACCGACGCCGAGCGCAAACACGCGCATCTCGCGCTTGTCGACAAGCTTGGTCAGCTCGAGGATCTGTTGCGGGTTGGTGAGTCCGACCGTCGGCTGGCCATCGGTCAAGAACACGATCTGTGGCAACCACGTGCCATCGGCGTCCGGCACCGGAATCTGCGATTCGAGTGCTTCGCGCAGCGCCTCGCCGATGTTGGTGCCGCCCATTGCCGTGAGTTGCTCGATGCGCTTCTTCGCCGCCTCGAGGTTCTCGGGCGTCGCTCGCTGCGGCGACTCGAAGAACTTCTGCACGTTCGAGGCAAACGTTATGACCTGGAACGTGTCCTCACCGCGCAGGCTGGTGAGGAACGAGCGCAAAGCGGCCTTCGCCTGCTCGATCTTGTCACCCGACATCGAGCCCGACGTATCGACGACAAACTGCACGCAACGGCGCGGCGCCTTCTGCGCAGCCAGCTGACGCGGCGGCGACAGCAGCATCGTGAAGTAACCGGGATTGCCGGCTTCGCGCCACGGCAGCATGTGCAGGCCAAACTCCTGCTCGCTGAGCCCGTAGAGGACCTTCAGGTCTTCGAGTTGGCGACTGGTGCCTTCGAGAGAGACGATCGCCTCGAGCTCGCCGTTGCGGCGAATCTCAGCGGCCGCGTACGGCGCGATCACGGTGCTCAGTGGCGTTTGCGAACGGATCTTGACGCTGAGGCCGAGCGGCCCATCCCCAGTGTCGCCAAACTGCGCCGCACGCAGCGGCCAACGCCATTCGTAGAGGCCGCCGGTGGGTTGCAGCACCTGGCGCATGCGCACCTTGACGCCGACTTCGCCATTGGCCGGGATCGGGTAGATGCGCGCGCGCAGCATGCCTTCGCCAGCGTATTCGAGCAGCCCCGGATCGCGGCGCTGCCGCACGATGCGCTCATAGACGCCGCGCGCCTGGTTGGCATCGAGCACTTCCCCCGCGACCTCCTTGCCCCCCACCGTCATCGTAAAACCGTCCGCCACCGCCCCGGCCGGCAGCGGCAGGAACCACGTGCCCTCCGCATCGCGCCCCCCGTCGTTGCGGTAGGTCTGCTCGATCGTCGTCGTCGCTACGCCATCGACGATCTCGGCACTGACCTGGGTGCGCAGGATGCGCACGATCGGCTGGCCCCATTGGCGCTGTGCGGGCTGCGGCTGCGGCACCGTTTGGGCCACATTGGGATCGCGCGGCTGGGGCTCGGGGGTGATCAGCAGGCCCTGAGCCGCCAATGGAAGCGCGAGAACGAACGGAAGGAGCAGTTTGGAATGGGACATTGGAGAACCTGCGGGCCACCCGCCCCTTGCAGATGGCGTACCACTCCGCCAATGGGCAAGGCAGAACCTTTAGCAACGCCCTCTGACGGAGCTTGGTTCCCCGTTCGTTCCGAAAAAGGTACAACTGCGCCGAAATCCCCTCAGCGCTAGGGCCATCGCTTCGACGGCCACTACTTCGACGGCCGATACAACAGCTCGACTTCCGGGTCGACCACCAGCCCCGACACCCCGCCTTGGACCGGCAACCGGGTCACTTTCTCAGTGATCTGCACGCGTTTCTCCTGCGGCGACCCGGCGTCGTCCAGCCAGCGCAGACGCAGCCAGAACCGCCACGGGTCGCCATCCTGGGCCTGCTCGACCGCAATCGCACCGTCGGCGGCCAAAACGTTGAGCTCCGGGCACCCAACGCGGTCCAGCCACTGTGCGAAGAACCAGCCGAGGTCCTGCCCCGTGCTCTTCTGCACGGCCCGCACGAAGTCCGCGTTGCTGACCGCCTTGCCCGCAAATTCGCGGTAGTAGGCGCTCAACGCCGCGAAGAACTTCTCGTCGCCGAGCTCACCGCGCAGCATGTGCAGCACCCAGGCCGCCTTCGGGTAGGTGTTGGCGTTGAGGATCTCGTCGGGCGTCGTGAAGCGCTCGTCGCGGATCGACTTAACGCGCCCCTCTTCACTCTGCGCCCACGACGCGCGCATGCGCACGAGACTGGCGGCGAACTTCGGCCCGCCGGTCTGCGATTCGAGCCATGGACCGAAGTAGCTCGCGAACCCTTCACTGAGCCAGACGTCGCGCCACTTCGAATAGCCGATACCGTCGCCAAACCACATGTGCACGAGTTCGTGCGCCAAGGTGCCCGTA
This sequence comes from Planctomycetota bacterium, assembly GCA_020851075.1. Taxonomy (GTDB): domain Bacteria; phylum Planctomycetota; class UBA1135; order UBA1135; family UBA2386; genus JADZDL01. Next base: position 1,036 of record JADZDL010000506.1, on the reverse strand, counting down.
CCGTGGCCCCGGCCATCAAACAGGCCCTCGGCCAGCTGCACGTTGCCGGGCGCTTCAAAGCCGCCCCAACGCGTCGGGCACTGCACGGTCATGTACTTCTGGAACAGGTACGGACCAAACGTCGTCTCCATGAGCTTGATCCACGCCGCGTGGTGCACGAGCGCGAGTTTCGCCTTCTCGACGTCCTGCTTGTAGACGAGGTGGTCCATGAGGCGCCCATCGCCAGCTTCGGGAACGCGCGCCAGCGGGCCGATCACGATCGCGAGCATGTAGGGCGGGATCTCCGCATCGGCGGCGAGTTCGATCACGCGATAGCCCTCCGGTGGCGCCACCATCTGCCCGGCAACGCCCGCCGCGGGCACGCCAAAACCCGTGATCTCGTTGCCCGCCGGATACACGATGCGCATCGCGAAGCGCGCGCGATCGGCGGGGTGGTCTTCACACGGCAACCAGCCGCGCGCGCGAATCGAGTAGTGATCCGTGAACGCCATGAGTTCGCCGTAGCGATTGGGCGCGAAGTAGAAGCCATCGACGGGCTTGCCCGAGATCGCCGCAGAAAAGCGCGTTTGCGCGCCTTTCTCGAGAATTGCAGGCAACGTGAGAATCACCGAATCGGTGCCCCACTTCGCGGGCAGTTCACGATCCTGGTCATCCGTGAACACCACGCGCCAATCGTCCGAGCGACGCGCATCGAGCGTGATCGTCTGCAGCGGTTCGATGGCCGCGAACGTGTAGTCGACCTTGCCCTGGAGCACCTGCCGCTCGAGGTCGACCGTGAGCGCGATGCGATACTCGATCGCGTCCTGCAGCGGATAGTCAGTAAACGGCGCGGGCGGACTTTGCGGTGCCTGGGCGAAGAGGAGCGCAGTGAGCAGGAAGACCATTACCGCCCACGATACCGCCAGCAGACGTTCGCCGCGCAGCTACTGCAGCGGCAGCTTGCAGCCGGCCGAGGCGAAGATCACTTCAAACCGCGGCGCGAGGCGGCGCACGAGATCCTGCGGCGTCTGGATCTGCTCGGCGGTCACCACGGCGG
>JADZDL010000505.1 GCA_020851075.1 Planctomycetota bacterium | reverse complement strand
AGTTTGACGGCGATCATCGTAAAATCGTCCTCGAAGGTGCCGTTGCCGACATGTTGCCGAAGCTGCGCCTCGACGGCCTGCAACACCCCTTCGGCCGAAGCGGTGCGCTGCTGTTGCAGGATCTGGTGCAGGCGTTCGGTGCCAAACACGGCGCGCTGCGGCGACATCGCTTCATCGACGCCATCGGTATGCAAGAACAACAGGTCGCCGGCAGCCAACGGCACCACGGGGCTCACCGAGTAGGTCTGGTCGCCGACGACGCCGAGCACCATGCCGGTCTTCTCGAGCACGGTGATGCCACCTGCGTGGCAGTGAATGAGGCCCGGATGGCCTGCGTTCACGTATTGCAGCGTGTGTTTGTGCGGGTCCACGATCATGAGCACGAGCGACATGAAGTTGCCCGTCTCGACGCCAGCGACGAGCCGCTGGTTCAACCGCGTCACGATCGCATTGGGATCCGACAGCAGTTCCAGATAACTGCGCAGGGCCGCCTGCACGGCGTGCGTGAGCAGCGCCGCGCCAACGCCGTGGCCCGTGACGTCGCCGATCATGACCGCCACGCGACCATCGCTGAGCGGCACGAAGTCGTAGGTATCCCCCGAGGCTTTGTCGGCAGCCACGTAGGACAACGCCATCTGCAGGCCCGCCATGCCACTCGGCACCTGCGGCAACAGATGCTGCTGGATGCGCCGCGCGATCTCGATGTCCTTCTGCAGGCGCGCCTTCTCGAGCGAGTCGGCATGCAGTCGCGCGTTCTCGACGGAGATCGCGAGCTGCGCGGAGATCGCTCCGAACAGGGCCAGGTCGCGCGCCGAGAACTCGCGGCGCACGGCGCGCGAGTCGACGTAGATGACGCCGACGGTGCGACTCCTCGCCCGCATCGGCGCGCACATCACGGCGCGCAGCTTGAGGTCGTAGACCGACTGGCCGAGTTCGAGCGCTTCCTGGTCGGACTGCACGACCGAACGCACGGCGACGCCCTCTTCGAGGCATCGACGCACGAGGCTGCGGCTCCACTGCAGGTCACCCTCGAGCGAACGACCTTCCTTGTCCTGGGTGACTCGCACCGACAGGTTGTCCGGCGAATCGCCGAGCAACAGGATCGCCCGCTCGGCCCGGGTCACCTGCAGGGACCGATCGACGATGTCCCGGAGCACCCCGTCGAGATCGATATTGGCCGTCACCGCGGCGATCGTGTCGAGCAGGATCTCCAGGGAACGGGAGTCCTCGGCGGCGTCGCCGGTGAGCAACGTCGACTCGTCACGTAGGTCTTTACCCTCGGGGACCGATCGGCGAGCCTTCTTGGGCTCTTCTTCGCGCTTCCAGAACCATTTCATGCGGCGGCGAAACTCTAGCCAGACGGAGCCACCTGTGCACCAACTCCAGCCTCTCGTTGCACGAAGGGCGTCGTGACGCCAGAATCTGCGCCGGGTCCACTGCCCTCCTCCCCACCCAACTACCCGTCCGCCGACCCCTCCATCCCATGAAGATCGACAAGACCCTGAACGACGATTACGCCATCCTCACCCTGAAGGGCGAGTTTGACACGTTCTATTGCCCAGCCCTGATGCAGGAGGTCGAAGATCTGCTGGAGCGCGGCGTAAACCACCTCGTGGTCGACATGCGCCTCGTCAAGTTCATCAACTCGACCGCGCTGGGTGCCGTCATCAAGGCCCACAAGCGCTGCCGCGCTGAAAGCGGCGAACTCGTGATTGCGCAGCCTTCGCCGTTTGTTCGCGATGTGATCACCAAGGTCGGTATCGACAAGCTGATCACGATGTACGACAGCGAAGGTGACGCCGTGAAGGCGATCATCAAGCACTTGAACCAGAAGGAACTCGCGGGGGATGCGCCCGTAGACCAGGAAAAGGTCCTCATCACGTTCACGGACGAGATCCGGAACAAGATGATCGGCGGCAAGAAGACGCTGCTCGGCACCATGTCGAACGTCGACGGCCACAAGGTCCAGTTCGTCTGGAATGGCAAGAAGGCCGGCATCAGCGCCGATCAGGCCAAACAGTTGTTCTTCGCGGGCAGCGACGTGAACCTGAAGTTCCAGGTCAAGATGATCAAGAAGAGCTACTTCGAGCTCGTCGCGGTCGTCGACAGCGCCGAACCAACCACGGACGGCGGCGTGCGCATCTCGGCCAAGTTCACGAAGATCTCGGACAGCGACCGCAACGCACTCGTGCAGTTCGCAGACGACATGGCGTATCTGAAGCGCCAGCTGCCCGGGAAGTAAGGGCGCCGGGGAAGTAAGTTCCCGGCAGGAGCTCTGGGTACTGGATACAGGCCCCCTCTGCGGGCAGGCAGCCCGCACGAGCAAGGAGCGTACGCGAACAAGCACCGCCTAAAGCAGTGCTTGAACGAACGCCCATTTTGGAGCTGCCGCTTACGGTGGCCGCGGCGACCGGATTACTGGCCCAATCTCACCGGCCTACCAATCTCACCGGCCTAATTGGACCGCCTCGGCTTAACCGACGCGGAACTTGCCCGAGCGACGGATCTTGCGCTTGATGACCTTGCGGCCACCGGCGGTCTTGCTGCGCGTGCGGAAGCCGACCTTCTTGAGGCGCTTCAACTTCGAACGACGAACCTTGAGCTTCATGAGGGCACCCGTGGGCGAGCCTCAGCTGCCAACTCGATCGAGTTGGCGCCTCGGCCGCAATGAGGGGCGGCAAGTGTAGCGTCGCACCCCCGACCCGTCAAACCCAGAAAGCGGTCTTCCTGCAGACGACTTGCGCACTCGTTGACCGCACTCCCCCGGGCGGGCACTGTGCGCGCATGAGTATCCTGTTGGTCTGTCACGGAATGCCCCCCGAGAGCGTCGGCGGCGTCGAACAGCACGTGGCCGGTCTGGCCAGCGCGCTCGCGGCCAGTGGCCACCAGGTCCACGTCTTCGCGCGGGCCATGCTACCGGGCCAAGCGCAGGGCCAGCGCACGGCGCCAACCGGCAACAACCCGCAGGTCACGCGCGTGGCCTATCGCTGGGAAGGCGTCGATTCCCTGGCCGCCATGGACAGGTGCACCCCCATGGCCGAGGCCATGCGCTCGTTCCTAGCCGATCGTGCCGCCGCCGGCGAACGTTTCGACATCGCGCACGTGCACCACCTGACCGGCATGTCGACGGATTCGCTGCGGGTGCTCGACGAAGCCGCCGTGCCGGTGGTGATGACCCGGCACGACTACTGGCTATTCTGCCCGCGCGGCCAGATGTTCCATCGCCGCGAGGAAGCGTGTGAGACCGCCACACCCGCGCGCTGCGGCGAGTGCCTGCAGCAGACCTTTCCCTGGTGGCTGCGCGACGACAACCGGCTGGCCCTCGTGCAGGAACTCCAGCGGGACGCCCGGGCGGCCCTGCAACGCCCCCGCCACCTGATCGTGCCGAGCGCGCGGGCGATTCCGCCGTTCGAGGCCCTGGGCGTGCCCCGCGAGCGTTTCCGCGTCGTCGAGAACGGTGTCGACACGACGGCCCTCGCCGAACTGCCGCCGCCGGCCGCCGGCCCAGGCCCGCTGCGCCTCGGCTACCTCGGCACGCTGATGCCAAGCAAGGGCCTGCACATCCTGCTCGATGCGATCCAACAGTTGCCGCAGGGGCTCGTCACCCTCGACATCCACGGCAATGCGGTTCCGTACCACGGCGACCAGTCGTACCTCACGCGTTGCTTCCAGAAGCTGTCGCCGGGCTCCGGTGTGCGCTACCACGGCCCCTACGGCCTCGCGGAACTGCCCCACCTGCTGCAGCGCATCGATGTACTCGCGGCGCCCGCCATCTGGCAGGAAGCGTTTGGCCTGACCGTGCGGGAAGCGCTGGCCGCAGCCCGCCCCGTACTGGTCAGCCGGATCGGCGGGCTGCAGGATTCGGTGCAGGACGGCGAACAGGGCTACCTGCTGCCGCCCGGGGACGCCACCGCCTGGGCCATAGCGATCCGCCGGCTGGCCGAGAACCGCGGGGAGGTCGCGAGGCTGTCGCGTTCCGCCCGGACCCGGGCGCGCGGATTCGCGGCCATGGCCGCCGAACTGGCAGCCATCTACGCAGAAACGGTGCGCGGCCCCGCAATTGCTTGACCCCGATGGGGTCCGCCCCCTACGCTTCCTCGCCCTTTCGTCGGCCCGGTCGGCCCGGCTCGTGCCGGATTCGATGTGGGTTGTGCGTACGCAGGATTATCGATGTCGGACACGGTCACGAACGAACCACTCTCCTCGCTCGACCCCGCAGCACTGCTGGCTGGGGAGATGACCCCCACCAAGCTCGACGCCTTCAAGAAGGCGGTCTTCCACACGGTCGACTCCGTGGAAGATCTTCGCAACTGGATGACGAGCCCAATGGCCAAGGGCACCGCCCGCGGCGTGGCGCTCTGGGCCCTCGGCCGTCACGCCGATGCCGTGCCATTGCTGTTGGCCGACAAGACCAACCCGGTGGTCGCACTCTGCCTCGCGAGCAGCTATGCCGCGCTCGGCAACATCGACGAGACGCAGAAGATCCTCAAGGACCGCGAGACCGACGCCCCCCAGGCCCTCGCCTGGCTGCGCGCGCTCGACGTGGTAAGTGACGGGGACCGCCTGGCCACGGACCTGCCGAAGATGAGCCCACTGCTCAGCGAAGCCGACCGCAAGTACTTCGACGGCCGCGTGCGCGAACTGCGCCACGAGACCGAAGGCGCAATCGCCTGCTACGACGACGTGCTCGGCCTCGATCCCAACCACAAGCAGGCACTGTTCCGCCTCGCGGTGAACGTCGACCTGCGCGGCGAAGACGAAGAAGCGCGCGAGCTCTATGAGCGCGCGCTCATGGCCCCGCCCGTCAACGTCGCGTGCGTCGTCAACCTCGGCATCCTCTATGAGGACATGGGCAACTACCGCCGCGCCATGCAGTGCTTCGACCTCGCCCTGCAGGCGAACCCGGAGAACACGCGGGCACGCCTGTATCGCCGCGACGCCGCCGCCGCGCTGAACATGTACTACGACGAGGACCAGGAGCGCCGCGACGACAAGCGCAACAAGCTCCTGCGCACCCCGATCAACGATTTCGAGCTGTCGGTGCGCAGCCGCAACTGCCTCTCGAAGATGAACATCAAGTCGCTCGGCGACCTCGTCAAGAAGACCGAGGCCGAGCTGCTCAGCTACAAGAACTTCGGCGAGACGTCGCTGACCGAGATCAAGGAGATCCTCAAGAACAAGGGTCTCCGCCTCGGCATGACGGCCGACGAACTCATGAGCAAGGACCTCGGCGAGGCCAGCGAGCCCACCGTGCGGCCCGAAGAGCAGCCGGATCCAAACAGCCCCGACCCGACGCGTCGTCCGATCAGCGAGCTGGACCTGTCGGTGCGCAGCCGCCGCATCGTCGACCTGCTCAAGATCCGCACGATCGGCGACCTTTCGATCAAGACCGAGGCCGAACTGCTGGCCTGCCCGAACTTCGGCCAGACCTCGCTCAACGAGATCAAGACGAAGCTCGACGAGTTCGGTCTGTCGCTGCGCGGCTGATCCGGCGCTGGATCGGCTGCCCTACCGCGATCGCAAGCCTTGCGGTCGCGGCCCCCGCCGAGTTCACTGTCGCCCATGTACGACCACCTCGTCGGCGAAGTCGTCGAGAAGACCCTCTCGCGCGCGGTCCTGCGGTGCAGTGGTGTTGGCTACGAATGCCGCGTCTCCTTGAGCACGGCAAGCCAGCTTGAGGTCGGTGCCGTCCGCCAGTTGTTCACGATCCTGCACGTCGTCGACGGCATGCCTTCGCTGCTCGGCTTCGCCTCGCGTTCGGAGCGCGAACTCGCCCGACGCGTGCTCTCCGTGAGTGGCATCGGCCCCTCGATCGCCCTCGCCTTGTTGAGCGTCTACACCCCAACAGACCTCGCTGCGGTGATCACGCGCAGTGATGCCGCGGCGCTGCGACGCGTGAAAGGCGTCGGCACGAAGACCTCGGAACGGCTCTGCCTCGAATTGCGCGACGTCCTGCAGAAGCTCGACCTCGAAGGTGAGGTCGATGCTTTCGGCCTGCCGACCCGAACATTGCCAACGCAGACCGCCGACGATGCGATCGCCGCCCTCGTCACGCTGGGTTACGCCGAAAAGGACGCGCGCGACAAGGTCGAGAAGGTCCGCCGCCAGACCGAAGCCGCCGACACGGAAACGCTCGTCAAAGCCGTGCTGCAGATGTGACGCGCTCTCAGGGAGTGAGAAACCATCGGATTCTCACTCCCTGCGTGGCCGCGTAGGCGGCCACCATTGGGCAATCTGAGAGCCTGTATCATGGTTTTCTCTCAGGCTCTCAGCGCGCCAGCATGACGAGCAACAGCTGCACATCCGCCTGGCGTACACCCGCCGTGCGCGAGGCTTCGCCGAGCGTCAACGGCCGCCGCTGCAGCAACCGCGCGCGCGCTTCGTTGCTGAGCCCGAGCACGCGCGTGTAGTCGAAGTCCACAGGGATGCTCTTCTGCTCGAGCCGCTGCAGGCGCTCGACCTCCATCGCCTGCCGATCTATATACCCCGCATACTTCACCTCGGCCTCCACTTCAGCCAATTCGGCGGGTGACAACGCCATCGCAGCAAACGTCTCGTTCCACGAAGCGAGGTCGCTCGTGCCCACTTCGGGGCGACGCAACCACTCCGTCAACGTGCGACCGTCGCGCCGCACGAGATCGAGCAGTTTCCGCGCTGCGCGAATACGTTCTTCCTTCTGCCGAACGGCGCTGGCCTGCGCCGCCCCCACGAGCCCCAGGCGTTCGCCAATCGGCGTGAGCCGCCGATCCGCGTTGTCGCTGCGCAGCAGCAGGCGGAACTCGGCGCGACTCGTGAACATGCGGTACGGCTCGGTCGGGTTGACGCGGCACAGGTCGTCGATCATGACGCCGAGGTAGGCCGTCGCCCGATCCAACACCACCGGCCCTTCGCCGCGCGCAAACCGCGCCGCATTGAGCCCGGCAATCAGCCCCTGGCCGGCAGCTTCTTCGTAGCCACTGGTGCCGTTGATCTGCCCCGCGGCAAACAGCCCGCGCAGCGATGCAATCTGCAGATCGCCGCGAATCTGGTCGGTGAGCACGTAGTCGTATTCGACCGCATAACCGGGCCGCAACACTTCGACGTGTTCGAGGCCAGGGATCGTGCGCAGGAAGGCCAGCTGGACGTCCGCTGGCAGGCTCGTGCTGACACCGTTCGGGTAGATCTCGACCGAATAGCGCCCTTCGGGCTCGAGGAACACCGGATGCGATTCCTGGTCCGCGAAGCGCACCACCTTGTCTTCGACACTCGGGCAATAGCGCGGCCCGGTGCCCTGAATGCGCCCCTGGAACATCGGCGAGTGATGCGCATTGTTGCGGATGATCGCGTGCGTGGCCGCCGTCGTGCGCGTGAGCCAACAATCCTGCTGCACGAGATCGAGCCGCGCCGTACGAAACGAGAACGGCTGCGGCGGCTCATCGCCCGGCTGCGGCTCGAGCGTGGAGAAGTCGATCGTGTCGCGGTGCAGGCGCGGCGGTGTGCCGGTCTTGTGCCGGCCGAGCCGGATGCCACACGAACGCAGCGAGTCGCTGATGCGCGCTGCCGGTCGCTCGCCGTAGCGACCGCCAGCGGCTTCCCACGGCCCTGCAAACAAGCGCCCACCGAGGAACGTGCCCGTCGTGAGCACCACGGCGGGCGCCAGCAGTTTGCTGCCGTCCGCGAGTTCGACGCCGGCGATGTGTTCGCCGTTCGGCGCCGGGACCAGCGCCACGGCCTCGCCGGCGATCACCGTGAGGTGCTCGTAGCCGAGCACACGTTCCACCATCGTGTGGTTGTAGGCATCGCGATCGCATTGCGCGCGCGGCGAACGCACCGCCGGGCCCTTGCTCGTATTCAGCATGCGGAACTGGATGCCCGTGCGATCCGTGCACAACGCCATCTCACCACCGAGCGCATCGATCTCGCGAACGAGCTGCCCCTTGGCCAACCCGCCGATCGCCGGATTGCACGACATGCGCCCGATCGCCTGGGGATCGATCACGACCATGGCCGTGCGACAACCAAGCCGGGCCGCGGCGGTCGCAGCTTCTACGCCGGCGTGGCCACCGCCGATCACCACCACATCAAAATCGCGCATCAGGACCCGAATCGATTACCGGGTCGGGGACTGGGCGCAAGAGGGCAGTCGCCGGGCGAGGCGATCAGACCGGCGTCGACCGCGCGTAGATGGCTCGCAGCAGCAGGTGATGGCGAAGCACGTAGGTCCACATGCCCATCTCATCGGCAGGATCAAGGGCCGACTTTTGCAGAGAGACGGCCACTGGCCTGCCATCCGACCCGCCGCGCGTTAGGATGCGCCGATGCACTTGCGGTTCCTGCTACCCTGCCTCCTGCTCCCCATGCTGCCGGCACAAGTCGCCCTGGGGAACCTGGCCAAACTGGCGCGCGACCGCGCCGAACGCGCGCGACCAGCCCAGGAAAAGGCCCTGGAGCCGTTCTGGGCCGACCTCGCCCTCGACTACCGCAACAACCAGCAGTTCCTCGACCAGCGCATCACCCAGGTGGCGGCGCTCGGCGACAGCGTGGTGCCCATGCTGCTGGAAAAGCTGCAACCAGCCCAAGGCGGCGAAACGGCGCGCAACCTCGCGGGCAACTGCCGGCGCGTGATCGAAAAACTCGATCCCAGTTCGTTCGTGGACGCCCTCGTCGAACTCGTGAACGGCAAGAGTGAGACCGCCCGGCAGGAGGCCATCCGCCTGCTCGGCTTCGCGAACACCCCGGCGTCGATCCAGGTGCTTTGCGACCTCGTCGAGCGCACGGCCGAAGAAGATCGCCGCCTTGTACTGCGTTCGCTGCGACTGCTGAAGGCTGCCGCGGCGGGCCCCAAGGTCGTCGGCCTGCTGGGTTCGTCCGACCGCCAGGTGCGCGAGGACGTGCTCAACTACCTCGTGGTCGCACGCCCCGCAAGCGTTGTGGACACGGTCATACAGGCACTTTCGACCGAGAAGGATGCTCGCCTGCTGCCGTACTACATCGACTACTTCGCCAACTCGGTGACCAACCACGATGGCGCCGCGCGCGCGTTGCTGGCCCTCATCGGCGAACGCCTCGATTGGCAGGACACGCGCCGCCTCGTGCAGGCCCTCGCCACCGTGGCGCCGCGCGACCATGAGCCAACCTGCCGCCGACTGCACGAGATGCTGGACGCCGGCGAAGCCACCGCCCTGGCCGTGCAGGCGGCCGTCACGCTGCGCAGCCTCGGCGATCGCCAGGGCGTCACCAAACTGAAGCGCACGCTGGACCAACAACTCAGCAAGCCGCAACGCAAGCGCGACCCGGCCCTGTTCGAGCAGCGCGCCAACCTCGCGTTCGCGATCGAGGAGTACGGCGACGCCGCCGCGGACTACGAGAAGATCCTCGAGTTCAGCGATGGACTCGCCATGACGCGACGGGCCTACATCGGACTGATCCGTAGCGAGGCCCACCGCAAGAAGGTCCCGAATCTCATCAAGGCGATGAAAAACTCGGGCATGACGACCGCGGAAATCGAGGCCATTGGCGTCGACGACCCGGTCGTCCAGGACAGCCTGGGTTTGGACAAGGTGCGCTCCTTCCTGCAGGCCCTCGCGAAGGAACAGAGCCCCAAGTAGGGCGGCGAGAGGCCACAAGAGGGCAATCGGGGCGCTGCCGCCCAGGCCACCAGGCGCGCGCTCAGGCGGCCGCGGGGTTGCCGCGGAGCCCCACCCGACGCCGCCGGTCGAGCCGCACCCCCCAACGATCTGCGCCCCGGTACCAGGACGAAGCCGCTCGTTCCTTGACCAAATGGACCCGGAGCGACAAGATGCTCGCCCTTTTCCCCCGCCCGCCCGACCTACCACTGGTCGCGGTTTGGGCTCTACGCAACGCCCCGACACTGCCATGGAAGTCCAGGTAGCCGAGACCGGCCCCTGCAGCCGCACCCTGACCATCACGGTCCCCCCAGCCCTCGTCAACGAGCACCTCGGCCAGATGTTCGAGTCGGCGCAAAAGCAGGTCCAATTGAAGGGCTTCCGCCCGGGCCATGTGCCGAAGAACCTGATCCAGAAGAAGTTCGGGGCGAGCATCCTCGCGGAAGCGAAGGAGCAGATGCTCAACCGCTTCTTCGGTGAAGCCTGCCGCACGAAGGAGCTCGTGCCCGTTGGCCGCATCGCCATCGACGACTTCGAGAAGCTCGAGGTGAAGCAGGACGCCGCCCTGCAGTTCACGGCCAAGATCGACGTACGCCCCGTGTTTGAGCTGGGCCAGACCAAGGGCCTCGAAGCGGAAGCTTTCGAAGGGGACGCCAACGAGGCCGATATCGACAACGCGCTGAAGGAGATCGCGCACCAGAAGCGCTCGATCAAGAGCACCGAAGAACCGGCCCAGGACGGCGACTTCGTAAAGGCGGACATCACGTTCGTCGACGACGCCGGCAACAGCGTGCTGGAGCGCAAGGGTGTGCAGCTGAACACGCGCATCGCGATCCACGGCTGCGACGAGTCGACCTACAGCGCAGCCCTCATGGGTGCGGCCGCTGGCAAGACCATCGACATCGCGCTCACCTTCCCGGAGACCTTCGAGAAGGAGGCCGTGCGCGGCAAGGCCGGCATCGCCCGCCTGCAGGTGAGCGAGATCCTGCGCGTATTGCCCGCCCCGATCGACGACGAACTGGCCAAGAGCCTGGAGTTCCCGGACATGGCCAGCCTCCGGGCGGACCTCAAGTCGCGCATCTCCATGGAGAAGCTGCGGCTTGGCAAGTCGCGCCAGGAAGAGCAGTGCCTGCAGGCCCTGATTGCCGCCCACACGATCGCGGTGCCGCCTTCGCTCGTCGAAGAACAGCAGCGCGCGTCGCTCAACAACTTCGCCCAGCGCCTGCAGCAGGCCGGGGCGACCGAAGAAGACGTAAAGAAGAAGCTGGAAGAATCGCAGGCTGAGGCCCATCAGGATGCTGAGCGGCGCGTGCGCTTGTTCTTCCTGATCGAAGCGGTGGCCCGGCAGCAGAAGCTGTTCGTCACCGAAAACGATACGGAAGCCGAACTTCGCGCAATCGCCGCGGCCAATTCGAACGACGGACAGCACGTCACCGTCGCGATGGTTCGCGACCACCTTGAGAAGAACAACCAGCTCGGCGAACTCCGTCTGGCCCTGCTCGAGCGTAAGGTGCGTGATTTCCTAAGAGAGAACGCCAAGATCGTCGATAAGAAGGGCAGTTGATCGAAGTCGCGGCAGTCGCCCGGGCCTGTGCCCGGGGGGCCGAGGCGCGGTCAACCCCAGAAACCGCAACGGCCGACTGCCGGCTCTTGCCAGCAAGAGCGCCCTGAGCCCATGACCATCGCCAACGACTACATCGTCCCCATCGTCATCGAGAAGACCGGCCGCGGCGAGCGGTCCTACGACATCTACAGTCGTCTGCTCGAGGACCGCATCGTCTTCATCGGCACGCCGATCGATGACATGGTCGCCAACTCGGTGATCGCCCAGCTCCTGTTCCTCCAGAAGGAGAACAAGAGCCAGGACATCAACCTGTTCTTGAACACGCCGGGCGGCAGCGTCACGGCGGGTCTCGCGATCTACGACACGATGCAGTTCGTGCAGTGCCCGGTCGCGACCTACTGCATCGGCCAGGCCGCCTCCATGGGCGCCGTGGTGCTCGCCGCCGGTTCGAAGGGCAAGCGCCACGCGCTGCCACACTCCCGCATCATGATCCACCAGCCTTGGGGTGGTGTCGGTGGCACGGCCGTCGATATCTCGATCCAGGCCGATGAGATCCTGCGACTCAAGCAGACCCTGAGCGAGATCCTCGGCAACCACTGCGGCCAGCCGGCCGACAAGGTCAGCAAGGACAGCGATCGCGATTTCTTCATGGGCCCGGCGGAAGCCAAGGCCTATGGACTCATCGACGAGATCGTGCAGACCAGCAAGTAGCCCGACGCACGGACTGCCGCGCAGCTTGTCGTTTGCCCTTCTGGCAGCGTGGGCCCTGGAAAGCAGTGATTCTCGAAGCAGGGGCAGCATGGGTTGCCCCACGTTGTTACAATCCACGGCCACGACCCAAGAACGAGGCAAGGCAGGAACAAAAATGGCAGGCAAGGGCAAGACCGTCGAGCGATGCACGTTCTGCGAGAAATCGCGGCACCACGTGCAATCGCTGATTTCCGGCCCGCCCGGCATCTACATCTGCAACGAGTGCATCGAGATCTGCAATACGATCCTCAAGGAAGAGGACCGCAAGCAGAAGGGTGGTGCCGCGCCGACGTTCGTGAAGGATCTCGTCCTCAAGGACAAGGTCCCGTCGCCCGACTACATCTACAAGCGCCTCAGCGAGTACGTGATCGGTCAGGAACGCGCCAAGAAGGTGCTCGCCGTGGCCGTCTACGGCCACTACCGGCGCCTGCACGCGCGCTTCCACAACCCTGACCTTGAGCTCGAAAAGAGCAACATCCTGCTCGTCGGGCCAACCGGCTCGGGCAAGACGCTCATGGCGCGCACGCTGGCGCGCATCCTCGACGTGCCGTTTGCGATCGCTGACGCGACGACGCTCACCGAAGCCGGCTACGTCGGCGAAGACGTCGAGAACATCCTGCTGCGCCTGCTGCAGAACGCCAACTTCGACGTCGAGCGCGCCCAGCAGGGCATCATCTACATCGACGAGATCGACAAGATCGGCCGCACCACGAGCAACGTCTCGATCACGCGCGACGTGAGCGGCGAAGGTGTTCAGCAAGCGCTGCTCAAGATCCTCGAAGGCACGGTCGCCAACGTCCCGCCGCAGGGCGGTCGCAAGCACCCCGAACAGAGCTACATCCAGGTCAACACGGAGCACATCCTGTTCATCTGCGGCGGCACGTTCTCGGGCATCGAACAGTTCATCGGGCGCCGTCTGGGCCAGAAGGTCATCGGCTTCGGCCAACAGAAGTCCAACGAGGTTCCCGAGCTGGACCTCGTCACCACCCATCGCGAACGCGACAAGCTGATTCCGTACCTCGACCAGAAGGACCTCATCGACTTCGGCATGATCCCCGAGTTCGTGGGGCGCCTGCCGGTCACGGTGCCGATGCGCTCGTTGACCCGCGACGAGATCCTCAGCGTCATGACCTCGCCGAAGAACGCGCTCGTGAAGCAGTTCAAGGCGATGTTCGAGATGGACGGTTGCCAACTCGAGTTCACCGACGAAGCCCTCGGCGAGATTGCCGACCAGGCCATGCAACGCGAAACCGGCGTGCGTTCGCTGCGCTCGATGTTTGAGCAGATGATGCTCGACCTGCGCTTCGATATCGCCTCCCGCAAGGGTGAGACGATCGTGATCACGGCGGAGTTCGTCCGCGAACGCCTGGCGGCGATTCCCCTGTCGGACGGCGAACGCCGCAAGCGCGAGACGGCCTGAGCCGTCCCGCCGACGTCGCATCCCACCCGCCGGTTCCCTTCCCCGCCGACTCCACCAGCCAGCGCACCATGCAGGCCCTTACCGACCTCACCGATGCGGAACTGAGCCAGCTGGTCGCCGAGAATGGTGGCAAGGCGTTCCAAGCCCGCCAGGCCTCGCACTGGCTCTGGAAACACGGCGTGCAGGAGTATGCCGAGATGCGCAACCTGCCTGCGAGCCTGCGCACCGCCATCGGCAACCGCCTGCCGCTGCGACGCACAACGATCGCCAAATCGGAACTGGCCACCGACGGCACCGAGAAGCTGCTCATCGGCCTGCACGACGGCGAGCACGTCGAGTGCGTGATCATTCCCGAAGGGGAGCGCACGACCCTCTGCATCTCCACCCAGGTCGGCTGCCCGGTGCGCTGCGTATTCTGCGCTTCGGGCATGTTCGGCGTGCGCCGCAATCTGAGCGTCGGCGAGATCGCCGAACAGGTGCTGCACGCACGTTCGCGCCTCGAAGCGGGCCGCCGGCTCACCAACCTCGTCGTCATGGGCATGGGCGAGCCGATGCTCAACCTCGACGCGCTGCTGCCAGCCCTGCAACGCATCCACGACGGCAACGGCCTCGACATGGGGGCGCGCCGCATCACGGTCAGCACCTCCGGCTACCCTCGCCAGATGGAGCAGTTCGCGGCGGCCGATCCTTCCTACAACCTTGCGGTGTCCCTGCACGCAGCCGACGACACGCTGCGCAAACAACTCGTGCCCACGGCGGCGCATCCCGTGCAGGAGATCGTCCTGGCCGCGCACCGCTACTTCGGCCAGAAGGGGCGCGAAGTCACCTATGAGGTTGTGCTGCTCGAAGGTCGCAACGACCGCCCGCAGGACGCCATCACCATGGTCGAGGTGCTCGGCGCCTTGCCGTGCACGGTGAACCTGATCCCGTGGAACCCCGTCGAGGAGATCGCCGCGCGGGAAGGGCTGCGCCGCCCCTCGGCCCAGCGCGTCGATTCGTTCGCGGACGCGCTGCGGCGCGGGGGCCTCAAGGTCACCGTACGCCGCCAGCGCGGCGCCGACCGTTCGGCCGCCTGCGGGCAACTGCGCCTGCGGCAGGCCGACCCCGCCAACGGCTGAACCCGCGGCTCAGCGAACCTTCGCGCGCAGCCGCTTGCTGGGTTGACCTTCGTCGGCGGTCTTCGACGGCGCGGAGACTTCGGGCTTCGCCGCCGTCGCAGTCCTTTCGGTGCCCCTGCGCAGGAAGGTCACAACCACGTCCTTGCCAGCTTCGATCGCCCCAAGCGCTTCTTGGACGTGCTCGGTCCCACCAATGGCCGTAGCGCCGATCTTCGTGAGGATGTCGCCGCGCTGCAGCTTCAGCGCCGCGGCCAACGAGCCGTCCTGCACCGACTCGACCATGAGGCCAAGGCCATCCTCCAACCCGAGGTAGTCGCGTACATCGGCGGGAATCTCGGGGCGAACCAACACGCCCAGGCGCTTGCCGTCCGGCGGCGGCACCTGATCTGGCACGATCTGCAGATCCTGGTCCGGATCGGCGTTCGGGTCGCGCTGCAGCGGTCGCAGCGGCTGCAGCGGTTGCATCTGCAGACCTCGCGCACGCAGTTGCCCCGGCATGAGCGGCAGGCCTCGCGGTCCAAACTGGAACTGCAGACCGCCGCCGAGGCCGTTCTGCTGCAGCACGCCCGGGTACTGCTTCTGGAACGACTCCATGTCGGGCGCTTCGTAGACCTTGTTCTCGACCTCGCCCTTCTCGTTGGTCTCCTTCACTTCGACCTTCACGGCGCCGTCAGGCCCGATCTGCATCGACATGCCACGCTGCAGGCCCTGGCCAGCGCGCATCTGGTCCTGCAGGTCGCGGAAGAAGTCATCCTGGAAGAACCGGCCGCGTGGGATATCGAGGCCAAACTGGCGCTCCATCTGGCGGAACATCTCCTCGAACTGCCCACCGAGCCCGTCGGTGTCGAACGGCGCGGCACCTGGGCTACCGACGTCGTCGGGCGCGGCGCCACGCGGCTGCAAGCCACTGCTGCCGCCTTCGATCTGGCTGATGAGGCGACGAACGCGCCACTGCACTTCGTTGTCCTTCGCCTCTTCGGCGGCTTTCCGCAGGCCGGGCAGGGCCTCCTTGCCGAGTTCCCGAAGGGCCTTCTCCGCAAGAAGGCGCACGCGGTAACTCTCGTTGCCGAGGTCCGCGATCCACTGTTCGGGCGAACGCCTGGCTGCCTGGTCCTGCTGGGCCGCTTCCGGCGCCTTCGCCGGCCGCTTCAACCCTTCGCCACCGGATGCCTGACACGGGGTCAAACCGCCAAAGCAGATGCCGGCCCAAAGGCCGGCCAACCACGTTCCACTGCGCAATTCCATCGTCGGGGTCTCCATGCCTCGCGCGGGGCACTCGCCACCGCGGGGCCCCGACAACGGCGTCGCCGGCCAAAGACTCCCCCACCCGATCGCCCCACGCGACGGCCGGCCGGCCAGCTACCGCCCGCCCGATCCCGGCACGTCCGTCTTGCTTGCCCCAACCTTCCGCGGCGCACCCGCATCCGGCCTTGCGACCGGAAGGTCCACGCCCAGCGGAACGTCGTCCTCGAGGAAACCAACCTCTTCGAGAGTGCGCAATCGCCAGCGGCCCATCATGCCTGGCCCCACGGTGCCCTCGGCGTTGTCCGATGCCCCATCATCGCCCAGCGGCCGCAGCTGCACATGCCCGCCGTCCGACCACGGCACGGCCTTGGCCGGACCCGCATGGTCAAACGAGACCGAGAACCCGCGGCGATCCCCCCACGGTGCATCGTCCTCGCGCATGAGATGCCAACCGACTCCGAACAACAGCACAGCCGCCGCCGCGGACGCGAGCCAGCGCGGCAGGCGCCATCCCGACCAGCGACCGGTTTCCGCTTCGGCACGGTCCACGGCCGCGAGGATCGCGGTGTGCATCGAGGCAAACGCGGCGTCATCGACGCCGGGCGCCCCCGCCTCCCGCAGCGATCGCAGCGCCTTCGTCGATTGCTGCAATGCGGCGGCTTCGCGGCGGCACGCCACGCAATCGAGAAGGTGGGCACGCACCACCGACGCAGTCTCCACGTCGAGGTCATCGCCTACGAAGCAAGGCAGCCAATTGAGGACTTGCGTACAGGAAGTCACTGCTCGGTCCCTCCTTCGAACGCTTCGCCAGCTGGCCGGGCCCCTTCGACGCGGCCGTGGCAACGCTCCCAGTGTTCGCGGAACACCTGCCGCCCACGGTGCAGGCGCCAGCGGGCCGTCGCATGCGTGATGCGCAGGATCGGCGCGATCTCGCGGCAACTCATGCCGTGGATATCGCGCAGGACCAGCACCGAACGGAACTTGGCATCGAGCTTCTCGAGGATCGCCCAGACGAGGCCGTGCTGCTCCTGTTGCTCCATCGGGGCCGAGCCGATCGCTTCCCGATCGTCCGGCAAACCACCGAGCACATCGTCCAGGTTGCCGGCGCGGGCGCTGCGGATCTTGCGCAGGTAGTCGATCGCGAGGTTCATGACGATGCGATAGAACCACGTGTAGAAGCTGCGCGAGAAGTCGTACTTGGCGAGGGAACGGAACAACCGCACGAAGGCTTCCTGAGCCACATCGCGCGCATCCTCGACGCGCCCGACGACGTGGAAGGCGATCCAGAACGCGCGCTTCTGGTAGCGCGCGACGAGCGCCGCAAAGGGATCGTGCTGCCCGGCCAGCGTGCGCCGCACGAGTTCAGCATCCGAGATCTCGGCCGCGCCGGCCAGTTCGGCCACCACCGACGGCAGGCCGGTCGGCAGGCCGCGCATCGTCGTCTCGCGACTGAGGTGGGCGGCAGACAGTTTCTGGTGTAGCGGTTTCTGGATCATGGGGAAGGCGCGGCGGCGTCCGTGCGACAGCCTCGATGCAACAGCCTCTCGACCGGAAACCACCGCCGGTCACGTTCGCGATCGCCTCGCAGAGGCTAGTGGGCAAACGGCCGTTCGGCCAGTCGGGGGCCAGCTTCGGCGGGTATCTACGGAGCGGGTCCGCGCCCGGTCAGATCCGTCCCCAGAGAATCCCGGCCAAGAAACTACCGGCGAACCGGCACTAGCCCGAGATGGGCGTGCCCATGCTGCGGAACTTGCGGTAGCGCTGGGCCAGCAGTTCGGGCACCGGGACCGCCGCGAGTTCGCGCACCCATTCGAGGATCTGCTGCTTCACGCGCTCGACAGCGCCCTTGGCGTCCCGATGCGCTCCACCGAGCGGCTCCTCGATGACCTTGTCGACGAGGCCCAGCCGCAGCAGGTCCTTGCTCGTGAGTTTCAGGGCATCCGCGGCCTCTGGCGCCTTGTCGCCACTCTTCCAGAGGATCGCGGCGCAGCCTTCGGGCGAAATGACCGAGTAGTAGCTGTTCTCGAGCATGCCGACGCGGTCGCCGACCCCGATGCCGAGCGCGCCGCCCGAACCACCTTCGCCGATGACGATGCAGATCACCGGCACCTTCAACTCGAAAATCTCGAGGATGTTGCGCGCGATGGCGGAAGCCTGGCCGCGCTCCTCGGCACCGATGCCTGGGTAGGCGCCCGGCGTGTTGATGAAGGTCACGATCGGCAGCTTCATCTTCTCGGCGAGGCGCATCTTCTGCATGGCCTTGCGGTAACCCTCGGGATGCGCGCAACCGAAGTTGCAGGCGAGGCGGTCCTTCACGGTCTTGCCCTTGCGGTGGCCGACCAGCAGGAACCGCACGCCGTCCATGCACGCCAGTCCCGTGACAATCGCCCGATCCTCGCCAAAGACGCGGTCCCCGTGCAGTTCGACGAAGTCGTCGAGCATCATCTGCACGTAGTCCGAGGTCAGCGGGCGGTCGGCGTGGCGCGCGACGTTGACGCGCTCCCAGGGCGACAGCTGCGCGTAGACCTCAGCGGTCTGGCGACGCAGCCGGTCTTCGAGCAGCTCGATCTCGCCGGCCAGCTCCAGATGCGAGCCGGAGTTGAGCTTGCGCAACTCGGCGATCTTGGTTTGCAGATCGTTCAGCGGCCGTTCGAACGCGAGGCCGTCCTGAACCCCGGGCTTGGCGGATGGTTCGGTCATGGTTTGGTGGGGTGGTGCACTCTAGGGGCCGAAGGCTTCCGCATCCACGATCCTGAGCAGGTCCTTGACCGGCGAAGGATCCGAAGCGGCAAGGGCCGAGGTCAGGGTCGGCGGCCGAGGGTCAGAGACCGTATTCCTTGATCTTGCGGTAGAGGGTGCGCTCGCTGAGCCCCATCGCCCGAGCCGCCTTCTGCCGGTTGCCGCTGGTGAGTTCCAGGGAAACCCGGATGTGGTTGCGTTCCACCTCACCCCAGGTGCGCCCGGCGAGGAACTGCCAACCGTCCTGGTCGACGGGCAACGGCGCCCAGATCTCGGGCGGCAGGTCAGCCCGCGTGAGGATGTTGCCTTTGGCGCGCACGACCATCGACTCGACGGCATTGCGCAGTTCGCGCACGTTGCCCGGCCAGTCGTACTGCACGAGCGCCACGAGCGCGTCGCGGTCGATCGACTCGACGTCCTTGCCGTGCAGTTTGCAGAAGTGCCCGAGGAAGTGGTCGATGAGCAGCTTGATGTCCGAACGCCGTTCGCGCAGCGGCGGCAGTTCGATGGTGACAACCTTCAGCCGGAAGTAGAGATCCTGGCGGAAGATGCCGTCCTTGACCTTTTGCAGCAGGTCGGCGTTGGTCGCGGCGAGCACACGCACGTCGACCGGGCGCATCTTGTTGTCGCCGAGTCGCGCTACCGAACGCTCCTCGAGCACACGCAGCAGCTTGATCTGCGTGGCGAGTGGCATCTCCCCCACTTCGTCGAGAAACAGCGTGCCACCGGCCGCGTATTCGAACTTGCCTTCACGATCGGCGACGGCGCCCGTGAACGCGCCCTTCACGTGCCCGAACAGCTCGCTCTCGATCGTGCCCTCGGACATGCCGCCGCAGTTGATCGCGACGAACGGGCGCTTGCTGCGCGGCGACAGGTTGTGCACGGCGCGCGCGACGAGTTCCTTGCCCGTGCCGGACGGGCCCAGGATCAGCACCGAAGCCGCGGTACCGGCGATCTGGCGCACGAGGGCCAGCATGCGCTGGATCTTCGGGTCCTGGCCGACGATGCCTTCGATCCCGAACGTGCGCTCCATCTGGCCGCGCAGGTCGTCGTAGGCGACGTCCTTCTGGTGGTCTTCGAGCGACTTGCGCACCTTGGCGCGCAGGTCCGCGAGGTCGACGGGTTTCTCGACGTAGTAGGTCGCTCCCTTCTCCATCGCCTGCACGGCGACTTCGCGTCCACCGTGGCCGGTCAGCATGACGACGCGGCAGTTCGGGTAACTCTGCTTGGCCGCGGCGAGCACCGCGAACCCGTCGACCCCCTTCATGACGAGGTCGGTAACGACGACGGCGAAGCGCCGTTCGCCGAGCAGGGCCACGGCTTCGGCACCACCGCTCGCAACGGTGATCTCGACGGGCAACGCCGCCAAGGCTTCGGCGAGCGATTCGCGCAGGGCGTCATCGTCATCGACGACGAGAATGGGATCTTTGGTCATGACTGTGGTTCCATGCCACCGGCGGGCGGCGCACCTTCTCCGGCGTGCAGCGGCGCTGGCAGGCGCATGGTGAACTGGGTGCCCTTGCCGACCTCGGACTCCAGCGTGAGCGAGCCACCGTGTTCTGCGGCGACCCGACGGGCCGTCGGTAACCCGAGGCCCGTGCCGGACTTCTTGGTGCTGTAGTAGGGATCGAACACGCGCGGCTGCAACTCCGGCGGAATGCCAGCACCCGTGTCGGTGACGCGGATCAGCACAAACGCCCCTTCGCGCACGGTCGAGACGAGGATCTCCCCCCCGGGCGGCGTCGCCTCCTTGGCATTGCGCACGAGGTTCACGACGGCCGCCTGCACGTGATCCCAGTCCGCGGGCACCGCGCCGACGTCCGAGCCCGGATAGAAGCGCAGCGAAACCTGCCGTTCGCGCAGTTCGGGCTGGTGGAAGTCGACCACGGCCTGCAGCCGCTGGTTGAGCAGAACGGGCTCGATCTTGGGTTCGGGCGCGCGCGCGAAACTGAGGAACTCCTCGAGGATCTTCTGCAGCCGCCGGACCTCGGCCTCCACGGTGGCAACCCGCTTCGCGGTGCGCTTGTCGCGCGGCGTCTCGGGATCGCGAAACTCCTCGAGCACGAGCTGGAGGTTGAGGCTGATCGTGCTGAGCGGATTGCGCACTTCGTGCGCGAACCCGGCCAGCAGGGTGCCCAGTTGGGCGAGACGCTCGGTGCGGATCCGCGCCAACCGGTCTTCGCGTGCGGAGGTCGACATGGGCGCGGACACGATAGGCAGCGGACGCGGCGATTTCCTGCCTGTGCACGGGTTTCGCGGACGGGAGGCGACCCGACCGCCGCTCGCCGAGTATGTTGCGCGGGCTGATGCCCTGCCTCCGCATTGCCCTGCCCAGCAACGATCGCCCGCGCCTCGTGGCCGAGACGGCCGAACGACTGCGCCGTGGGGAGCTCGTGGTGTTGCCAACCGAGACCGTCTACGGACTTGCCGTGTTGCCGAGCCACCGCGAAGCCGTGGCGCGGGCGCGCGCCTTGAAGGGCCGCGATGGCAACCAGCCGTTCACCTGGCACCTTGCACAGAAGGCCGACGCGGAACCGCTAGTGGGTCGCCTGCCACCGCGCATCCGCCGCCTGCTGGACCGCTACTGGCCAGGCCCGCTCACCGTCATCCTGCCGACCCCCGACGGTGGCAGCGCCGGCCTGCGCCTACCGGCCCACCCGTTCACCCGGGACGTCATCGCGGCCTGTGGCGAACCGCTGTGGATGACGAGCTGCAACTTCACCGGCGAACCACCACTGCTCGACGCGGCCGCGATTGCTGAGCAATGGAAGGACGGGGTCACTGCCGTGCTCGACGACGGCCCGTCGCCGATCGGCATGGCGTCGACGATCGTACGCGCCACCGGCCCCGCCCTCGAAGTGCTGCGCGAGGGCATCCTGTCGCGCGACGAGGTGCTGCGCACGGCCGCGGAGTGCATCCTGTTCGTCTGTTCGGGCAATACCTGCCGCTCGCCGATGGCAGAGGGCATCGCGCGCGACCTCGCAGGCCGCAAACTCGGCGTGCCGGCCGATCAAGTGCTCGCCCACGGCCTCTGCTTCCAGAGCGCTGGCACCAGCACCATGGCGGGCATGCCGGCGAGCGAAGGCAGTCTCGCCGCCGCCATGGAACTCGGCATCGATCTCACCAACCATCAGAGCCAGGCCCTCGATGAGTCCCTGGTCCAGCGTGCCGATCGCATCTACTGCATGGGCCAGAACCACCGCCGCGCGATCCTCGCCGAGGTGCCACAAGCCAGCGAACGCACGAAACTGCTGCGCCCGGACGGTCGCGATATCGGCGACCCGTATGGTGGCGACCTGAAGGTCTACCGGCGCGCGCGCGACGAGATCCGCGCCGCGATCGGCGCGCACCTACCCCAGTGGCTCTGAACTGATGGCGAGAATGCGCTTCTTTGGGATTCTTCGTAACCGCTGAGGGGGTGCGAAGCACAGAGCACTTGCCTTGGCGCGAGGATGCGCCGGGCGGAGTCTTGCCGTGTTCGTTCCCCCACGTTGCCCTCGTCGTATTTGTCCTGCGCACCAAGCACCCT
>JADZDL010000504.1 GCA_020851075.1 Planctomycetota bacterium | reverse complement strand
CCGGTTTTCTTGCGCGGCACACCAGTTGCCAGTGGCGCGCCGCCCTTCGCCCCCTTGCCGGCTCCCCCGAGCCGATCGTCCCCGTGACGGCGAAGGTGGAACCGCAGCCACGCCCGCAGCTTCGACGCACAGCACCTTAGGTTCGGTGGAGATGCGTTTGGGAACCGTGGGGCCCTTTGGGGCTCCCGGGGAGGAGGCAGGCGTGGCTGCGGTGTCCTCTTTTCAGCTCAGCGTGGGGTTTTGCATCAACTCAACACGATGCGCAGCCCACCCGTGAGCGCACCAATCCCGAACAGCGCGCCAACCGGATCGAGCGTGAGCCCCTGGCCGAACAGCACGAGCCCATGCAGCGTTGGATTCGGCGGGATTGGGAACGGCACGAGTGTGCTGCCCGCGGCGTTGGTGACCGCCGTCGAGAAGACCGGCGCGGGCACGAACGCGGTGCAGCCGTTGCCGACCGGGATCGTGGCAGTGGTCCAGTCGAAGCCGACGAACGCAAAGCTGCTGGCGGGGGCGTTCGCGAGCCAGAAGGCGAACTGGCTGTTGCCGGCGCGCGGCACGCTGACCGCGGTGATTTCGGGGGGGCCGCCAGCCCCTGGGCATCCGCTGCCGAATGGCGTCACGGCTGCAATGGAGCCGAACGCGAACTCAAAGTCCTCGCCGAGCGTGAAGGTGCTGGAGCCCGCACTGTAGATGGTGGCGGCGAGTTCTTCGTGGTAGATGGCCAGGCCGTAGGTGGAGAAGCCCGGCGCGGTCCCGGTGATGGGCGTCCACGTGGTTCCGTCCCAGGTCCACGAATCGGTGACTGCCACATAGGCGCCGAGAATGTGGTAGACGAAGCCTCCGGTCAGCACCGCGACACCGCCGTTGGGGTCGAACGTGAACTGCCCGCCGCCTCGCGCGGCGGGGCGGGTGGCGGTGGCGAGCGACGTCCATGTGTTCCCGTCCCACTGCCAGAGATCGTCCGTGAACGGAATGGTCGAGCTGCCACCGCCGAACAACAGCGTGTGGCCGCGTACAGTGTCGTACGTCATCGCCGCGTTGGGGCGCGGCGACGGCGCGTTCGTCGTTGTGCGCTGGCTCCAGTTTGCACCATCCCATTCCCACGTCTCGGCGAGTGGGGGTCCCGCCGCGTTCTGCCCGCCAAACAGCACGATCCGGCTGCGTCCGGCGTCCGTGGCCATGGCGTGGTGCGAACGCGGCGTTGGGCTGTTCGCGGGCGCGAGCTGGGTCCAGGTCGTGCCGTTCCAGCGCCAGGTATCACTCAGGGTGTTCAGGTTGCGACCGCCCATCAAGAGCACGTCGCCCGAGGGTTCGGCTGCCATCGCCGCATAACCGCGGGCGGAGGGAGTCGTTGCTGGGCTGAGCAGCTGCCAACCGCCGCGTCGGTACTGAAAACACTCGTTGGTGTATAGGCCGAAGGTGTTCAGATCCCCGCCGAACGTGATCGTCGCGCGCGATGGTGCATGGTAGGCGGCGGCGGTGCCGGCGAGTGACCACAATCGGCCAAACGGCGTGGCCCGTTGCCATTGGGAACCGTCCCAGGTGAGCGTGGTCGGGCCGGCGCCGTCGCTGGCGACCAGCACGACCGCGTTGCGGATACTGTCGTAGGCGCCGTTGGTCGAGAAGCTCGCGAAGGGGCCCGCCGGTTGCGCATGGGTCCAGGTGGTGCCGTCCCATTCCCAGGTCGACATCGGCAGGTTGTTGGCGGCGCTCGAGGCGAGCACGGTGCGCGCGCGCGCTTCGTCGTAGACCATCGCCGGGTAGATCATGGTGGGCGGGCCAGGTGGTGTTTGCCGCCAGGTGGTGCCGTTGTAGAGCCAGGCGCTGGCCTGCTGGTTGTGGTTGGAGTAGAGCACCACTTCGCCGCGGGCCAGATCGCAGGCCATACGATGCCGGCTCATCCCCGGTGGGGATGCCAGCGGGAAGACCTGCTGCCAGTCGACGCCGTCAAACTCCCACGTGTCGGCGAGGTAGGTTGGGCCCGTCCAGCCGCCGAACAGGACCGTTCGCGCGCGTGCCGCGTCGTAGACCATCGCCGTGTCGGCGCGAGGTGGTGGGGCGTGGGCCGTCGTGATGGTCCGGTAGCTGGTGCCATCCCATTCGAGCAGCGTATTGCTGTAGAAGAAGAAACCGCCAAACCAGAGTGCTCGTTGGCGCCCCCAGTCGTAGGTGAACGCGCCACCCAAGCCGCCCGTGTTCGGCACCGAAGCCGCGAGGTGCCACGTGGTGCCGGCGCTTTCCCAGACGTCGCTGCCGTTCACGGCGACGCAGCAGCCGCGCGTCCGATCGAAGGTCATGAGGCCTTGCGTCCAGCGCGGCGAACCTGGATCGGCGGGCACTCGCGACCAGGCACCTTGTTGGGCGGATGCCTCTGGGGCGAGGGCCAAAGGTATGAGGGCCAACAGCAGGGCCGGCGTCGCGAACGGCAGGCAGGATCGCATGGTCCGGAGCATACCGGCGGGTTCTGCCGTGTGCGCATTGCCGGCAGCACGGCCAGTCATTACGGCTCACTGCAGCACGAACTCGTGCCCTTCGGTGGTCGTGAATGTCGGGTTGCCCGTTTCGGTGCTGGCGGCGAGTGCTACGCCCTGCACGAGGATCGACATGCCCGCGAGCGAGAACGGGAGCTGCATCGAGTGCAGCAGCGGATTCTGCAGGCTCGTCTGCGAACGCAGGATCACGAGCGAACCGAGATCCACCGCGACCTCCGGCATCGAGGCGGTGGGGACGGGCGGCTGCCCGGTCACAAACAGGCTGCCGACCAGGAAGGCGGGCGCCGTGGTGAAGACGCCGTTGCGCGACGCGACCTGCATCTGCATGAGGCTCGCGGTCGAGGCCGTGCTCCATGGGCCGGCGGTGAGGGGGCCGGGTTGCGTCGCGGTGTTGAGCAGCAGTTCGTCCCCCGAACCCGGATAGGGGCGCAGCGAGCGCGCGGCGCAGCAGTCGGCGATGCCGGCGAGGCGCGTCCATTCGGCCGGCGTGATCAGCATGCTGGTGAGCAGCGTTGCGAGCGGGTCGGGTTGGCTGAAGTTGGGCGTGATATCACTCACCGTGTGCCGGTAGATCGACGTGAACAGGCACATGCTGGCCAGCACGGTCAGCGAATTGGCGGGATGCTGCAGGTCGGTGAAGTACATCGAGGGGGCGAATTCCAGCAGCGCCATGCCGTCGCCGACGGCGGAGTTCTCGACGGCTCCCGCGCCATACACGCCTTCGAGCGCAGAGACCGCGAGGCGGTAGTTGCTGCGCACCTCGTTGTGCATCGCGAGTGGGCTCGCGAACGTGCCTGGGTAGTAACTGTGGCCCTGCCCGCGCGCCCAGGTCTGGTACATCACACCTTTGCAGGCGGGGCTGTGGTTGCGCACGTTGCCAAACAGCGTGACGGCATCGTTCACGAACTGGGCTGGGTGGCCGAGCGCCAACGTCGCTTCGGTCGACAGACCTTGCATGATGACGACGTCCCACGTCTGGCCGGCTGGCAGGAAGTTGCTGATCGCGGCAATCTGGGCCGGGTCGGTGGCGTGGTAGCGCAGGTCCTGGCCCGCGATGAGGCGTTCCTGGTATACGGGCGCCGGAAATCCGGCTTTCACCGCGATGGCCTGCACGATGCGCGCGACGCCGCTGTTGAAGTACGAAAAGCTGTTGCCGTAGAAGAGCAGGTTCTTGCCCTGCGCCGGCAGCCAGGACACGAGCAGCAGGATCGCGAGGGCCGCGTGGCGCTTCAGGTGCATTGGCGGCAGTCGTACTGGAGTCTACGCACTAAGTCGAGGGTTGCCGGGATTCAGGTCGGGCGGACGTGCGGTAGAACGGTGGCGCCTCTCCAGGTAGTTTCCGCCGATGGACCTGAAGTTGTTCGCGACGATCTTTGGCAGTGTGTTCCTGGCGGAATTGGGCGACAAAACGCAACTTGCGACGATGCTGTTCGCGGCGAAGGGCGAGGTGTCGAAGTGGAACGTCTTCCTCGCCGCCTCGGCGGCGTTGGTGGTGTCGACGGCCATCGGCGTGCTGGCCGGGCAGTTCGTGTCGTCGTTCGTGAGCGAGAAGGTGCTGCACTGGATCGCGGGGCTCGGCTTCATGCTGATCGGTGCGTGGACGCTCTGGAAGGCGTAACGCCGCCGCGGTGGCGCGATGGGGCCGGGTGCGCGGAGCCGGTGACTTGTCGAAGGCCCGACGAAGAAGTTGGGGCGCCGAAGAGGGGCCAAGAAGGCCCGGTGAAGATTCGGCATGTGCGCCGTGTTGCGTAGAGCCATCGGCGCAGCCACCGGGGAGCTTCTGGCCCTTCTGGTGATTGCCATGCCGAGAACCTTCGATCCCGATCGTCTGCGCGCCGTGCTCTCTGTCGTGCAGGGTCTGTTGCAGGAAATGCGCGTTGCCACCCACCGCGAACGCGACGCCATCGAGGCGGTGCCTGCCGACTA
The DNA here is from genome assembly GCA_020851075.1 of Planctomycetota bacterium. Lineage (GTDB taxonomy): Bacteria > Planctomycetota > UBA1135 > UBA1135 > UBA2386 > JADZDL01. The sequence continues at coordinate 7,476 of JADZDL010000504.1, read as the reverse complement.
CCGCGCCTCGGCGCAGAACCTCATCCACTACCTGACCGTGCGCGCGCACGACCTGCGACCGCTGCAGGGCGAACTTGCGGCGCTGAGTCTGTCGTCGCTCGGGCGCATGGAGGGGCACACGTTGGGCACTCTCTCCGGCGTCGAGCGAGCGCTGCTCGCCCTGCTCGGGGACACCCGAGCTCTGAGTGATGCCGAGGCCCATCCGAGTGCCGCCGAGGCCGCGGACCTGCTCGCTTCGCGCAGTTCGCAGTTGCTCGGCGAACGGCCCCGCGCGCAGCCGGCGCGCATCATGGTCACCTTGCCCGGCGAAGCTGGCCGGGACCCCGAATTGCTTCGGCGCCTGCTGGAAGCGGGCATGGACCTCGTGCGCATCAACCTGGCGCACGACGATGCGGCGACCTGGTCGGCGATGGTGCGGGCCCTGCGCACGGCCGAAGTCGAAACGGGGCGCCACTGCCGGATCTTCGTCGATCTGCCGGGGCCGAAGCTGCGCACGGGCGAGGTCGAACCGGGGCCGAGCGTGTTGCGCCTGCGACCGCGCCGCGATCTGTTCGGTCGCACGATCGAACCGGTCGCGGTGACCTTGCTTGAGCCCGGTGCTTGCAGCACGGCCCCCGGGTTGCACGTGCCGATGCGCGAACGGGTCGCGGTGCCGGTGATGCCCGGCGACCAGTTCCGCGTTCACGATGCGCGGGGTCGTTGGCGATCGCTGGTCGTCGTCGAGGTCGCGGGCGGGGTCTTCCACTGTCTGAGTTCGCGCACGGCCTACTTGATCCCGGACTGCGAGATCGTGCTGCGTCGAGGTGGCGTGGCGCTGTGGGGGGGCAGGATCGGGGATCTGCCGTCGCTGCCCGGGGAGATCCCCCTGGTGAACGGGGACCTGCTGGTCCTCACCAAAGCGCAGGTGCCGGGTCACGCGGCGCGATTGGGCGCGGAGGGGCCCGTCGTCGCGCGGGTTCCGTGCACCCTGCCCGAGGTGTTCGCGGCGGCGCAGCCCGGCCAGCGCGTCCTGTTTGACGATGGCAAGATCAGCAGTCGCATCGAGCGCTGTTCGCCGACCGAGATCGAGGTGCGCATTCTGGAAACGCCCCCCGGCGGAGCCAGGTTGCGGGCGCAGAAGGGCATCAATCTGCCCGATACCGATCTGCGCATGCAGGCGTTGACGGTGCAGGATCGGCAGTGCCTGGATTGGGTTGCGGCCCACGCGGACGTGCTCGGCATGTCGTTTGTCCAGCACCCGGAGGATGTGGTCGCTCTGCACGAAGAACTCGAACGTCGCGGCCGCGGCGACATGGGCATCGTGCTCAAGATCGAGACGCGTCTCGCGTTTGAGCGGTTGCCCGAACTGCTGCTGACCGGGCTGCGCAGCCCGCCGCTCGGGGTCATGGTGGCGCGTGGCGACCTTGCCGTCGAAGTGGGCTTTGCGCGGCTGGCCGAAGTGCAGGAGGAGATCCTGTGGCTTTGTGAGGCGGCGCACGTGCCGGTGATCTGGGCGACCCAGGTGCTCGATTCGATGGCACGCACGGGCACGCCGTCGCGCGCCGAGGTCACCGATGCGGCGATGAGCGTGCGCGCCGAGTGTGTCATGCTCAACAAGGGGCCGTTTGTGGTCGAGACGGTTCGGTTCCTCGCCGGCGTGCTGCAACGTATGCAGGATCATCACGCGAAGAAGAGTTCGATGCTGCGCAGCTTGAGCGTTGCCGGCCGGTTGCCGGGAGCCTTGAAGGCGGCGCGGCCGGGCGAGCACGCCGCGCACCAGTAGGTAGGCCCATGCGGCTGCGCTGTACGGCCGCGGCGACCAGGCGCCGCTATCGCCCGCGCGCCGTCATTGGCGGGCCGGCCCCTTCTCCGCAAACTGCCAGTGGTCCTTGGGCTGCAGCACGGACCGTGCGCCGTCGCCGGCGAGCCAGGCCTTCGCCGCGGCATCCCCGCGCAGGTTGGCATCGAAGAACGCGGTCGACAGCGCGAGGATCACGCGGTGGTGGTTGTCGTTGCGCGATTGGCCGCGCACGGCGCGGTCGGTGAAGGCGCCGTGGGTGCCGCCAAAGAGCACGAGCTCGCAGCGATCGATGGTCGTGGGCAAGGCCGGATAGACCTGTTGGCGCGATTGTGCGTCCTGATCGCCGATCGGAGAGACGTCTTCGGTGCCGGTCATGAGCATCCAGGGAATCTGCACGTTGCCGAATGCGCGCGCGGCCGCCATGCCCTTTGGCACGCTCGGGCTCAACGCGAGTGCGGCGTCGATGCGCACGTCGGTGTACTTCGCGCCCAGCAGGGGCAATTGTTCGCCGCCGACCACCTGCGTGGTCATGGCCCCGAACGAGTGGCCCGACATGCCGATGTGCTCGAGGTCGAGACGGCCGCTGCATTCGTGCTCTTTCGCGTCGTTCCAGACCTTCAGCTGGTCGAGCACCACAGCGATATCCTCGCAGCGCAGCATCAGGTTCTTGCCATTGGCGGCCTTCTTCATCGCGGGCATCACGTCGCGCATGGGCAGGCTCTTCCACACGGATTCGTCACTGCCGGGGTGTTGCACGAAGACCACCGCGTAGCCGCGCCGCGACCAGTGTTCGCCGAGGTAGGTGCAGGTGTCGCGCGTGCCGCCAAGCCCGTGGCTGAACAGGATCACGGGTGCGGGGGCTGTGGACGTAGGCAGGAATACGCGCACGGGCAGGTCGCGGTTGCGTTGGTCGTCGTGCACGGTCCACTCGAACTTCGCCTTGGTGGGCGGGACGGCAAGTGCCAGCGGATCGTACGGGCCGGCGGTCTGTGCAGGCGCGCAAGGCCCATGAAGTGCCGCGACAAGGCTCAGAATGGCAAATGGAGCGGATCGCATGGCCGCATGTTGGCGGCGCGCACAGGCCCGGGGACAACGATCAGCGACCGAAGCGCTGGGCGTTCTGCACGTCCGTTGCCAGCGCGGTCGAGAGGCACGCGTGGTGCGGATCCGCGGTGAGGATCTCCGGATCGGCAAGGTCGAAGTCGGGCAGCACGAGGCAACGTTCGTGGGTGCTGACGGCCGCGATGCGGGCCTTCTTGCCTTCCCGTTCCTGGCCGATGTCCACTTCGTCGGGTTGGTCAGGGCAGAGGTCGCTGCCTTCGGGGCCCGTCAGCAGGCGCACGACCGGTCGATGCGGTGTCGCACCCTGGCGGATCACGAGGGCGGAGGCGCCATCGTCGAGCAGGACGCGCGTGCCGGTTGGAAACAGGCCGAGCGTCGTTGCAAACTGGCGCAGCCAGCGCGGGTCAAAGTCCTGTTCATTGCGGAACATGACCGCGTAGGCCTCGATTGGCGTGAGGGCGCGCTTGTAGGGGCGCACGGAGGTCAGGGCTTCAAACACGTCGCAGACGCGGATCAGACGACTGGTGCCGCACGGCATCAGCGGCATCGCTGGCTGCGGATAACCACAACCGGTCGGGCCCATGTGGTGGCAGAACGCCGCGCCGATCGTGCTGGGCTCGAGGGTCTCGTGCTGTTCGAGCAGGATCTGCGCGCCGAGGCGCGGATGCTGCGCCATCCAGTGCCATTCTTCGGCGGACAGGCGGCTGCGCTTCCAGAGGATCTCCTGCGGCACCTTCGATTTGCCGATGTCGTGCATCAGCGCCGCCGTACCGACCGAGACGAGCTGTTCGCGTGTGGCGCCGGTGGCGCGGGCGACCTGCAAGGCGAGCAACGCCACGCGCACCGAGTGCCCGACGGTGAAGCGGTCGACGTCGTCCTGCGTCGCGAGCGACAGCAGGGTGCTCGGTTCTTCAAACTGGGTCAGCGTGTTCAGGACCACGTGTTCGACTTCGTCGACGTGCAGTTCCTGATCGCGCTGTGCCAGTGCGTGGTTCTGCTGCAGGCTCAACGCGAGGTCCTGGTACTTGTGCAGGGCCTCCGAACGAGGATCGACACTCGTGCGTCGATCCGTCGGATCTCCCGGGCTGCGCAGCGCGATGCGCAGGTTGCGGATGCCAAGGGCCTGCAGGGCGAGATCGCGCTGCCCGCGCGCGAGCGCTTCCTTGTTCTCTGGCAGCAGGAGCAGGTCGAAGCAGCGGTTGGCTTCGTCGGGGCCGAGTGTGGGGTGGAACGACAGCATCGCGATCTGCCGTTCGCTGCAGGCGCGCAACAGCGAAGCGGCTTGCAGGCTCGGGCCGTCGAGCGCCTGCCCTTCGTAGTGGATGCGGTCGTCGCTGAACTGCAGTTGCAGCGGCATTTCGACGCCGAGCGACGCTGCCTTGCGCAACGCGGCGACCATGACCAGCAGCGATTCGGCCACGAATCGACTTTGTGCCGAGTGCAGACGACGATTGATGGCCGCCGTGACGAAGTCGTGCACGAAGGCCACCACTGCGGCCCGGCGCAGGTCCTGCTGGCTCGTCGTCATTGGCTTGGTCCCGGCTGGGCGCTGGCCGCGGTCGGCCGATGAGCATTGCCGTGCAAGGTGACCGCCGCGGCAATGCGGCGGCACATTGCTTCGAGGTCCTGGTCGGGGGCCGCATTGGCACCAGCACCGAGCACCGCTTGCACGTGGTCGTTGAGTTCGTGCGCCAGCTGTTCGAAGTCACTCTGCGGGCGCACTTCGAAGTCGTCGCCGAGCCGTTTCACGGCGCGCTGCTGGGCGGTGCCGCTGGCCGAGCAGCAGGCGTCGGTGAGCACGCCCAGGTACTCGGCCGAGAGGCCTTCGGCGAGTTCGAGTGGGCCAGGATTCACTTCCCGGATGCGCCCGGGCAAGCGGCGCAGTTCGGCACTGGTGACGACTTCGAGGCGCTGTTCGCCCGTGCCATCGTTCTTCGTGAGGCTCGCATCGGGCTCCTGCAGCTGGGCGAGCATCGACTCCGCGGTCTCGGCGAGCCGCGTCTCGAGCATCGGGTCGCAGGCATCGAACATCGCCGTTGGCAACGACGATGCGCGCTTGACCTCGGTGTGCAAGGTGAGCCGCCAGTTCGCGATGGCTTCGCGGAAACTGTTGCTCGCGGCGGTTCTTGCGTGGCGGTCGGGCCCGGTCATTCCCTTCGGCTATCGGCCGCCGGGCCGGCCCCGTTGAAGCCTGCTTCGAAGTGCCCTTAGGGTGGAACCCTCAGCCCCCTGGGCCTACTGTGTTTGCCCGCATATGGAACGCATCGCGATTGTCGCCGCCGCTCGTACTCCCATTGGCAAGTTCCTGGGAGGGCTCTCGCCCCTCTCGGCCACCGACCTCGGGGCGCATGCCGTACAGGCCGCGCTCGGCCGGGCCGGGGTGCCGCCGACCGAGGTCGAAGAACTGCTGATGGGGCAGGCCCGCCAATTGGGATCGGGGCCCAACCCGGCGCGGCAGGTGGCGATCAAAGCCGGCTGCGGTGATGGCTGCGTTGCTACGACCATCAACAAGGCGTGCGGTAGCAGCCTCAAGGCGATCGACTACGCGCGCGCGGCGATCCTGCTCGATGGCAAGAAGGTCGTCGTGGCGGGGGGCATGGAGAGCATGACCAACATCCCGTACCTGCTGCCGAACTTCCGCCAGGGTTTCCGCCTCGGCCACCAGGAGGTGAAGGACGGCAACTACCAGGACGGGTTCACGTGCGGCATCCTCGGCGAGCCGATGGGCATGACGGCCGAGTACCTGAGCGACGACTACCAGATCGGCCGCCTCGAACAGGATGAGTTCGCGCTGCAGTCGCACCAGAAGGGCGAAGCGGCGCAGTTGGCCGGGCGGTTCGTCGAAGAGATCGCCAAGGTCAGCGTTGCTGGCCGCAAAGGCAATGTCGAGATCGCCATCGACGAGCACGTGCGTCCGGGCGTGAGCCTCGCAGACCTGCAGAAACTGCCGCCCGTGTTCCGGCCGAAGGTCGGCTCGGTGCACGCCGGCAACAGTTCGGGCATCACCGATGGAGCGGCGGCGCTCGTGTTGATGAGCGAGAGCGAATGCAAGCGCCGCGGCTGCAAGCCGATGGCCTGGCTTGGTGCGTCGGCGACCGCCGGAGTGCCGCCGCGCATCATGGGCATCGGGCCGGTGCCGGCCGTGAAGAACCTGCTCGCGAAGAACGGGCGCCAACTCGGCGACTACGATCTCGTCGAGCTCAATGAAGCGTTCGCGGCGCAGATGCTCGCCTGCCTGCGCGACCTGCCGATCGCCCGCGATCGCCTGAACGTGAACGGTGGCGCGATTGCGCTCGGCCACCCGATCGGGGCCACCGGCGCGCGCATCGTGGTGACGCTGCTGCACGAGATGGCACGCCGCGGCAGCAAACTCGGCCTTGCCTCGCTGTGCATGAGCGGTGGCATGGGCATGGCGATCGAGTTCGAGCGCTAGAGCCTGAGTCCAGGTGAGAGATCCGACAGGCCTGCGAAGCCGGCGCCTCAGGCTTCAAACTTCGTCACGAGTTGACGCAGGCTCAACGCGGACTCCGAACTGCAGTTGGCCGCGGCTGACAGTTCTTCGGACTGCGCGGCGGTGTTCTGTGCGAGGTGGTCGACCTGCTCGGACACCTGGGCGATCTGGTTGAGGCCGTGCGTCTGCTCCGAACTCGCCGTCGTGATCTGCTCCAGCGCCGAGCGCACGACGCGGATGTTGCCGTCAATGGCGCCGAAGACCTCGTGGACCTCCTGCGCTTCGGCGTTGCTGCGCTGCACGCAGCTCATGCTCTCCGAGATCATCTGCTTGGTATCGCGCGCGGCTTGCGCCGACTTCTGCGCGAGGTTGCGCACTTCCTCGGCGACGACCGCAAAACCCTTGCCTGCTTCGCCGGCTCGCGCGGCTTCGACGGCGGCATTGAGGGCCAGCAGGTTGGTCTGGAACGCGATGCCGTCGATGACGATTAGGATGCGCTCGATATCCTGGCTCGACTTCTGCAGGGCCTCCATGGCGTTGGCGAGGCGCGTCATGGCGCTGGTGCCTCGCGTGGCCGCATCACAGGCGCTGGTGGCGACTTCATTGGCACGTTGCACGTTGCCGTGGTTCTCGCGCATCGACGACGACAGTTCGGTTACTGCGGCGGAGACTTCCTGCACGGACGCCGCCTGCTTGCTTGCCGAAATGGCCAGCGCTTCCGAGCTGCTGCGAATGTCCTTCGAGCCCTGGTCGAGGTCCTGGCTGGCATTACGAATGCTGGCCACGGCCTTGCCGCCCTCGGCGAACAGGCTGTTCAGGGCGGTGCCGAGCGTCGCGAACTCGTCCTTGCGAGTGACCGAGAATTGGGCGCGCAGGTCGTAGATGTTGTCGTGGAAGACGCTGGCCAGCGATTGCTGCAGGGCGCGGAACGAACGGCGCACGGTCCGCGTGATCCACACGGCAAGTCCTGCCGCGAGCCCCGCCCCGAGCCCCAGCACGAGGAGCTGCAGGTTGGCGCCGAGAGCGAGCTGTTCGCTCGTCGCGCGGCAGGCCGTCGCGATGTTCGCGCGCAGCTCGTCGCTGGCGGCGTCGACGGTGGCGGAGAGGTTCTTCGCCGCGGTATCGGCGGTGGCGCTCTTGGTGCCGATGCGCGCGATGCTGGCCGCCAGTTCGGTGATCGCGG
>JADZDL010000503.1 GCA_020851075.1 Planctomycetota bacterium | reverse complement strand
GTTCGACGAGGCCGATCAAGCGATAGCCGATCTCGATGCCGAGGCGGTCGATCGCCAGCAGGTCTTCGACGGGCTGGTTGTTCTCGCCGCCCTCGGGCTTCGTTTCTTCCGCTTCCTTCTTGGCGGCATCTGCCTTCTGTTGGGTGCGATCGAGCGTGGCCGAGAACACCACCAGCACACTCGCAATGCCGAGGAACAGCACCGTCGGCATGCCTGGCAACAGCGACATGAGGCCGAGCACGCCGGCGACCAGGCGCAGCGTCTTGCCATTTGCGAGCATCTGATCACTCATCTCCTGGCCGAGTCCGGTTTCGGACGCGCCCTTGGTGACGAGGATGCCGGCCGCGGTCGAGACGAGCAGGCCAGGAATCTGCGCGACGAGGCCATCACCGATCGTGAGGATCGTGTACTCGAGGAAGGCCTCCTGCAGCTTCATGTCGCGATAGACCATCGCCATGATCAAGCCGCCAGCGATGTTGATCGCCGTGATGATCAGGCCGGCGACCGCGTCGCCGCGCACGAACTTGCCGGCGCCGTCCATCGCACCGTAGAACTCCATCTCGGCCGATAGCGCCTTGCGCTTGGCCTTCGCCTCTTCCTGCGTGAGCAGGCCAGCGCTGAGGTCGGCGTCGATCGACATCTGCTTGCCGGGCATCGCGTCCAACGCGAAACGCGCGGTCACTTCACTGATGCGGTTCTGGCCTTTGGTGATGACGATGAACTGGATGATCACCAACACCAGGAAGATGATGATGCCGACGAGTGGCTGACCGCCGACGACGAAGTTGCCGAACGTGCGGATCACGTCGCCGGCGTCACCTTCGAGCAGGATCAGTCGCGTCGACGACACGTTGAGTGCCAGCCGGAACAGTGCGGTGAACAGCAGCACGCTGGGGAACGTGCTGAATTCGACCGGCCGACCCGCGTTGAGCACCGCCATCAGGATGAGCAGGCTCACCGTGATGTTGAGGCACAACATCGCGTCGAGCATGAGCGGTGGCATCGGGATCAGCATTACTGCCAGGATCCCGAGGAAGAACACCGCTAGCAGCGTGTTCCGCTGCGTGCCTTTGGGTAGCTCAACCATGATTCATGTTCCTCGCGTTCATGCGGTGCGACCTTTCATGCGGTAGACGTGGCTCAGCACCGCAGCCACTGCGTGGTAGAACTTCTCCGGCACCGTTTGGCCGACTTTGACCGTGCGGAAGAGGGCGCGCGCGAGTGGCGGGTCCTCCATGAGCGGCACGCCGTGTTCCTTGGCGATCTCGCGAATGTGCATGGCGACTTCGTCGACGCCTTTGGCGACAACTGTCGGCGCCACATCGCGCTTGCGGTCGTAGCGCAGTGCGACCGAGAAGTGTGTTGGGTTGGTGATGATGACGTCGGCCTTCGGCACGGCAGCCATCATGCGATGACGCAGTAGATCGATGCGCGCCCGGCGCTGCCGCTGCTTCATCGTCGGGTCACCTTCGGCGCGCTTGCGTTCGTCTTCGACTTCCTGCTTCGTCATCATGTTGCGCTTCTCAAACTCGAAGCGCTGGTAGCCGTAGTCGACGGCCGAGATCGCGAAGACGACGAGGCCGACCCACAACATGATGGAGAGCGCGATGCCGGCGATCTCATCGGCCGCGGCGGCAAACTCCTGCTCGTGCAGGTGCAAGAGCGATTGCCAGCGATCGCCGAGCATCCACCACACGACAAAGACGAGCACGGCCAGCTTGATGACTGCGAAACCCGTGCGCACGAGCGACTGCAGGTTGAACAGGCGCTTCCAGTTCGTGAACGGGTTGATCTTCTCGAGTTTGAAGCCGACGACCTCGGTGGCCCAGTGCACGCCGATCTGGCCATACCCGAGCAGCAAGGTCGCGGCGACGAACGTGAGGACCAGCGTCGCAAACGGCGCGCCAACGGTCCAGATCGTGTGCAGGATCTCCTGATAGGCATGTGGCACCGTGCTCACATGGTGGTGGTCGAGGTTGACGTCGAGCCCGTGGCGCATCAGATCGCTGAGCGAGTCCACGAGCCAGCCACCGCACCAGCGGAACGAGAGGGCCGCGACGACGAGCAGCCCACCTTGCACGAGTTCGCGCGACAGCGGCGTATCGCCGCGATTGCGCACGTCGTTGAGCCGCGTTGGGGTCGGCTTCTCGGTTTTGCCTTGGTCGTCGCCGAAGATGCCCATGGGTTACACCGGGAACATGGCGCGGGCGCCATCGAGTACGGACTCGAAGGTGCGGACCAGGAAGGGAGCTCCCTCGACGAGGAAGTAGGCCGTGGCGCCCATCGCGACCATGACGCGCAGCGCGAAGCCGAAGTCCATGAGGTTGATCGCGGGCACTGCACGCCCGAGCAGGACCATGCCGACCGACAGCAGCAGCATGAGGCCGAGGACCGGGAAGGCGTAGCGCAGGGCGAGCTCGACGCTGCCGACGACGAGGGCTTTGAGGCCTTCCCAGATCGGTTCGAGGTCGAAGGGTTCACCAACGTGGCACGAACGGAACGTCTGCTCGAGCACGCGCAGCGCTTCGTGATGCAGGTTGAACTGCAGGATCAGCAGGAAGCCCAACACCTGCAGCAGCTGCGAGACGACCGTGGCATCGATGCCGCTTTCGGGGTTCATCGAGCGCGCCATCGAGAAGCCCATTTCGGAGCTGATGATTTCACCCGCCGACACCAGCATCGACGTCATCGTCGACAGCGCAAAGCCGAGAGCGAGGCCGACGATGCCCTCGCGCATCGCCATCACTCCGAGCGCCATGAGGCTGCCGGGAGCCGGTACGCGCTGGTCGCCGACCCACCAGAACACGCCGCCGAGCGAGACGGCGAGGATCAGGCGCAAGAACATGGTGTCCACCTGGCGGCCAAACAGGGGCACTACGGCCATGAACGCGCCGGCACGCACGATGTGCAGGAGCAGCGAGTTGGCGTAGTCCTGGGCCAGGAGGAAGTTCATCGCGCGGCGATCAGTTGAGCTGGCCGTAGGCAGCGAGGTTCTCGAACAGCGCGGCCGTGAACTCGCGCAGCGTGCCGAGGATCCACGGCATCAGCAGCACGATCGTGGCAACGACCGCGAGCATCTTCGGCACGATGGTGAGGGTCTGTTCCTGCAGGGAGGTGACCGTCTGGAAGAAGCTCACGATCAAGCCAACCGACATGCCGACGAGGAGGGCCGGCGTGACGATCATCAATGCCGTGAGCATCGTGTTCTTGGCGAGGTCCAGCAGTGCTTCGTGTCCCATGGCGGTGTTCCTGCTTTAGAGGGAGAAGCTCTCGGCGAGCGAGGTGACGACGAGGTCCCAGCCGCCAACAAGGATGAACAACAACAACTTGAGTGGTGTCGAGACGACGACTGGCGGCAGACTGAACATGCCCATCGAGACGAGAATCGCGCTGATCACGAGATCGATCACGACGAAGGGCAGGAACAGCACGAAGCCCATCTGGAACGCCGTCTTGATCTCCGACAGCACGAAGGCTGGCACGGCGACGTGGAAGGGCGTCTCGAGGGCGGTGGCGGGCCGCGGTGTGCGGCTGAGTTCGAGGATCAGCGCGATGTCCTCTTCGCGGGTTTGCGCGAGCATGAACTGGTTCATGCGCTTCGTCGCGATCGACGCCGCTTCGGTGAAGTCCATGCGCTTCTCGACGTACGGCGTGTAAGCGCGTTCGTAGATGTCGGTGACGACCGGGCGCATCACGAAGATGGTCATGAACAGGGCAAACCCCGTCGTGACCATCGCTGGCGGCAAGTCCTGCATCGACATCGCGCGCTTCAGGAACGACAGCACGACGACGATGCGCGTGAAGCAGGTCATCGTCATGACCAGGGCGGGCGCCATCGTCAGCAAGGTCATCAGCAGGGCGATTTCGAGTGCCGAGCTGAGGTTCTGGCGGCTGTCGCCGCTGTTGACGGCGAGCGTGATGCCGGGGCCCTGGTGTGGCGCTGCGGCAGCGGTGGTGGTGCCCGGTGGCAACTGCGGCCCGATGACTTCAGGAGCCTGCTGGGCGATCGCTGGCGCGAACAGCGTGAGCAGCGACAGCAGGAAGGCGAGAACGTGCCTCATGCGCGACCTGCCTTCTGCAGCAGGTTGCGGAAGTCGTTGAGGCCCGGGGTCGCGCGCTTCGCGGCGGGCATTGCCGGGGGCGTCGGGATGCGCGATGGCGGTGGCACCGCAGGGCGCGGAAT
>JADZDL010000502.1 GCA_020851075.1 Planctomycetota bacterium | reverse complement strand
TGGCCCAGAACAGCACCCGATTGCCAAATGGCGTCATTCGCGCGAGATCCGCACCCGTGCTCCCGGAGGCGAGGTCGGCGACGTTGCGGGTGCCGGCAGATGTGCCGTCGGTGCGCCACAGTTCGCGGCCTTGGCCACTCTGCTGCGCACTGAAGAACAGCTGATTGCCGGCCGCGCAGAGGCTCTCGGGGAACAGCGACGAGGGGCCCTGGCTCAGTTCGAAGGCAAGCTGCGTGCCAAGAGCGGTGCCGTTGGAGCGATAGAGTTCGCGACCGGTCGCGCCGGTTTGGGCCACAAACCAGAGTTCGTTGTTCCACACCACGAGGTCCTCAGGGGCGGAAGAACTGCCGCCGGTGACGAGATCGAGCACGATCTGTGTGCCCGCAGCCGTGCCGTCACTGCTCCACAGTTCTGCGCCCGAAGCGGGCACATTGGCGACAAAGAACAGCCGCCCCGCATACGCGGTGAGCGAGGTGATCGTGGTGCCCGCATTGGGGGCCGCGATGAGGTCCTTCACGAGGTGCGTGCCCGCCGTGCTGCCATCGCTAACCCACAGTTCGCGCCCGAGGCCTTCGCGGCGCGCGAGGAAGAACACGCGGTTGCCGACGACGGTGAGGTCGCTTGGGTCACTGCTCGCACTGCCCGGGTTGATATCGCGCAACCGCGAGGTGCCGAGCGTCGTGCCGTCCGTGCGCCACAGTTCGCGGCCGAACTGGTCGGTCGCGGCGAAGAACCCAAGGCCGTTCGTCGAGACCGCGAGGCCAGGGGTGCTTCCCTGCGAGGAGCCCGAGGCCGCGGTGAGGTCGCGGACCAGCGTCTGAGCCCTTGCCGGTGCTACGCAAGTAGTTGCTAGAGCTGTAAATAGGACGGATAGCGAGCGTTGGTTCATGATCGATCCCGAGTGGGATCCATCAGAGGACCAGCGTGGCCCGTATGTCACACCCCGATTCGCAACCGCTGCGCGGGGCTCATTCGAGTGGCCGTAAGGCGGGGTCGATCAGGTGGAAGGAGTCGCTGCCGGGCGTGCGCCACTGCACGCGGCATAGCGTCGAGAACGCACCCTGCGCGCTGTCGATGCGGAGCGCGATGTCACCGGCTGGCAGTGTCACCGTGGCTTCGATGCCTTCCCAATGCCCGCGCTGCGCGTGATCGCAGACGAGCTTGTCGCCGAGGAACAACTTCGCGGGCCCGTCGCAGGACTCGAGCCGGAACGTGTAGTCGCCCGCGGTGGGCACTTGCAGGGTCGCCTCCAGCACGAGGCCGAGCGGACCCGACTGTGGGCCACCACGCAGGATTGGCAGCGTGCCACTCGCGTACGCGGTGCTCGTCGCGAAGTCAGGCATGGCCTCAAAACCCGCCGGCGGGGCCGCAAACAGGCGATAACGCACACGCGGTGGGCCCGACTTCCGCAGGGCACCCCATTCGTCGGCGTCACCGTCGCTGCCCGGTGGCAGCAAACGTTCGACGAGTTGGTCGGTGATGCGTTGGCGGGCGAGGAAGTCGCCGAGGCCGCGCTGCGCGTTGGGGTTCCACGTGCGTTCGGCAAATGCCGCGAGTCGTTGCCGCAGGTGCGGCACCGCGGTGCCGTCCTCCTGTTCCCACACACACATCATGGCGCCCAGCACCGGGGCCTGCGCCGACACCTCCATGCCACCAAACGTCGGATACCCGGGCGCGAAGTGCTCCCAGCGGCGCGGATGCCAACGATACAGGTGCTCGGCACTCCACCGCCGCGGCGCTGCGTGCGGCGGCAACCGGCCACCGCCGACGACGTAAAGCGGCTGCCACGAAGCGTTGATCACGGTGAAGCCATCGGCGATCAGCTGATCGGGCGGGTAGTAGGCCGATTCCCACGCGATCACGGTGATGTCCTTCGGCATCTGCACCTTGCCGCCGCGCGCGAAGCCCTCCCAGACGAGTGTCTTCTTGCCGAGTTTCTGCACGACCTTGTGCATGGCGAGCAGGAAGTCGCGATAGAGCTCCTGCGTGTCCTCGACCCCGAGCGCCTGCATCTTCGCTTTGCAGTCGGGGTCTTCGGCGACGCCGCTGAGGTCGACTTCGTCACCACCAAGGTGAAACCACGGTGAGCCCGCAAACACCGCTGCGACCTCGCCAATCAGCTGCGCGAGCGCTTCGCGCGTGGCGTCGCGACCGAGGTTGACGATGCTGCCGTGATGCGCGTGGTCGGCGAGGCCAAACACTGCGGGAGCTGCGCGCACGAGGGCACTACTGTGCCCTGGAAGGTCGATTTCGGGCACCAACGTGACGCCCGCGGCAGTTGCGTAGGCGACGAGTTCGCGCAGTTCGGCGAGTGTGTAATGCGGTTCGCTCGCGATCTGCGGAAACAGCTGCGACGGAAAGCGGAACGATTCGTGGTCGCTCAGGTGCATCACGAGCGTCGGCACTCGGTACAACCGGCAGAGTTCGACGAGGCGCCGCAGCGTGGCCACCGATTGGAAGTGCCGCGCGCAGTCGACGAGCACGGCCCGGAACCCGTACTGCGGCGTGTCGCGCACCCGCATCGCCGTCGCCGTCCATTCGTTGCCATCCTGGCGCAGCGCCTGCAGCATCGCCGTCGTTCCCGCCGCGAGCCCTTGCAGGTCGGCGCCGACGACATCGATCGTGGCGCGAATGTCGAGCTGGTAGCTACCGGCTGGCAGCGAGTCATCGATGGCGAGCGTGATGCTGCCATGGCGTTCGCTGGCCCACGTGGGGATGCCCGTCAGCGTTTGCAGTTCGTTGGCAAGGTGCAGGGCGTGAAGCCCGCTGGTTCGCCGGTCGGAGCCGATGCTCAGCTGCTTGCCGGCGCGAAAGTCGCTGCTCGCTCCGTATGCATCACCGGTCAAGATGGTCGTTGGCCATGGCACGAACGCGGCCACTGGCGCTGCGGGTCGGCGCTGTGCAAACAGCCACGGCAACAGCCCGTGTTCGCCGTAGGCCTGCTTCCAACTGTCGTGGCCCACTCCCGGCAGCTCCGTGTAGCGCACCTCCGGATCCCACTGCCGGATCGCCGCGACCATCGTGCGCGAACGGCCGACTGGCACCGCGCGATCGGCATCGCCGTGCCAGATCCAGCACGGCAGGCCCGCGAGACGTTCTGCCTGCCGTTCGTCGCCGCCACCACAGATTGGCGCTACGGCCGCAAACCACTCGGGATGACGGCAGGCGAGGTCAAACGAGCCGTAGCCGCCCATCGACAGGCCCGTGAGGTAGATGCGCGTCGGGTCGACTGGTTGTTCTCCGCGAATGCGCTGCATGGCCTCGATCACCGCGGCGA
>JADZDL010000501.1 GCA_020851075.1 Planctomycetota bacterium | reverse complement strand
GGAGAGGAAAACGACGTCGAACTCCATGCCCTGGAAAGCGTCGACAGTGCCGATGCGCAATCGCTCTACTTCCCGGCCCTGATGATTAAAGGTTCGCTGCCATCGTTCCGCAACCTGCCAGCCTTGTCGGTCGGGCGAGACTTCCGTGAGCCCCACACCAAGCATGGCTTGGCCTACAGCATCAACTTGCGCCGAATAGAAAGCGATGACGCCGAACGTGAGTCGCGGATCATGGTCAATCAATCTCCGAACTTCGTCAGCAATAGCATGAGCTTCTGCTGCGCGGCTCTTGCTCATGCCCCTCTGCTCGCGCCCGCGATCACCTGGCACATCGATCCACGCCGCGGCGCACGGGATTCCATCCTTCGTGTAACCGGGCAGGTCGTGCACGAACTCCCTCGCCCCACGAGGGCTTTCGATCGCTCCATCTTCATGGGATTCGTAGAACGCACTACTCACGAACTGACCGAGCACCGGGTGCATCCGGTATTGGGTGTTGAGCGTCCTCGTCCGAGGGATCTTGTCCTTCTGCTCAAGTCCCCGCAGGATCACCCACAAGCGCTCGAACAGACTCGCTCGGATTGCCTCGAGAGTCTGAGCTTCCACGCTGCCCTTGCCGACGCCCTCTTCCAGTTCCCGTTCGACGTCCGGCTCCAGCAAGTGGGGTAGCTGACGATGGTCGCCAACCAACACGACACGCCGTGCCGCCATGCTGAGCGGGATGAAGAGGTCCAGCGGGTGAGCTCGCGCGGCCTCATCCACGATGACCGAGGGGAACGTGGCTTGACCTTCGTCGATACCGCGAACGCGACGCATCTCAGCGCTGGCAGACTGACTCAACGTCGCGGCCAGCACTACCGTGTAGTGTCGAAGAGCCTCGCGAAGCCCCTCCGGGTCATTCTCAAGATCTAGAATGTAGTTGCTGACGACCACTTCGGCGCCGGACCGCGTCGCAGCAAGCCGCTGCTCTACCGCGTCGAAGAGATCGCCCAGCAACTGCATCGTCGCTGCATCTGTTCGGATCCTCGCTGGCTCCGGGACGCGAGCGAGGCGGTCAAGAATGGCGTCCCGGTGAACCACTCCATCGCCAAGCCAGGGCGGGACGACCCCGGGCTGCAAGTTCTGGCACCTCTCAAGGAAGGAACGCTCCTCTGGGGTCAGCACGGTCGCGAGGCGCGCCAGCGCCTTCTGGGCTTGGTATGGACCATCATCGCCAAAGCCGAGTTCGTCGACGCGAATCGCTCGCGCTGACTGTTCCATGCGCTTCGCATGCTCGGGGTCACCCAAGCCTGTGGGCCGCTCCAGCCCAGACGCGCGTTCACGAACCCGGTCGAGCAACGGGGCGGGCGCCACGCCATCCAGCAGGGACGCGAGCTCCCGGAGCCGTGCCGCCTCCTCAGCTGGCAAGGATCGGGTCCGACGGCATGCCACCGCCAAAGTGCGGGCCCTAGCCAGACGCTCGCCCTCCGTCGTCGTACGCAACTTGGAGCGGAGAAGCTCAATCCGGTCCCTGGCAAACTGCTGGACCGTGTCGATGGCGGTGTCGGAGCCGCGTCGACGATGGCCAACCGTCCCAGGCGGTAGGCCAAAGACACTCGTGCGCCCGGCGAGATGGTCGCGGGCATCGTGCTGGGCCGCTGTCACCAGGATGCGGTGAGACAGTTCGGCTCCTTCGTCGGCTAGTGCGGCAAGACACCGCGCAATCGCCGTGATGACCTGGGTCTTACCCGTGCCCGGTGGCCCCTGTATCAAGCAGACATCCTGGGTGTTGAGGGCGATCTCGATTGCTTCGAGCTGGCGCTGGGTCGGCCTCGACGATCCAAACGCCTCCTGGATCAACTTCCGAAGTCTTGGCGACTCCACGTTGATCCTGGTCCGCCGCCCACTCTTGCCTGCAGGTCGACCTTCCATGAGAAGGCCAAGCTGAGGAATTCCGCAGTTGCCTGTTCGCAGGGCCTCCTCCGCGCGTTCACGTCGCCGGAGTCGTGTTGCATCACCCCTCATGGACACATAGAGGAATCCGGCTTCCGGTGGCTTCGCTTGGTCTTCGCCCTCATCTGGCGGCGTCAGGTCGAGGATTCGACGGTTCGTGTCCAATCGAAGGACGGTGGCGCTGAGGCGAGGGCCCCTACCTTGCCTTGTTCGCCCCCCACTAGGGCCATCGTCCAGCACCTCGAAGGACGGCGGCTCTGAGCCTGCCTCGATCTCGAAGCGGTTGGATTCGCCCAGCTGCGCAAGCCGTGCTTGTAGGTCGTCCACACTTGCGACGTGGAATGACCAGCCACCGTCCTTCCGGCGCTCACATTGGTCGTACTCGATCGCGCCAAGGAGTCTGGCCCTGCGCAGCACGTTCTCTTGCTCGACCTTGTGATACTCTTGCCATGTGCGCAAGTAGCTCTGACTCTCCCCCACTGCTTGCGAGAGCTGAGCGCGCACGGTACTCCTCTGCTCCGCTGCGATGGTCGCGTCGACGATGGCGGTAGGCGCGTGGAGCAGCACGAGGCGGGACTTGTCGTTGCGTGCACCGCGAACGACCTTGTCGATCCGCAGCTTGTTGTCGACTCGCTTGATGTCAGCGGCGATGCGGTGGCCACGCACACGGAAGGCATCGAGGCGCCCACGGACATCGCCGGAGACGACAAGGCGATGGTGCTGCACTGGGCCGTCCGGGATAGAGGGGGCTGGCTGCAGACAGAGGCGATCCATCAACCATGCGGCAACATCGGCCACGGTTCCGCCCACGTGATGCACACGACGAATGTCGTCCATCACCTTGTCATCAAGGCCCAGCTGTAGCCCCTCCCCAAGAACCATCTCCTGAGGGAATGTCCGAGATTCGAGAACAACGACGTGGCTGGACACTTGCGCGACATACGTGATGCAAGGCAGACCACTCAGAACGACGGACTGCAGCTCTTGAGCATCGCGCGGCGTGATCCCCACCACGGTGTGCACACTGCCATTCCAGGCAAGTAGCGTTCGTCCCGCGGTGTGAGTGAGATCGACCTCTTCCTCAACGAGCGGCAGCGGGTCTGGAGCACTGTCCGCCCATCGCACTCGCAGAGTCGCCGTGGAACCTCCCATCAGTTCGGCGACCTTCATGAATCCCCCCCGAGCAGTGCCACGCGCTGTGCCCGACCTGGTTCATCGAAGAACAGCATCCAGCCCGTCGCCGGGACGATTCGCCCGCGCCCCATCACCGATTCCGGCTTGGCCCCATCTTGGCAAACTGGGGCGACCCAGGCCTCGAATCCCGGCATGGCGCGAACCGAGATTCCCCGGTTGCGATCGACAAGCTTGATCTCGACGTGGACATCGCGTGCCGAATGCCCGTCACGCTCCCCTGCTCCGCGGTCAGGCAACGTGATACGGCACGGCAGTGTGAGGCCCTCTACCGTCAGAGGCAATTGAAGCAGCGGCCTCATGCCTGCCATCATCTTGCGTCCATGATGCAATGCGTCGGCGGGTGAACTACCACCACGGAGCAGAGGCTGCATGTTGGACATCAACTCGTGTTCCGGCTGCCAACGCTTAATCCTCACGGGAAGAACCTCAGGACGCGGAGCAGAGCACCATGGGCAGGATTCCGCAGTGACGAAGAAGGTCCCCCGACAGCTCGTGCACAACACGGTTTGGTCGGCGGCGATATGGAGGCGCTCCACCCACTTCGACACGCTTGGTCGCACGGCCCTATCCCGCAGGCCCGCTTCGAACGCCTGTCGCGCGACCTCGAGCAGCTTCGCGCCAAGGACGCCTTCAGGCGGCAGGCCCGTCGAACATCGGTTGCTGTCGTCCGTGGAGTGACGGACCCATGATAGACCCCCAGCGAAGGCCTGCTGCTCCAAGTCGGGGTCACCATCGTTCACCACATCCCCGACGAACGGGTGCCCCAAGGTGAGAACCTGCCAGACGAGCACGCCGAAGGACCACGCGTCGGTGTGCGGCATGTTTCCGGAGTTGCGCGCAACTACTTCGGGCGCCCCGTATCCAGGCGTGTAGATCGCGTTCCCCAGGGAGGACTCGTTGCTCAGGTTGTCGAGATCGATGAGCCAGGCTTCGTGGGCGTGCACCGGCGCGGACACGAAGACGTTTCGGTCGGAGACGTCGGCATAGGTGATTCCGCGCGCGTGCAGGTCCCGCAACACCTCCCCTGCATGGGCAAGGAGGCGCAATCGCCGCCGCAACCCGCCCGTGTCGATGTGCCACTGCACCAAGCCTGAACGCGGCGCTTCCCTCAACGTCTTGATCGGCGCCATGTCGCCCAGGAACTCGGCAACGTATCCAACATGCGGTGGCCGCAGTACCGCGAGAGGCCTCGCCACGTCGAGGCCTCTCAGGTCAAGCCGACGAACGGCTTTGAAACGTTGACGCATCTCCTCCGCATCCCTGCCAGGATCCAGGAGCTTGACGATGCGTCGGCCACCGCTCACCAGCCATACCTCCCCCTGGCCGCCAACGCCGATGCGTTGGGTCAGGACGTGGACGGCGCCAGTCTCGTCAACTACTTGCTGT
>JADZDL010000500.1 GCA_020851075.1 Planctomycetota bacterium | reverse complement strand
CGACGGCGGGAACTGCGCGGGCGCAGCAGCGCAGGCGGCGAGCAGGGGCAGCAGGAGCAGCGAGCGCATGGTGCACAGCGTCGCCGAAGCTCGCGCGCAGTTCCACGTTCGGAGCTCGCGGCGAAGGTCGCATCTTGGTCCCTGCGTGCGCGCCCTCAAGTCGCCGCCTGCTCAGCGCCCCGAACCGGTTTCTCGACCTGCAGACGTTCGCGCACGGCCGTGATCAGGCGTGCATCCGCCCTGCCGACGGAGGTCTCGCCGGTGCGCCTGATCGCGAACAGCTCCAATGCACTGCAGCCTTCGATCGGCAGCCGATGCAAGCGACCACGCCTTGCGGCGAGCAGATCGGGCAGCACCGCGAGCATGGT
The DNA here is from genome assembly GCA_020851075.1 of Planctomycetota bacterium. Lineage (GTDB taxonomy): Bacteria > Planctomycetota > UBA1135 > UBA1135 > UBA2386 > JADZDL01. Next base: position 2,883 of record JADZDL010000500.1, on the reverse strand, counting down.
GCCGGCAAGGCACATCTCAAAGCCGATCGTCAGTTGGTCAGTCTGCAGCGCCACTTGCCGGGGCCAGGCCGCGGGCCATCCATCTTGCGTCTGGCCGAGCTGGTCCGCGGTGGCCGTGACGAACGGAACGTCCGCGAGCTGTTCCGGGGCGATCGTCCGCTGTCGGGACAGAGGATGCTCGGCACTGCAATAGACGCTGCGCGGCAGCAGCGCCAACCGTTCGCAGTGGATGCCTGGCAAGGTGATGCCATGATGCACGAAGGCGACGTCGATCTCCCCCGCCAGTAGCCTAGGCACGATCGCATCGACCTTGGTGAGCAGCTGTGGATGCAGGTCCGGGAAACGTTGGCCGAGCCAGCGCGCTGCAGGTGCCACGAGGTCGACAAGGACCGCCGTGACGCTAGCGATGCGCAGCGGCCCGCGCGGTTCTCTCTGGTCGAGGTCCTCGACGGCGTCGTCAAGCTGTCGCATCGCGGTGCGCACAGCGTCCAAGAACTGCCGCCCCTTCGGGGTGAGGAGCAACGACCGCGAGCGCCGCTCAAACAGGGTGCAACCGAGTCGCTGTTCCAGCAGGCGCACCGAACGCGACAGGGCCGAGGGGCTGACGTGCAGTGCCGTTGCCGCCGAAGGCAGGTGCTGGGTCTCGCCCACGGCACGAAATGCGGGCAGCCAGTTCCACAACGCGTCGAGGCGCAACAGGCGATCCATGTTCACGTGCAGCTTGTTCGAACGAACCCTTGCGCAAGTTCCAACGAACTCAACGGAATCGCGGACTTACTAGCTCGCGTGCGGAATTCCGCACGCCACTTACCCACCACACAGCCTCATGAACCACATCGTATCGTCCCTGCTTTCCTCGGCATTCCTGATCGCCGCGGCCGGTGCGCAGACCTGGCAGGTCGCGCCGATCGCCACCCAGCTCGACCATCCGCACGGCATCGCCACCGACAGCGCCGGGAGGGTCTTCTTCACCGAAGTGCCCACGCCTGGGATTCCCGGCACCATGGGCGGTCGCAATCGCGTCATCGCCCTTGACGCTGCGTCGGGCGTGATGACCACGTTGACGTCGGGCGAGCCAGAACCGGTCAACCTGGCCTACGCCGCGAATGGCGATCTCTACTGGACCTGCCGCTCGGCCGGCGTCGTGCTGCGCCAGAGTGCCGGCGTCGTGGCGCCATTCCTCACCATGCTGACTAGCCCGACGGGGATCACCGCGATGGCCGATGGCCGAGTTGCACTGACCTTCGTGCCGACCCCGGGCGTGCCAGGCACCATGGGCGGCATGAACAGCGTCGGGGTTGTTACCCAGGGCGTCCTCAGCACCCTGAACATGGGCGAGCCCGAACCGGTCGACATCGCCGCCTCGCCAGCTGGCGACCTCTATTGGACCTGCCGAACGGCGGGTGTGATCCTGCGTCGCGACGGCCAGTCCGGGGCGATCGCACCGGTGCTGCGTGGTCTGGAACGGCCGACGGGGCTCGCTGCGGACGGGCTCGGCAACCTCTACTTCACCGAGGTGCCGACGCCTGGCGTGCCGGGATCGATGGGTGGACGCAACCGGATCTGGAAGTTCGCGCCGATGACCCAGGATCTCACGCTGATCAGCATGGGCGAGCCCGAGCCCACCGATGTCGCGGTGAGCATGGATGGCAATACGGTCTATTGGACCTGCACCTCGGCCGGAGTGATCCTGCGAGCCGTTCGCACCGGCTCGGCGCCAACGGTGACGTCGCTGCCGGCGAGCATGGGCGGCACCCTGCGCAGCTTCCTGCACGCACCCGCAGCGCCAGGGGCGATGTACATCGCGGCCTCGGCCGCTCGCATCGGGAGCGTGCTCTTGCCGGATGGGCGAGGTGTTGGCCTGGCGATGGACTCGCTGTTCTACGGCACGCTCCTGAATGCTGGAGCACCGCAGGCAACCGGCTACTTCGGCCTGCTGGACAGCAATGGCATGGGCACCACCCAGCTGGTGCTGCCCAACTCGATGGCGGTCCAGGGTCTGTCGATCTACACGGCCTTCGTCACCGTCGATCCCGCTGCGTCGATGGGGATCGGAGCGATCAGCGCTTCGCACCGCACTGTCGTCCAGTAGTTGTGCATCGTCGAGGACGCTGCATCGTGCGGTGCCGCCGATGCAGCGAGCCTGTCGCGATCACACGTCGCCGACCACACCGCGGATCGCGCTGCTGACGCCGACGCCGAGCGGGTTCAGCGTCGGTTGGAACGCGCCGCCCTGGACGTGCAGCGGCAGGCCGAGCAGCCACGCCGCGTTCGGCAGATTCAGGGAGTAGGCCGGATTGGCGCCAATCACGACCGCCAGGAGGTCAGCGTGTTGCACGCAGCCGGGCATGCCCTGGTTGTCGAGCGGCGGGTTTGGGTTGTTGAAGCCGACGATCGTGAACGGCAGGAAGGCCCCCTGCGGCACGTTGTCGAGCGCGAGCTGCCACGTGGTGCCGAGCACCGGGCGCGTGATGCCGCGCAGCGTCGAGCCGTTGCAGCCGCCGCCGATCACGTCGTTGCGCGCGAGGGTACCGGCCGGGCGGGCGCTCGTGAACTGCAGCACGAACCGCAGGTCGGCCAGGTTGTAGTTGGTGTCCGTGCACACGACGCGGATGCTCGTACCGCCAGCGGGCGTGCTGACCCAGTCCCTGACGCTGGCAGCACCGGGCGTGCCGCCGTAGATCCCCACATTGGGCACGCCGAAGACATCCAGGTGCGTGGGCAGCACCACGTCGTAGGTGCCGACGCCGGCTCGGGTGATCGTGATCGGGGCGGCCGGCGCGTTGGTGCCATTGCTGTCCTGGTAGGGCCCGGAAGGCACGTAGCTCGCGGCCGTCGGCAGGTTCGCCCACAGGTGGGCCCCGGAACCCAGGTGCAGAGCCT
>JADZDL010000499.1 GCA_020851075.1 Planctomycetota bacterium | reverse complement strand
GCGCAGCGTCTGGCCTTCGCCGCCGGCGTAGGCTTCCTTCAGCACGAAACGACCACCGAAGTGGCCGAGCAGCATTTCCACCGGCTCAGTCATCGTCGCGCACGCGCACCCACGACGCGTCGATCGCCGTAGGACCGGTCACGTCCCCGCGCCACCAAATGCGGTCGGAGCCGGCCACCACGGCGTCGAGCAGGATGTTGGCGGAAGCCGCACCGCGGCGACCCTGGCGGTGAATCGTGATCGCGGCGTCGACGTGCACGTCCACCGACGTCACCGACTGGCCCTGCACGAAGATCGGATCGTTGCCGCGCGGCACCACGACGATCGTGCGCGTGCCGAGATCAACGCTCTGCACGGCCCCTTCATACTCAGGGCGCATCGGCACACCGGCGCTGGTCACTTCGACTTCCCGCGCCACGACGAGTTCGAGATCACCCTGCCTGGGCGTGCGACTGGTCCATTCGACCTTGGCGAGCTGACCAACCGAAAGGTCCCCGAACGCAAGCACGCGGCGATCGTCGCTGGCATGGATCCGTGCGGCGCTGGCGTCGACGAGCACGTCGACGGGCAAAGGCAGCAGGCGGCGGCCACCGCGGCGCGCTTCGGCAACCACGTGCATCACGAACGCCGAGCTCGCCGGGCGCAGTTCGTCGATGCGACCGAGCAGGCGTGGTCCATCGTTGCCGCGCCCGCGCCGCACGCGACTCGCGACAAACCGACCATCGCGGTGCAGTTCGCCATCCGCCGACAGGTCGTCGCCGCGACTCATGCCGCGCAGGAAGTCATCGCGCCCGCCACCCGAGAGCCCACTCACGTGGTCCTCAAACTGGCAGCCCGCGGCAAACTCCACCTGCAGCGATCCGTCATCGACGCTGGCGGCCTGGGTCAGCACATTGGGCGCCTGCACGAGGGCGACGCGCAGTCCGCCCATCGTCTGGGCGCTGCCATCGAGGCGACCGCTCATCCGTGGTTCCCAGTGCACGCTCGAACCAGCGACGGCGGGCGGCGCCGAACCGTTGTGGCCGATCACGAGCCAGCTGCGGCCCGCGGCGCTGTGCTGCAGGCTCTCGGCGATCGGAACCGCCAGATCGAGGGCGCTGGTGACCCCAGCCGTGCTACCACTCGAAGCGAGCGCCGTGCCGCTGCCTGGCGCCAGCAGCAGATGCACCGCCGCGTAGCTGCCCGAGGGCACGTTCTGCAGCGTGAAGCCGTCGGTCTCCCCGGTCGGATCGGCGAGAACCACGAGCTTCGGGCTGGTCAGCAGGTTCCCCGTCGACGTGCCATCCGTGCGCTCCAACGCGACGGCGGCCAGCTGGAACTGCACGAGGGAATCACTGCCCGCGGCCGTGTCCACGACGACGTGCACCGAGCCCGGTGCGCCCGTCGTGGCAGAAGAGCTGGAACCGCCACCCCCACCACTGCATGCGGCAAGACCAAATAGCAGGACTGGGAGGAGTTTGAGGACGCGAAGCATGGGAGGATCTCGTAGCGGGAATGCCACCGGAGCGGCGATGCCACCACCAAGGCAAGAGGCGTACCGCGGGAGAGGCTACCAGAGAACGTGCAGATCCCGGACACCTGGTCCGCCTTCTGGTCACTCAGCGCGCAACGGCCGCACGTGGCTTGCGGGCCGCCAACGCTACGCCACCGAGGATCAGCAAGCTGGCCCCAACCAACCGCACCGAAAGTTGCTCGCCGAGCAACAGAACTCCGCCGAGCGCCGCCAGCACCGGCACCAGCAGCTGCAGCACAGCAGCCTCGGCGACCGCAAGCCCTCGCAACGCGCGGTACCAGACAACGTAGCCAAGGCCCGATGTGAGTGCCCCTGATGCAATCGCAAGGCCGAGGCCACGCATGTTTGTGTGCAGCGAAGTCGCGGCCGGAAGCAGCGAGAGGAGCGCAAACGGAACCGAGCGCGCGAAGTTGCCGGCCGTCATCCGGATTGGCGTCGCCGTTCCACGGCCGCGAATCGTATAGACACCCCAGGCGATGCCCGCGCCGGTCATCAGCACCGCGCCGAGCGGGTCCGGCGCGGTGATGCCCGGCAGCACGAGTACCACCAGCCCACCGAGCGCGGCCACCAGCCCGAAGATCTGCGATCTGCCCAGAGCATCGCCACGTCGCATCGCGATGCCGAGCATCGTTACCTGGACGGCACCAAAGAGGATCAGCGCGCCGATCCCGGCACTCAGCGACACGTAGGCCAACGAGAACGCCGCCGCATACGCGAACAGCGCGAATCCTGACCACCAGGAGCCATGGGTTGCCCCCTGGCCGCTCCGTTCCCCCCCGACTCGCGTGAGCAGCCAGAGCACTAACGCACCACTGAGGAGGCGCACCGCCGTGAATGACACGGGATCGATGCCACCACCACCAAGTGCGAGCCGGCAGAGCAGCGAGTTCGCCGCGAACGCCACCAGTGCGACCGCGGTGAGCAGTGCCGTCATGGGCGATCCAGGTTCAGGCTCAGCTGCGCCGCGCGCGCGTCTTCTTCTGCGCCGCGCGCGATTGTTTGATCAACGCATCGGCGGCCTTCGGGTCCTGCTTGCACTCGAGCAGCGCCGACAGCATCAGCGGCACGACGATCGTGGCATCACTCTCGATGACGAACATCGGCGTGTCCTCGGTGAGCTTGTCCCACGTGATCTTCTCGTTGGGCGTGGCGCCCGAGTAGGACCCGTACGACGTCGTCGAATCCGAGATCTGGCAGAAGTAGGCCCACGGCCTCACGGGCTCCTGCAGGTCGTACTTGATCGACGGCACGACGCAGATCGGGAAGTCGCCCGCGATGCCACCACCGATCTGGAAGAAGCCGATGCCCTTGCCCTTCGACAGCTGCTTGTAGTCGTCGTAGAGGTTGGCCATGTACTCGATGCCCGACTTCACGATGCTGGCGCTGCATTCGCCGAACTTCACGTGCGACGCGAAGATGTTGCCAAACGTCGAGTCTTCGTGGCCAGGCACGACGATCGGCAGGTTGGCCTTGGCCGCCGCGAGCAACCAGCACTCGTCAGGATCCCCTTCGTAGTGCTTGGGCGCAATCTTCTGGATCACCTCGTAGAAGTACTCGTGCCAGAAACGGCGTTCGCCCTTCTTGGTCGCTTCGATCCACATCGGCACGAGGATCTTCTCCACGGCGCGGAACGCTTCGTCCTCGGGAATGCTCGTGTCGGTGACACGGCGCATTCGCTGCTCGAGGATCTTGGTGTCGTCGTTCTTCGTGAAGTAACGATAGTCCGGGAAGTCCTTGTAGCTGTGGTGCGCGACCAGGCGAAACAGCGACTCTTCGAGGTTGGCGCCGGTCACCGACAGGCCGTGCACGAGGCCCGCGCGGATCGCCGGGGCCAGCGTGATGCCGAGCTGCGCCGAAGACATCGCGCCGGCGACGGCCCAGTACATCTTGCCGCCCGTGCGGACGTGGTCCCAATAGGCGAACAACGCATCGCGCGTCGAACGCGAATTGAAGTTCTTGTAGTTGCGCGTGACGAACTCGAGAATCGGAAGACCGGTCGTGGCCATGGGGGCGACTCCTATATCAGGAAGCCGCCCGAGAATCGCGCCTGCTAGGCCTTTGCGGCCATATCTTGCAGAGGCTCGGCGGTGCCTTCACACGTTTACTTGCCTTGCCCCGCACCGGCCGGAACGGCCACGGCTGCGATCAATTTGCCCAGGAACTCGTTCAGGGCCTCGTCATTGCGGATCCAGCGCACCACCGCGACGAGGTCGTTCTCCTGGTCGATGTAGACGATGTTGGCGCCGTTGCCGACGAAGCGGACCGCAGTCGCTGGCGCGGCCGGTAGCGGCTTACGATCGGTGTTCAGGAACCAGTTGGCGTAACCGTAGGTGGGATTGTGTGCTCCCGGCGTGCGCGCCATCGCGCTCCACTGCGGCCGGATCAGGTAGCGGTCATTCCACTTGCCATCGCGCAGGAACAGCAACCCGAAGCGCGCGAGGTCATAGGCATTGACGAACATGCCACCGCCCCAGTGGCCGCCGCCGCTGACCGATTGCATGCGGCTGCCGTCGAGCTCGATCCACGAAGTGTCGTAACCATGCCAGCGCCACGTCGACGATGCGCCGATCGGGTCCATGATGCGCTCGCGCAGGACTTCGGGCAGCGGCCGACGCCACACCTGCAGCGCCGCCAACGCGAGCACGTTCACGCGCGTGTCGTTGTATTTGTAGCGCGAACCTGGCGCCCAGAGTTTGCGCTCGGGCCACTTCGCCGGGTCATTGCCTTCGGGCCGATCTTCCCAATCCGCCTTGCCCCAAAGCGTGCCCTGCCAATCGCTCGTCTGGCGCAGCAGGTGATCCCACGTGATCGACTGATTGTGCTCGGACTCAAACAGGTCCACGCCCGCCGGCATGTAACCGCGCACCCGATCGTTCACGTCGGCGATGAGGCCTTGTTGCCAGGCCAGCCCCACCACCGTCGACAGGAACGTCTTGGTGATGCTGTTGCACATGTCGGGGCGTGCGCACTCGCCCCATTCGGCGACGAGGTAGCCGCGATGCACGATCACGCCGCAGGCGGGCCCACGATCGAACACCGGACCGATGCGCGCATGGTTGGGTTCGCGAGCGAAACTCTGCTCGAGGAACTTGTCCATGTCGCGCGGACCCTTGGTCTCATTCTCGATCGCGATCTGGACCGCAGCAGCAACGAGCTCTGGATCCATGCCGACTTCGGCGGGGCGCTTGTGCTGCCAATCGAAGCGGGAAGGCCAATAGCGACCGTCGGTCTGGCTCGACGGCGCCAAGGGCGGAGTCGGCGCCTGGGCAAATAGCAGGCTCGGGGCAAATCCCAAGGCGGCGAGCCCCAGGGCGGCAACGAGAATCAGGCGGCGCATGCGGTTTCCTCGGGTGACGGGAGAAGTGGTCACCCTAGACGCTCCCAGCCCCAGGGCAACACCCGGGCCGCATCAACTTCTGCACTAGCGGCGAACGTCGTGGCGGTATCCTGCTCGCGCCAATGCAGCTCCAAATCACTCGACCCGACGACTGGCACCTTCACCTGCGCGACGGCGCGGCCCTCGCCGCCGTGCTCCAGGACACCGCGCGCCGTTTTGGTCGCGCCATCGTGATGCCCAACCTGAAACCGCCGGTGACCACCGTTGCGGCGGCGTTGGCCTACCGCGACCGCATTCGGACCGCGCTGCCGAAAGGGCTCACGTTCGAGCCGTTGATGACGCTCTATCTCACCGACCGGACGCCCCCGGCAGAGATCCTCGCCGCGAAACTCTCGGGCTTCGTGCATGCGGTGAAGTACTACCCCGCAGGTGCCACGACCAACTCCGAGAACGGTGTCACCGCTTGGCAACACGCGCGGCCGGCTCTCGCGGCAATGGAAGAACACGGCGTGCCGTTGCTGCTGCACGGTGAAGTCACCGACCGCGACGTCGATGTATTTGATCGCGAGAAGGCGTTCCTTGATCGCCAGCTGGCACCACTCGTCGGCGAGTTCCCCAAACTGCGCATCGTGCTCGAACACGTGACCACCGCCGATGCGGTGGCGTTCGTGCGCGAACAAGGCCACCACATTGCGGCGACGATCACCGCGCACCACCTGTTGTGGAATCGCAACGCGATCTTCCAGGGAGGCCTGCGACCACACGCCTATTGCCTGCCCGTGTTGAAGCGCGAACACCACCGCGAAGCCCTCGTGCATGCGGCGATCGGCGAGAATCCGCGTTTCTTCCTCGGCACCGACAGCGCTCCGCACGCGCGCACCGCCAAGGAATCGGATTGCGGCTGCGCGGGCATCTACACT
>JADZDL010000498.1 GCA_020851075.1 Planctomycetota bacterium | reverse complement strand
CATCGACTCCTTCAAGAAGAAGGGCGATTGGTGTCTCAAGCACGAGTTGCCGGATTCACAGTGCTTCGTCTGCCATCCAGAGATCGAAGCAAAGTTCAGAGCAATGGCCCCGAAGAAAAAGTAGGTGGGGAACTCAAAGCCCGTTACCCCGGCAGCCCGAACTCGCGAAGCTCGCGCTCGCCACGAAGCCAGCCGGTGCGGTCTCCGTGCTGGACGCCAGGAAGGGTGGTGCCGCAGATTCCCGCGTCGTGTCGGGCCGCATCGCGGTCTTCGACTTGCGCCTCGAACTCATCGAGGGCGAAGGGCTCCTTCGCTGCGGGCGCTGGCCCACGAAGTCGGGTCCCGAGAATTCTGCACGGAACGGTGGCTGCGAAGACATCTAGAGGACGTGGGGCTGGTGCAAGCCCCGTGTTGCTGTTGACCGTAGGAAGACACTTCTAGAGTTCTAGAACTAGTCACCTAGAGAACCGACGATGCTACGATTCGCGGATGCCGAAGCTCTCGCCGCCCCTGCTGCCCGTGAGCGTCCTCGAATCGGTCGCTCCGATCCTGCGTACGGTCGCGCATCCCGTGCGGCTTCAGATCCTCGACCTGATCCGCGACGGCCAAGCAAGCCCAACCCAGCTTGCGGAAGCCATCGGGCTCCCTCTTGCGCAGATCAGCCAGCACCTGCAGGGGATGCGGCAGCTCGGGGTTCTGGTGCAGGGGAGCGAAGGGCGTAGCCGACCCTACCGGGTCGCGAGGTCCAGCGTGCTCGGCATCCTCGATTGCATCCGAGAGCACATGAAGGACCGCGCCTGAAGGCTCTCGCGGCCCGCGACCTGCTCGTCCCCCGACTCCATCAGAACCTCTCCATGTCCACACTCGCTCCTCAACACCCCGCTCGCATGTCAGCATCGCTCACCTGTGCGCTTGCCCTGGCGCTCGTCGCCTCCGGCTCGCTCCGTGCTCAAGTCGTGGAGGTGAACCTCACCGCGGCCCCGGGCACGACGCAGGTCGCTCCCGGCGTCAGCGTCAACGCTTGGCTCTACAACGGCTCGATGCCCGGGCCAACGCTGCGCGTGACGGAGGGCCAGACTCTGCGCGTCCGGTTCCAGAACAACCTCCCCGATTCGACGGCGATCCACTGGCATGGCCAGCCGATCCAGCTCGGCATGGATGGTGTGCCGGACATCTCCCGCCCCGCGATCGCGGCTGGCCAGGAGTTCATCTACGACCTGAGCAACCTGATCCCCGGCACCTACTGGTTCCATCCGCATGGCCACGAGATGCAGCTCGATGTCGGCTTGGCCAGTGTGCTGATCGTTGATCCTGCGAACCCCGGCAGCGATCCTGCCTTCGACGTCGAGCAGACGATCGTCCTCGACGACTGGACCAATCCGCTCGGTGGTGCCTTCTCGGGCCACCTGCTGAACGGTCGGAGCAGCGCGGGTCAGAACCCCGTCAGCGTGCAGCTAGGGCAGCGGCTCCGTTTGCGTGTCGTCAACGTGGCGGCGACGACGAACTACGTGTTCGCGCTCGACGGGCACGCGATGACCGTCACACATGCCGACGGCAACCGCGTGCAGCCGGTTGTCGTGCAGGCTATTCCGATCGGCATCGGCGAACGCTGGGACGTGCTCGTCGACTGCAACAACCCCGGGACCTGGAGCCTCGCGGCGTCGACGATCGAGAACCGAAACGCCACCGTCGTGCGCGCCGTCGTGCAGTACGCCGGCCAGACGGGGCCGATGCCGGCGGCGACCTTCGTGCCGACGAACTTGGCATCGGGTTCGCTGCTGAACTACTCGCAGTTGGCGTCGTACTTCCCGGTGCAGCCCATCACGCCGACGCCGAACCGGACCTTCACGGCTTCGCTCGGCATGGGTATGGGGCCGTCGGGAATGATTCACACGATCAACGGCCAGACTTGGCCGAACGTGACTCCGTTCCAGGTCGCAGCCGGCGAGCAGGTTCAGATGTCGATCGTGAACAACGGTATGATGATGCCGGAGTATCACCCGATGCACGTGCACGGCCACTTCTTCCGGTTGATGGGCACGGCGGGCGGGACAGCGAATCCGCCGAAGAAGGACACGGTGCTGATTCGGCCCAACGGGCAACCGGGCAGCTCGGCGACCGTGCAGATCAGCATGGACAACCCAGGCCGTTGGCTCCTGCACTGCCACAACATGGAGCACATGGCGACCGGCATGATGACCGCAATCGAGTACTTGGGTGACGCGGACGGTGATGGCGTGCTGACCCGCTCGGACTACGAGCCGATGCTGCCGTTGCCCGTGGTGACGATCAGCGACCAGCCGAGCGCGTTCGCGCCAGGGGCAAGCGGGACCGTGCGTGTACAGTGGACGCCTGGGCAGGCGTTCGGGCTCTTCATCGGGCCCAACGAACTCGCCCCGTGGGTCTCGTTGCCGGGCCTCGGCACCCTGGTGCTCGACCCGACATCCGCAGCCCTCTACGGACTCGTGCTGACGTCTACGTCCGGCGTGGCGACCTTGCCGTACATCCTGCCGAACAACCCAGCCATCATCGGGTTGCGCGTGGGCATGCAGGGAGTCGGCGTGGTTCCTCCGGCGAACAGCGTGGTGCTGTCTACCTTCCAGGCCCTCACCGCGCGTTGATTCCTGAAAGGACTGTGCCGATACTTCGTTGAGTTGATGAGTCCATGATGTCGTTCCGCAGCCTCTTGGCAGCCGTTGTCACCGCCCTGGCGCTCGCGCTTGGGTTCGGTGTCGCTGCGGGGCGCGAAGCGACGACCTCCGGCTCCGAGCATGCGTGCTCCTGCTGCGTGGGTGCATGCGAGTGCGCCAAGCAGGTGGTGCCGGACTGCGGCTGCGAAGCGAGCGTCGAACACCCAGGACTGCCGGCGGTCCCGCCGGAAGCTCCGACACCGCACCACCCGGCGAGTGCGGCGGGGGCAAACCGGAGCAACGAGCCGTGGCTGTTGCCGTCCATCACTGGGCCGCCCGAAGGTGCGAGTCTGGTTGGTTGCGCGGCGATTCGATTCGGGAACGACTTCAGGCAGGGACGCCGGCGGCACGGCGTGCTGTCGGTCTGGCGGGAGTAGCGAGCCTCTGTAGGAGCACTCTGTACTGACGTCGCCGACGACGCAGTCCAGGAGTGCGGGCGGCCCCGAACGGGGCCTTCGTGGCGATGCGCTGCGCGCGTTGCCGGTGACCCTCCTGCAGTGTTTCTCTGAGCCGAGAGGCTTCCGTCATGCGTTGGTTTCGTACCGCCCTTCCGGCCACGGCCTTCTTCGTCTTGTTGTCGTCGGCCGCTGGCGTCGGCTACTGGTTCGGCACGCAGCGCGCCGGTGCTGGGGCGAGCAAGTCGACCAGCGTCTACACCTGTTCCATGCACCCCCAGGTGCGGCAGGATGGCCCTGGCACTTGCCCGATCTGTCGAATGGAGCTGGTGCCCTTGGCCTCGGTGCCCAAGGACTCCGGACCCGCCCTGACGATCGACCCGGTGGTCGTCCAGAACATGGGCGTCCGCGTGGCGACGATCGCGAGGGGCGCGCTGTCCAAGACCGTGCATGCGTTCGGTGCGGTGCGCGAGGCGCAAGCACGGCAGCGGGACATCGCGCTGAAGATCCCGGGCTTCGTGCACAAGCTGCACGCCCACACCGAAGGGATGGCGATCAGCAAGGGGGACGTGCTGTTCGACCTCTACTCGGCCGAGTTGATCGTGGCGCAGGAGGAGCTGATCGCCGCCCGCAAGAGCGGTGACGCCGAGCTGCTCGCTGCCGCTCGACAGAAGCTCCTGCTTTGGGACCTACCCGCTTCGCTGGTCGACGAACTGCAAGCGAGAGAACACGCCCAACAGACGATCCCCTGGCAAAGCCCGGTCAGCGGTCGACTCATGCGCCGAGACATCGTCGAGGGTGCGCCCGCGATGATGAACCAGTCGCTGCTGCGGATCGTCGATCTGTCCGAGGTTTGGCTCGATGCGCAACTGCCAGAGCACGAAGCCGGCAGCGTGCGGCTCGACATGGAGGTCGAGGCGTCGTTCGCCGCGCTGCCCGGGCGCGTGGCCAAGGGCCGGATCGTCTACATCGCGCCTGCGATCGACGAAGCGACGCGCACGGTCACGGTGCGCGCGATGCTGCCGAACGAGGACGAGTCGTATCGGCCGGGGATGTTCGCACGGTTGCACATGCCGTTGGCACTCGCTGCGGATGCGGTCTTGGTGCCCATGGAAGCCGTGTTGGACACTGGCGATCGCCAACTCGCATGGTTGGCTCTTGGAGACGGCAAGTTCGAGCCGCGCGTGCTGCGCATCGGGAGAGCCGGCGACGGAGGCATGGTCGAGGTGCTCGATGGTGTGAAGGAAGGCGACCGCGTCGTCGTCTCGGGTCAGTTGCTGATCGACGCGGAGAGCCAGTTGCGCGAAGGCACCCGCAAGCTGCAAGGCGAGGGACTCCTGTACGAGAGCCCGGGGCCGGCCGTTCGCGAACCCCTGCGCCTCACCGCGGAGATCCAGCAGCGCGTCGACGCGGTGTTGACCGCCTACTTGGCGGTCGCCGACGCGCTACTGCACGACAAGGACGACGATGACGGCTGGGTTCGCCTCTCGACCGCCGTGCAGGCGTTGCACGACGGTGCGCCGCCCGAGCTGCACGAGCTCGTGCACGAGTTGCCGAAGGCCGTTCCTGCCGACATCGCCGATGTCGCCACGCGCCGCAGGACTTTGATTCCGGCCGGCAAGCTATTCGCCGAGTTGTTCGCGGCAGCCCGGCCGAGCAGGACCTTCGGGCCTTCGCTGTTCGTCATGCACTGTCCGATGGTCGAGGCCGATTGGCTGCAGACCGACGAGAAGGTGAAGAACTTCTTCGACCTCAGCATGACGTCATGCGGTGAGGTGAAGAGCCGCTTGCCGCTCGACACGGGAGCGGGTCGATGATCGCTCGCATCCTCGAACTCAGCGTGCGCCACAGAGCACTGGTCGTGATGTTGACGGTGGGGCTGCTCGCGCTGGGGCTGTGGGGCTACCGGAACGTCCGGCTCGACGCGATCCCCGACCTGTCCGATGTGCAGGTCATCGTCGTCACCGAGTACCCGGGCCAGAACCCGCAGGTCGTCGACGATCAGGTCACCTACCCGCTGGCCAGTGCGCTGCTCGCCGTGCCCGGGGCCACGGACGTGCGTGGCGTGTCGATGTTCGAGCTGTCGTTCTGCTACGTGCTGTTCGAGGATGGCACCGACATCTACTGGGCGCGCAGCCGTGTGCTCGAGTACCTGTCGACGATCCGGGACCGACTGCCGGCCGGCGTGCAGCCGAAGCTCGGCCCGGACGCCACGGGCGTAGGGTGGGTCTACCAGTACGCGCTGGTCTCCGATCGCCACGACCTCGCCGAGCTGCGCACGATCCAGGACTACTACCTGCGCTATCCGCTCAGTTCCGTCGAAGGCGTCTCCGAGGTCGCGAGCTTCGGCGGGTTCGTCAAGCAATATGAGGTGCTGCTCGACCCGGAACGGGTACGAGCGTTCGGTGTCTCGGTCACCGCCGTTGCGGCGGCGATCGAATCGAGCAATCGCGATGTCGGGGGGTCGGTCGTCGAACGCTCTGAGCAGGAGTACATGGTGCGGAGCCGTGGCTACCTGCACGGAGTCGACGACCTCGCCAAGGTGCCGGTCGGCCTCGGTGCCAACGGCACGCCCGTCTTG
>JADZDL010000497.1 GCA_020851075.1 Planctomycetota bacterium | reverse complement strand
TCCATTGCACGGCGTTCCGACGGGTCGGTGATTGCCTGGGGCAACAACTCGTCCGGTGAGTGCAACGTGCCAGTCCTGCCGCCGGGCCTCTCCTACACCAAGATAGCAGGCGGCGGCGGTGGCCAGGGCGGAGGCCACTCGATCGCACTACGGTCCGACGGTTCCGTGGTTGCCTGGGGAAGCAATTCCCATGGCCAAGTGAATGTGCCGAGCCTACCGGCGGGACTCACCTACGTCGGGATCGCGGGCGGTGACCTGCATTCGAGTGCACTCCGGTCCGACGGCTCGGTGGTGACTTGGGGCGCCAGCTCGCGCACGCAGCACAACGTGCCTTCCCTGCCACCGGGGCTCACGTACGTCGAGATCGCGACTGGATTGAACCACATGGTTGCGCGGCGATCCGACGGCTCGGTGATCGCATGGGGTGAGAACTCGTCTGGCCAGTGCAACGTCCCTGCCCTGCCACCGGGACTCACCTATGTCGCAATCGCAGCTGGTTGGAGCCACACCTTGGCGCTGCGCTCCGACGGCTCGATGGTCGCATTTGGCGGCAACGTGGTGCCCCCGCTGCCGCCCGGCCTCACGTACGTCGAGGTCGCCGGCGGCTATTTCGACTCGATCGCGCGACGTTCTGACGGTTCGGTGATCGCCTGGGGCAACAACACCTACAACCAGCTGAACGTGCCCTCTTTGCCGCCTGGCCTCACCTATGTCGAGATTGCGGCCGGCGACAACCATTTCGTCGCTCGCCGGTCGGACGGCTCGTTGATCGGGTGGGGCCACAACGGCGACGGCGAGTGCAACGTTCCAGCCTTGCCGCCCGACCTCAGCTACGTCGGGATCGCCAGCGGTAGCTACCATTCCATCGCGCGACGCTCCGACGGTGCGGTGGTCGCCTTTGGCACCAACGCCGATGGCCAATGCAACGTGCCAGTTCTGCCGGCGGGCCTGAACTACGTCGAGATCGCTAGCCGCAGGAACTTCACCATCGCTCGCCGGTCCGATGGAGCGGTGCTCGCCTGGGGTGACAACTCCAAAGGACAGTGCAACGTTCCCGCTCTGCCAGCAGGTCTAGGCTACGTCGAGATCGCCGGCGGGGACCTGCACATGGTCGCGCGCGTCGGTCCGGCCAGCACCTATGTCACCTTCGGCAGTGGCTGCCCGGGTTCTCTGCCGGCAACTCGCCTGGTCCCGCTAGACACTCCACGCATCGGCGGCACGCTGCAGGTTCGCTTGTTCGATCTGCCAGTTGACGCTGCGTTCCTGATCACCGGCTGGAGCAACACGATTTCGAGCATAGGCGCCCTGCCGCTTGCGCTAGCCGGGTTCGGCATGCCGACGTGCACCGGATTCGTGAGCCAGGATGCCGTGGTCTGCACTGTGGGCGCAAACCACCAGGCGGTCTACAGCCTGCCAATCCCGAATCTGGCCGGCATCATCGGCCAGGTGTTTCATCAACAAGCCCTGGTCCTGGATCCCGGTGCCGGCAACGCAATCGAGGCCGTGATGTCGGATGCGGTCACGGGCGTCGTCGGTGGCTGAGGCGAGAGTGTGCTGACGGCACGTCAGTGCCTATCCGTGCGCCCCAGACTGCTTCAGCGCCATGTGATCCTGCAGCCGCTCATACCCCGTCTTCTCGCGGCTGCGATACAACAACCGCAGCGCCTTCAACACATCCCCGCGCGACACGATGCCGAGCAACCGCCGATGGTGATCGACGACCGGCACGCGGCGGATCGGGCTGTCGCGGAAGCACGACGCTAGCTCATAGAGATCCGTGTCGGCACCGACGACGTCGAAGTCGACACGCATGTGCTGCGCCACCGTTCCAGGCGGTTCGCCTTCGTAATGCGCGGCGGCGAGCGCGGTCAGCGCATCACGCTCGCTGAACACCCCGACGAGGCGAACACCCTCGACGACGGGGGCGCCGGAGAAACCGCGGTGCAGCAGTTCTTCGACCGCATCGAGAACCTGCGTTTCCGGGCGGAGCACGAAGACGGTCCGTTGCATGACATGCTGGGCCAGAAGCATGGTAGGTCGCGTGTCCATCCCAACATGTTACGCCATACCGTGAAGGGCGGGCAGCCCCGGGCCGTACGACCACCCTCAGCCGGCCGCGTGACGCTTGCGCGGGCCGCCCTTGCCGGTGCCAGGACGCTGCGCATCTCGGCTGGGGGGAACGAGATCGAGCAGTTCGCCGGTCGCCGTGCGGCAGACGATGCGCGGGGCACCTTCGAGCGGGATCGGGCGCAGGCTGACACCGCGCTGCAGCAGTTCGCGCACCTGTTCGGGCGACAGGCGGTGCCCGCGATAGACCTTCGGCAGGCGGAACGCACAGTTTTCGCGCCAGCGCGAACAGCCGTACGCTTCGCGCCCTTCGAGCACGGCTGCGTGGCAGCGTGGGCAGGTGCCAAGCGTCGTGAGGTCGAGGCGCGGCGAAAGGCCTGTGGAGATGAGTGCACGAATGCGGTCCTGGATCTCGCCGAGGAACGCACCGCGCGCGAGCCGGCCGCGTTCGACCTCGCCGAGCTTCCATTCCCACTCGCCCGTGAGCTCCGCGGACTTCAGCATCGGGTCGGCGATGATCGCGATGAGATAACGACCGAGGTCGGTGACGCGCAGCGCCTTCTTGTCGCGGCGGATGTAGGCGCGCGAGATCAAGGTCTCGAGGATCGAAGCGCGCGTCGCTGGCGTGCCGAGCCCGCGGCCGCGCATCGCTTCGCGCAGTTGTTCGTCGTCGATCGTTTTGCCCGAAGTCTCCATCGCCGCGAGCAGCGTATTCTCGGTATAGGGCCGCGGTGGTTTGGTCTTGCCTTCGTGCAGTTCGGGTTGGTGCGGGCCACTCTCGCCTTCGGTGAACGCGGGCAGCTCCTGCGTCTCGTCGTCGTCGTCCTCGGCGTCCGGGCTCGCGTCCGCAGCTTCGCCGGCTTTCGCTTTCTTGCGCGACTTGCGTTTGGTCGGCAGCGCGGGTTCGAGCGCACTCCCGCCGCGGTCGGTGACGACGACGCCGCGCGCGCGGAACGGCACCGCCGCCGAGTTGGCGTGTGCGGTCGTCACTTCCTGCACGCGGTTGCCGAGGAAGGCCTGCACGAAGCGCAGCGCCACCGCGTCGAAGACCTGCTGCGCTTCGCCGCCCAGGGTCTCGAGCTTGCCGGTCGGGATGATCGCATGGTGGTCGCTGACCTTGCTGTCGTCAAAAACGCGCTTGCTGCGCGCGCGCGGCCCACGTTCGCCTTCGGGGGCACCGCTGATGTAGGCGGCGAGCACGGCCAGCGCTTCGGGGTTCCACGACCGCAGTTGGCCCAGTGTCGTGCGCGCGGGATCGACCATGTCCATCGACAGATGGCGGCTGTCGGTTCGCGGATAGGTCAGCAGCTTCTTCTCGTAGAGCTCCTGGGCCACTTCGAGCGTGCGCGCCGCCGACATGCCGTGGCGAAGGTTCATGTCGCGCTGCAGCTGCGTGAGGTCGTAGAGCAGCGGCGGGGGCAACGATTCCGTGCGCCGTTCGAGCTTGTCGATCGTGAGCGGCTGACCGGTGACCTTCTGCAGCAGCACCTGGGCGGGTTCCTGCTCGCGGAACCGTTCGCCGCCGTAGCGGAAGCGGGCGCCGCGGTAGCGCGTGCGCAGTTCCCAGAATGGGCGCGCGTCAAAGACGGCAATCTCGTCGTCGCGCTGCGCGATCAGCGCCAGCACAGGCGTCTGCACGCGGCCGAGGCTCCAGAGCACGCTGCCGCCGCCGTAGCGCACCGTATACGCGCGCGTCGCGTTGAGGCCGACGATCCAATCGGCTTCGCTGCGGCTCTGGGCGGCGTGATGCAGGTTCTGGTAGGCGGTGCCCGGCTTGCGGTTCTGCATGCCGTGGCGGATCGCTTCTTCGGTGAGCGAACTAAGCCACAACCGCGTGTGCTGGCGTTCGGGGCAGCCCGCGTATTCGAGGATGTAGCGAAAGATCAGTTCCCCTTCGCGCCCCGCGTCTGTCGCGCAGACGAGTTCGTCGGCCGAACGGCACAACGAGACCACGGTCTCGAGCTGCTGGTGCGCGCCACGGTTGTCCGTCGGGCGCAGTTCGACGCGTTCGGGCACGAACGGCAGGCGGTCCATCGACCAACGTTTGAGCGCCGGGTCGTATTCGTCGGGCGTCTTCAGCTGCACGAGGTGGCCGAGTGCCCAGGTGACCTGCCAGCCATTACCTTCGAGGTAACCTTCGCGGCGCTGGGTGGCGCCGAGGACCTTGGCGAGGTCCCTGGCCACCGACGGCTTCTCGGCTACGACGACGTTCATCGGCACCGAAGCTACTGCGGTGTGGCCGGTGGGTCGAGCAGCATGCGGGCGCGATCGACGACGCGGCCGAGACGTTCGACGCACGGATCGCAGTTGCTGCCGCAGCACCAGCGCCAGGTCGCATCCGGTTCGTGCAGATGCCGCCGCACGAACGCGAGGTAGCTGGGGTCGACGGATTCCGCGCGCAACATCGTGCACACCGCGGTTTCGAAGTCGGCTGGTTCGGGCGCCGTCATGCTCACGACAGCGGCGGCAGTTGCCCCGCGCGCACGTAGGCGTGTTCGTAGAGGTAGAGGCCAAACCAGGCGACGACCGCGCAGAGGGCGAGCGAAACCGGGTGCGCAAAACCACCGAGCACGAGGAGCATGCTGAGCAGCGCTGCGGCTGTGGTCATCGCCATGCCGCCGTGGAACGCCGACAGGCGGCTGCCGGGCCAGGCCTTGACGACGGGCAGCAAGGCCGCGGCCATCTTCGCGTTGTGCGTCTCGTGGTGGCCAAACCGTTCGAGCAGGCCGAGCGCGTGGTGCACGACGGCGAGCACGCACACGGCGACCGCGAGTTTCTGGTCGGGCACGAAGGGCAACAACGCCGCGCCACCGACGCAGAGCGCCTGCACGAGCAGATGCGGCAGCAGCACGCGCGTGTGTTGCCACAGATCGCGACCTTCGCACTGCGCAAACAAGAACGCCGTGTAGGCGGCCGCCAACGAACCACCGACGAGGTTGGTCCAGCGCAGGCCCTCCGCCAGGCCGTCGAAACCGAGTGCGCGCGACAGCAGGATCGCCGTGGTGATGCCACCAAAGGCCATCAGCACCCACGCGCCCTTCACGAGCCAGCTGCGCATGTTGGGGCGCAGGAGGATCGACAGGAACTGCTTGGGCCGCTTCAGGTCCGTCACCAGCAGCACGTTGGTGACCGCGAGGAAGACGAGCGCCAGCAGTTCGGGCAGGTAGTTGCGCGCAAAACCCTGCGCGTTCGGCATGAAGGCGAGGAACGGCGCCCACAGCGCCGCACCGGCCGCAATGCCCTTGGTCACGAGGTAGGTGTCGACCTTCCAGCCCCAGTGCACTTTGTGGTCGACGTCGAGGGCGACACGCGCATCGCCGCGCTGCAACCGTGCTACGTCTTCCGCCGGCAGCGGCGTCTTTGGCAGCCGTCGATCGCTCCCCAGGTACATGTCTTCTTCGCGCGCGGTGCCCGGCTCGAGCGAGGCCTCGTGCGCGCCGAGGTAGAACACGTTCGGGCCGGTGCCCTGCTCCGGGCGGCGCACGGTCGCCCCCGCCACTTCGCCGAGGATCCGACTCACTGGGCTCTGTGGGTCGTGCAGGTCGCCGCTGATGATCGCGGTCTCGGGGCAGACCACTTCGCAGGCGGGTTTCAGGCCCTGCTCGACGCGATGCGCGCAGAAGTGGCACTTCTCGGCGCCGCCCGTGTCCTCGTTCAGATAGAGCGCGTCATAGGGGCAGGCCTGCATGCAGGCCTTGCAGCCGATGCAGACGTCCTTGTTGAGGTCGACGATGCCGTCGGGCCGCTTGTTGAGGGCGGTGACGGGGCAGATCGTGACGCAGGGCGCCGCCGTGCACTGGTTGCACCGCAGCACTGCGAAGTGCCTCTTAACTGCCGGGAAGGAGCCGACTTCCGTGTATTTGACCCAGGTCCGGAAGTCGCCGATCGGCACTTCATTTTCGGACTTGCAGGCGACGGTACAGGCGTGGCAGCCGATGCATCGGCGCTGGTCGAGGACGAAGCCGTATTGCATGCTGAGGTTCGGTGGGGGTGCCGCGCACCATAACAGCGGAACTTCGGCGCGCTACCCTCCGCTTGCCGGTCGCGCCGGAATCTGCAGCGGGGCTGCTCCTGGCTTGCAGGGCGGTCCTGGGGCCGGGCCAAGGTCGGCCGCCTGACACAAAAAAATCGAATCAGGTCCGGTTGCGAAATTCCACACGCGACTTGCGCCCGAGGGCACCAGCAGAGATTGTTCGCGCCCTCTGCGACCTCCTCGGGCGCCTATCGGATTGACTCGCAAGCGCGGCTCTCTCCGAAAGACCTGCAGGCCTCGCGCTTCCTTAAGTTGGACTCCTGCGCGAACAGGAGTCGTGCATCAGCGCCTTTTGCCCTTTCGTCGCCGATGCTGCTCGATAGAGAAAGGGTGAAGAGATCGTCAGATAGCGATGGCTACGAGACTGTACGTTGGCAACCTCTCCTTCCAGACCACCGAGGATTCCCTGCGCGCCGCCTTTGAAGGGGACGGCCGCCAGGTCACAGACGTCAAGATCATGCTCGACCGTGATACCGGTCGCTCGCGTGGTTTTGCTTTCGTCGAAATGGCAACCGAGCAAGATGCCCAAGGCGCGATCCAGGCGCTGAACGGCGCTGACGTCGACGGTCGTCCGCTCCGCGTCAACGAAGCCCAGCCCCGCCAGGAAGGTGGTCGCGGTGGCTTCGGTGGTGGTGGCGGCGGCGGCGGTGGCGGCCGCGGCGGCTTCGGTGGTGGCGGCGGCGGCGGTGGCCGCGGCGGCTACAGCGGCGGCGGCGGCGGTGGTGGCCGTGGCGGCTTCGGTGGCGGTGGCGGCGGTCGTGGCGGCGGCGGCGGTGGCCGTGGCGGCTTCGGCGGCGGCGGTGGTGGTCGTGGCGGCGGTCGTGGTGGTCGCGATGACCACGGCGGCGGCGGCGGCGGCGGCGGCGACGAGTGGTAGTCCGCAGTCCTGTGGGCTGATCCAGCCCGCAGAACCTGCACCACAACTTGCACCAAGGGGGATCCCTCGGGGATCCTC
>JADZDL010000496.1 GCA_020851075.1 Planctomycetota bacterium | reverse complement strand
TCACCAGCCTCGCAGTTTGCGCGGCTCCCCTCCTGGCGCAGACCCTCGTCCGCGACCTCGCCCCGCCAACTTCGTCGCGCAGCGGTTCGCCGAGCCAGATCGTCGACCTGAACGGCATCGCGATCTTCGTGGCGAGCACCGCACACGGCAGTGAGCTGTGGCGTTCCGATGGCACCCCGGCGGGCACCTGGATGCTGAAGGACATCAACCCTGGCAACGCCGGCTCCAGCCCGCAGCGTCTCACGGCCGTCGGCAACTACGTGTTCTTCAACGCCAACGTGCCCGGCATCGGCACCGAGCTGTGGCGCACCGATGGCACGGCCGCCGGCACGATCCTGCTGCGGGATATCCAACCCGGCGTCTCCTCCGGCGCGACGAGCGACCTCGTCGGCTACCAGGGCCACGCCTACTTCGCCGCCTACGACACAACCGCCGGGTGGGAACTGTGGCGCAGCGATGGCACACCGGCAGGCACGGCGCGGTGGCTCGACCTGTTCGCCGGCGGCGGCGGTAGCAACCCTACCTTGCTCGTGGTCGCCGCCGGGCAGCTGTTCTTCTCCGCTTCGTCGCAGGGCAATGGCAACGAACTGTGGCGCAGCGACGGGACCGTGGCCGGCACGACGATGGTGCGCGACATGAACCCGGGCAACGGCAGTAGCGCTCTCCTCGCGATGGTGCCGAGTCCAAACGGCGTCTATTACATCAGCAATGACGGCCAGGGCACGGGTTACGAGTTGCACTGGAGCGACGGCACGTTCGCAAATACGCGGCTCGTCATCGACCTCGTGCCCGGGGTCAACGCGGCGAACTACCAGCACCTGACGCCCTTCGGCAACGGCGTGCTGTTCGGCCTCGACGCGGGCACTGGCTCCGGCACCGAACCGTGGTTCAGCGACGGCACGGCAGCGGGCACCTACCTGCTCGCCGACCTGCAGCCGGGCACCGCGTCTTCGTCGCCGTACAACTTCCGCCCCGTGTCTGCCACGCGCGCGCTGTTCACCGCCTACCACCCGGCGACCGGCTACGAGTACTACGTCACGGACGGCACCCCGGCGGGCACGGCGCTGCTCATGGACCTCTATCCGGGCACCGGCAGTTCGAGCCCCGATGGCGCCATCGCCGCGTTCGGTGGCGTGGTGTTCGCGGCGCAGACCCCGAACTTTGGCACCGAACTGTGGTTCTCCGACGGCACCGCGGCGGGCACCCGCATGATCGCCGACTCCGCGCCGATGTCGCTGACCACCGTTCCGAGCCAGCTCGCGCTGGTCGGCGGCCGCGTCTTCTATCGCGGCAACTCGGCGCAATGGGGCCTCGAACTGTTCGTCTCCGATGGCACTACCGCCGGCACTGGCCTCGCTGCCGACCTGGCCACGACCTATGCCGATAGTTCGCCGCTGCTGTTCACCGAGACGCCGAACGGCGTGCTATTCCGCGCGACGACCAGCAACACGGAGCTGTGGCGCAGCGACGGCACCAGTGCGGGCACCTATGAGCTCGACTACGGCACAGGTGGCAACTACGTCTACGAAATGGTCGGCATGAACGGCACGGCCTACCTGTCGGGCTACGCGCCGAGTGTCGGCAGCGAACTGCTGCGCAGCGACGGCACCCAGGCCGGCTCGGTCGCGCTCGATGTGAACCCCGGCACCAGCGCCAGCAGCGACCCGGCGCAACTGACGCCCATCCTGGGGCGCCTGTGGTTCGCCGGGCGCACGGGCACCAACGGCCTCGAACCGATGGTGAGCGACGGCACGCTCGCCGGCACCGTGGCGCTCGGCGACTTCTATCCGGGGCCGGCCGCTTCGTCCCCGAACGGGTTCACCGCCTGCGGCAGCAACCGCGTGGTGTTCTCAATGGTACAACCCGGCGTCGGTCGCGAACTGTGGATCAGCGACGGCACGCCGGCTGGCACCCAGCTGCTGCTCGACATCTGGCCCGGCACCTCCGCGTCGGACTGCAGCAACTTCCTGGCCGACGGCAACCGCGCGTTCTTCTCGGCCTTCAGCCCCACGTCGGGGCGCGAACTCTGGGTGACCGACGGCACGGCCGCAGGCACGCATCAGGTCGTCGAACTGTCGCCGAGCACCAACAGCTCGACGCCGCGGCAACTCGTGCGTCTGCAGAACGGCACGATCCTGTTCCTGGCGACGGTGCCCGGTGTTGGCTCAGAGCTCTACCGCACCGACGGCACGGCCGCCGGCACCGCGCTGGTCGGCGAAGTCGTGGCGGGCGCTTCGCACGGCACGATCGAGGACCTCGTCGCGGTCGGCAACCGCGCGTTCTTCACCGCCGACGACGGGCTCGTCGGGCGCGAACTCTGGATGACGGACGGCGCCAGCGTGAGCCTCGTGCGCGACGTCTATCCGGGCCTGCCGAACGGCGTACTCGGCGGCACGCTGCGGGCACGCAGCGGCTCCAACAGTGTGATCTTCGCCGGCAGCGATGGCACGGACGGGCTGCAGATCTGGGTCAGCGACGGCACCCAAGCGGGCACGCACCAGCAGGGCAAGATCGGCCCTTGGACTGGGTCCGGCGCGGTCGACCTCGGCGCCTTCACCGAGATCGGCAGCGACACGTGGTTCTGGTGCGACGACGGCATCACCGGCAAGGAACCGTGGCGCATCACGCTCGGCGGGCCGATCGCTTCGGTGGCCACCTACGGCACTGGTTGCCGCGGCACCGGCAACCTGATCCCGCAGATCAGCGCCCAGGGGCTGCCCCAACTCGGCAACACGACGTTTGGGTTTGGGCTTAGCAGTGCCAGGCCCAACGCGTTCGCCATGCTCAACATCAGCTTCCTGCCCGGCAACGCCTATGTAGGCGGCAATTGTTGGCTCTACCTGGGCCAGCCCATCATCTCGCAGCCAGGCCAGTTGACGAGCCCAACCGGCACCGCGGTATCGCCGCTGGCGATCCCGAGTGACCCGTCATTCGCCGGCTTGTCGCTGAACGGACAATGGCTGGTGTTCGACCCGAACGGCTCGCTGCTGTCGTTCGCAACGCTGAGCAATGCACTCAACGTCGTGATGGGGAACTGAGCCAGGAACTGAGCCCCGGCGCGGTGGTTTGGCTCATTAAGCGCCGCTTAATGATGGCGCGTACCACCATGCCCGCGCCTGGCTCGCGCGCCGCGTCTCAGGGGGCAGCGGGCCCCACCGGCTTGCCGCAGTGCGGGCAAGACGCACAGGGCGAGGAAGGTGCTCCCGGCGGCGCTGCCGGCGCCGCAGAAGGCCGCCGCGCCTTGCCGATCTCCTCGACGAACGCGGCGCCGAGCAGACCGGCGGGCAGCGCGAACATCGCGATGCCGAGCACCGCGACCAGACCGCCGAACGCGCGCCCCGCGGGTGTCACCGGCGACATGTCGCCGTAGCCGATCGTAGTCAGCGTGACGATACCCCACCACATCGTCGCTGGAATGCTCGAGAACGCGTTCGGCTGGGCGTCGTTTTCGAAGTGGAACATGATCGTCGCGCACACCACGAGCAGCGCCACCAACATCACCAGCAGCGAGGTCAGGTCGGCGGCCTTGTCGCGCAACACGTTCTGCAGGGTCTGCACAGCGTGCGAATAACGCCCGAGTTTGGCCACGCGCAGGATCCGCAACAGCCGCAGCAACCGCACCGAGCGCAGATCGAGCCCGAGCCATGGCAGCCAGCACGGCAACACCGCCAGCAAGTCAACCAGCGCGCCGCTCGAGCGCATCCAACGCAGCCGGCCAAACGGGCCCTGGTACGCGGGCTGTTCGGGCGCCGCCCACCCGCGCAGCACATACTCGAGCGAGAAGATGCCGACCGAGACGACCTCGATCGCGGTGAACACTGGCCCGGCAGCGGCTTCGAGGCTGGCCACGGTCTCGAGCACGACCGCGGCGACATTGAGCAGGATCAGGCAGGTGAGGAACCTGCGGACGGCGGGGCCGGCGATGTCGCCGGGCCGATCGCCTTCGAGCAGTTCGTGGACACGAGCGCGGGAGAGCACGCGGGAAGCCTACGCACCGGGGTCACTCGCGACACGGAACAATGCACGCAACGTTGTGACGGGAGGTGATCCACAAACCTGGCCCAGGCGCGCTGGCTCAGGTCCAGAAGCAGAACTTGATGATGCTGTTCACAACCACGCCGTCCACGGATGACGGCCGGAGCGCCGCAACCGGCGGTAGGCCATGCACGGCCACCAGCAGATCGCGACCACCAGCAACGCACCGAGCCAACTGCCCCAATAGGCGCCACCGCGCGGCACAAAAACGCCGAACGCCACGAGAACGCCGATGACGAGGAAGTGCAGCAGGTAGAAGCAGAGCGGCACCTGGCCAAGCGCGGCCAAGGGTGCCAGCACGCGGCTGGACCCACAGCGCGACCACCACGCCAGCAACAACGCCATCAGACCGAGCTCCATGGCGAGGAACGTCGCGCTAGCCGGGTACTTACTGCAGTGCAGCCATTCGAGCAGGGAGCCCGAACGGCGATGCAGGTGCGCGTTGCCAAAACCGTCGAGACCACGCAGTAGCGCGAAGAGAGCCAACGCCGCGAGCCCGGCCCATAGCCAATGCCGCGCCGTCCAGCGGCCCGCGGCAAGCCGTTCGCCGACGACGTGGCCCAGCAGCATCACGGGCAACCAGGCCAGCGCCGGGTAGAGCACGAGAACGTCGAGCCCTTCTCCGTTTGCGGACCAGAAGCCAGCCTGCACGAACAACATCGCGGGCAGCGGCAGTTCGCGACCAGGCTGACTCGCCCATTCGACAACCAGGACGCAACCTAGCGCGATCAGGAGCCGACCCGCTGGCGGCAGACGGCGCAGCCACACCATCAGCAACATGCCGATGCCAATCGCGAAGATCACCTGCGCAAACACCGGCAGCAGCGTCGAAAACGCCCACGACACCGATCCTTCGACCGTGCGAAAGCACGCCGACAGATAGGTGAACTCCAACAACAGAAGAAGCGCGCCGCGGATCGCCGTGCGCCGATCGAAGTCGCGCCGCGCGGCCGAGTCCGCTGCCTTCGCGGCCGCCAACGCCAACCCGGCGCCCGCCAGGAACACGAACGTCGGCGCACACAAATGCGTACACCAACGCGTGAGGAAGTCCGGCGCGGAAAGTGGCGCGTTGCTCGCCATCCACGCCGCATCGCCAGAAGTGTGCCGCGCGTTCTGCACACTATCGACGTGGTCGATGGCCATGATCGCCATCACCAGGCCGCGCATCGCGTCGAGGGTTGGCAAGCGGACGGGGCTCGTCATTCGAGGGCTCCTCAGGTTGTTGCCCAGTCTACTGCGAAGCACCTCGGCGCGACGACAGCCACGGCACCCAGCCAGAGAAACCTACCGCCGGTGCAAGCGCGCGGCCCGCACCCGCCGCAGCGACGCTTCGACCACTTCGAGCTCGACCCCCGGTGCCGCTTGGAAACGTTCGCCAACCACCGGCACGCGATCGCCAGCCAGGGCCACCAGCAGTCCGCCGACCGTACGCGCCTCGCCAAGCTCCGGCAACTCGATGTCGAGTTCGCGCCAGACGTCGCGCAGGCCAACCGTTCCGAGCAACAACCAGCTGTTGTCCGACTCGCGGCGAATCGGCTGCGGCGGCGCGGCATCGTGTTCGTGGAAGATCTCGCCGACCAGCTCTTCGACGAGGTCCTCCAAGGTCACGATCCCCGCCACGCCCCCGTGCTCTTCGACGACGATGGCCAGCTGCAACCGCCGCGCCTGCAACTCCCGCAGGGC
Organism: Planctomycetota bacterium; assembly: GCA_020851075.1. Lineage (GTDB taxonomy): Bacteria > Planctomycetota > UBA1135 > UBA1135 > UBA2386 > JADZDL01. Next base: position 2,391 of record JADZDL010000496.1, on the reverse strand, counting down.
ACGCTGGGCAGGCATCACCTCCGGCACGAAGAAGGGGGCGCGGCGCAGATCGGCGATCTGGATCGACCGCCCTTCCCACAGGCACGCGAGCACATCTTCGCGCAGCACATAACCGACGATGTTGTCGATGAGACCGTCATAGATGGGCACGCGGCGGTGGCCGGCCCCCAACATGACCTCGCGCAGACGTTCGGGCCCGGCATCGAGCGGCACCGCTTTCATGAAACGCCGCGGCACCATCACATCCGCCGTGCTGAGCCGTGTGAACTCCAGCGCCCGCTCCATGAGGTCGCTCGTGTGCACGTCGATGCCACCGCCCGTCGACGCTTCCTCCACGAGGTGTTCGAGATCCTCGCGCGTCAACTTCGCCTCGACGAAGTTGGTGCGATCGCCGAACAACCGCAACACCACGTTGGAGCTCGAAGTCAACGTCCACACGACAGGTCGCGCCAGCCAACCAAGCAAGACCATCGGTCGCGCAATCGCCAGCGCGTAGCGGTCGGCGTAGCGCAGCGCCAACGACTTCGGAACCAACTCGCCAAACACGACGGACAAGTACGTCACGGCGGCGACCACGACTGCAAATGCGAGTTGGGGTGCGGAATCTCCGCATCCCAGCCAACGCAGCAGCGGCTCCAACTGGCTGGCGAACGCGGTGCCGCCAAACGCGCCCGCGATCGCACCGACGAGCGTGATGCCGACCTGCACCGAAGCCAGGAACCGCTCCGGATTGGTGCGCAACTGCAACGCGGCGCGCGCCCGCGCACTGCCATCGCTGGCGAGTTGTTCGAGCCGACCACGGCGAGCCGTCACGATCGCCATCTCGGCACCGGCCAGAACACCGCCACCGAGCACCAACGCGAGCAGGATCAGGAGTTCCGTCACAACGCGCAGTGTCGTGGGAGAACTCTTGAGACGCCAGCAGGAACGGCCGGCCTACGAGCGCCGGCCGGCCTTACGACGGCTCAGTGGTTCCGGCCCCGCTGGTCCACGCCACCAAGCACGGCCTGCATCGCCTTGAAGAACACGTCGGTGTTGTCCATCACACCGGTGAACAGCGACGAGCCGCGACCGCCGGCCGACACCGGGATATCCGACGCCGTGTGCGACGCTACCGGATCCGCGATCTGGCCGGTGACCAGGAAGTTGCCCGCCACGTCGCGGTTGGTCGGCAGGTTCGGGTAGAGGCTCAGCGGCGGCACGTTGTTGAACGGCTGCTGGCTGTCGCGCAGCGGTTGCGGATTGGTGCGCCAGTCTTCGTAGCGGTCAGCGTTCGCCGCGTAACCGATCAGCATGCGCTGATCGACGTTCGTCGTGATCGGGTATCCATCATTGCCCATCGCGTAGCGCGGGAAACCGGCCGCGTCATAAGTACCCACGACACCATTGCGCAGCTGGGCCGCACCCGCGCCGCTCGCCGCGCGATTCGCCAGATCCGCGTCCGTGACCCGCGAGCCGCCGATGATGTTGACACCAGCGCACTCGTGGTCGGCCGTGACGATGACCCCCGTGTCGCCGTTGCAGCGCGCGAAGTCATGGCAGACTTCGATGGCGCGGTCGAACTCGATGGTGTCGAGGATCCACCGCTCGGTATCCATGTTGTGCGCCTGCTTGTCGATGCTGGCGGCCTCGACCATGAGCACGAAGCCATCGTGGTCGCGCGACAACACGCGCAGCGCCGCCGACGTCATCTCGTCGAGCATCGGCTGATCAGGGAAGCCAAAGTCCGTGACCACACTGGCATTGCCGCGGCGACCTTCGATCTTGTCGAGCGCGACGTTCATGTTCGAGTAGGCGAACAGGCCGAGCAGGCGATGCGCGTTCACGGCAGCCGTCTGCAGCGAAGTGCGATCGGGCGCGTAGTGGAAGCCAGCCGCGACGAAGTCGTTGATGAGGTCGCGCGACGGATCGATGGCGCCTGGTGCGACGCCCCAGCCGTTGGCGAGCTCCGCGGGCAACTGGTAGTCGTTGGTTGCACTGCGCGCCGAACCCGGCGTTCCGGACGGCAAGAACCACTTGCGGCCACCACCGAGCAGCACGCGCAGGTTCGCCCTGGTCGCCGCTTCATCGAGGTACTGGTCGCAGATGCCGGTACCCGCGCCGCGGTTTGACGTGTGCGTGCCGAAGGCGCCCGGCGTCTTTTGCCCGTGAGCAGGAACAACCCGGGTTCGTGCGGGATGTACTTGAGCGCCCTTCGAAACGGTGGGACGTCCACAAACAAGGTGCTCGGCGGCAGGTCGTCCGCAGGCCCCATTTCGTGATCGTGCAGCGTGATCGGAAACGGCGTGAGCAGGAAGCGACCATGGTCGTGCCGGCACGTCTTCACCATGTAGCCGAGGATCCGGACGCGCTTGCCTTCGAGCTCCCGCGCCTTCGCCGTGAACTCGAGGC
>JADZDL010000495.1 GCA_020851075.1 Planctomycetota bacterium | reverse complement strand
CTCGTCAACTGCCGTGTCGTGCATCTGGTTGATCCGCACTTTGGGCCGGAGAACGCAAGGCATCGAAAGGTGCTCGAAGCCCTGATGTGTGTCTTGGCCGACAACCAGGTTGTGCCTGAAGTGGTTCGGGTGCACTGCCTCGGCAAGAGCACTCTCCAGTTCTTTGAAATGGAAGCGATGAAGATGGCCGCGCGGCTTCCGAGTGGTGTCACGGTGGACTTTGTTCGCTGGAAGCAGAAGGAAGGCGGAGACCTTCTGCACAATCGATACGTCTTGACGGACCTTGGTGGCGTGTCCCTTGGCGTTGGTTTGGATGCTGGTGATATGGGAGAGACTGACGATATCCACCTGCTGACGCGTGATCAGTACGCCTTGAGATGGTCACAGTACGTCGGTGACGGGGCGGCGTTTGTGACGGTGGACACGCCGAAGACGGTAGTGGGATCGATGGTCAGGCGCATCGACCGCAGCGGGAGGAGGCAGGCTTGAGCGCCAACAGCATCGACCTGGGCCGCACTTTCCTCGAAGTGCGCGACCTGCCTGAGGGGACTGACCCTGAAGATCTGGCCCAAGTGGCTCTGGCCGTCGGGGGTGCGAAGACCTGGCCCAAGGTCCTGGAGAATCGCTACCTCGTGGTTCTTGGGGAGGCGGGCACCGGCAAGTCGACTGAGTTTCAGAGGCAGGCTGTGGCCCTCGCGGAGTCCGGTAGGTACGCGTTCTTCGTCGAGATTGTCTCGGTCGCTCGCGACGGATTGCGCCTAAGTCTCAAGGTGGCAGAGGAGCCGCTCTTGGATGCATGGTTGGCGTCTGGTGCTGAGGCGACCTTCTTCCTCGATTCGTTGGACGAGGCAAAGTTGCAGCAGAGGAGCCTCAAAGAGGCCCTCGGGAAGCTGCAGCGTGAGCTTCGGGGGCAATGGGCGCGTGTACGTCTGGTGATCTCCTGTCGGGTCAGCGACTGGCGCGACTCCGACCGCGCGGTAGTCGAAGATGTCGTTCCACCGGAGAGTCGGAAGGAGCTGCAAGTCGTCTCGATTGCACCGCTCGAAGGGCAGTCGCTCGCGTTGATGGCTGCCCACGTCGGTGTGCGCGACGTAAACCGCTTCATCGACGCCGTCACTGACGGTTATGCGCAGGCCTTTGTGCAGAGACCACTCGACGTCGAGTGGCTCGGCGCCTACTGGACCAAGCACCGACGGATCGGCTCCCTTCGCGAACTCATCGCCGAGAACGTCACCGAAAAGCTCATCGAGCGCGCGCCCCAACGGCAGTCCACACTCCCGTTGGAGAAGGCGCGACAGGGTGCGCGAGCGTTGGCTGGGATCGCCACGCTCACGCGCCGTCTGTCGGTGGCACTGCCAGGCGATCCCGTCGACGTGCAGCGAGCGCAGACCTCGATCGATACGAACGAGGTGTTCGCGGACTGGACTAGACCCGAGATCGAGGAGCTGCTCCGGACCGGGCTCTTCGACGAGTCGACCTACGGTCGCGTGCGGTTCCACCATCGCACAGTGCAGGACTACCTGGCAGCGAGCTGGTTGCACGAGCTGCGTACGGCAGGGCTCCCGCTGCAGAAGGTCCGAGAACTCTTCGTCCGAGAGGAGGCTGGCAAACGAGCCGTCCCCCAACACCTGGGCCCCGTTCTGGCGTGGTTGTGCCTGTGGGATGCCGCGCTACGAGCGGAGATGATCCAGGAGGCCCCAGCGCTGTTGATCGCTCACGGTGACCCCAGTGGGTTCAGCGAGAAGGACCGTAGCCAAATCCTGCATGCCTACGCAGGGTGCTACAAGGGCCGCAGCCGTCTCTTCACCGACTTCGAGGATGCCAGCCTCGAGCGCTTCTCGACTCCGGCGCTTGCCGGACCGGTAGCCGTTCTGCTGGCACAGCAAGACCTGTCCGAGGAGCTGACATCTTTCCTTCTGGAGCTCGTCGAACTCGGGAACATCCGGGCCTGTCTCCCAGATGCCGTCAGGGTCGCACTGGATGTCGGCAGGGGACGCGCCAGGGTCGCAGCAATGCGCGCTGTGGCGGCGATTGGCGATATCGAGCACAGGCGCCAACTATTGACCCTGCTGGATACGACTGAAACTTGGCAGCAGGACGTCGCTGGCGCCTTCGTGCGTGCACTCTATCCGGAGGTGCTCGACGTCGCTGGCCTGATGCGGGTGCTTGAGCGATCGGAAGGCAAGCGGAAGAACTTCACAACGCTGCTGCAGGGCGCCTTGGAGTTCGACGTCCCGAAGCGCGGAGATCTGGATCTCAGGCTGGAGCTTCTCGATCGGCTGTTGATCCTCGTCAGGGTTGAGGATGAGGAAGGCAAGACGTCTGTCGCTGCGGGACGCGATTGGATGCTACGGGCTCTTGCTCACGTGCTCGGCGCTGTCTTGGACGAAATGTCTAAGGGTGCAGCTCAACCGCCGGGCGTCACGCGAGTCCTTGAGTTCTTTCGGTGGTGCAACGAGCACAACATGCGAATCTGGTACGGAGTTGACCAGGTGCAGGAAGCGGTTGCACGACACCCCGAAGTTCGCAGGGTGCTGTTCTGGCAACGAGTCGAGGAGCACCGTCAGAAGGCGGGGCGGGTGCCCAGAAGTCGCTGCGAATTAGGTTATCGACATGACCTGTTCGAGCTGACTAGCGGGGACATTCCGTGGCTCGCCAACGATGCAAAGTCGCGCCCGGACCTGCGAGAGCGACTGCTGGCGTTTGACGCACTCGCATTCATGCCGAGAACGCAAGAGGCGAACGAGCAGCACCTCGACATGCTACGTCAAGTCGCTAGCACCGAACCGGCTCTGAAGAAGCGGCTGGCGCGCCTGATGGTGCGATCTCCTCGGAGATCCCCCGAGGAAGGTAAATGGGCGCGTCAGGAGCGCGCCTGGAAGATCCGCGGCGATCGACGCCAGCAAGAGAACCGTGCGAGCCTTGAGGCCGTGATCGACCAGGTTCGTGACGGATCGAACCTGCACGCGCTCTACTTCCTTCTGCACAAGGCACAGGAAGAGGGGCTTACCAATCGTTGGGGCGTTGCCGCGACTGATGGCCTGCGAGACGCCTTCGGCGACGAGGTCGCCATCGCCGCTGAGCAGGGATGGCGCGCATTCTGGCGAACCTACGAACCACCGTTGCCACACGAGCGCGAGCGCAACAGCACGCCGTGGGAGGTCATCGTCGGGCTGGTGGGCCTCACCATGGACTTCGCCAAAGGGCTAAACCTGGCCACTCTGCAGGGGAGTCTCGTGGTCAAGGCTAGTCGGTACGCAGCGAACGAGCTGAACGGGTTCCCTGATTGGTTTGAGCCCCTCGTGTCAGCGCATGGTGCCACAGTGGTAGACGCCTTGAAGCCGACGATCTTGGCGGACTTCAATTCGGCGGAGGACGTCCACGGAGTCTTGGCCAAGCTCAGCTATGGGGGGAGCTCGATCAAGGCGGCTTTCGCCCCCGCCGTTCTGGATCTGGTCACCGGCGGCGAGCCCATGTCAGTGAAGGCGCTCAAGGAGGCAATAGGCGTATGCCTCTCAACGGAGGGACTAGACCTGACACGTCTGGACGCAATCGTCGGGGAACGTTGCCTTGCTGCGCGAGGCGACCGTGCGCGATTCGGTGTATGGTGGCTGACATGGGCAGTTCGAGATGGCGCTGCGGCGATCGAGTTCCTCGAGAGGCTTACGAGCGACACCCCGCGAGACAAGGCCTACGCCTTCGTCGAGGAAATCTGCCATCGAATCCACGACGGAATCGAGAGGGCACCAATTGCTCTTCGGCACGACCTGGACACGCTGGCCCGCTTGGTTCCGATCGTCTACGACTTCATCGCGATCAAGGACGACGTAGACCACGAGGACGCCTTCACGCCAGGGCGCCGAGACGACGCGCAGGAGGTCAGGGGTCTCTTGGTAAAGTGGATCGCCGATGCTCCGGGGCCGGATGCTGTTGCCGCTCTACAGCGAGTTGCGCAGGATCCCCGTATTGCCCCGGTGCGGGAGTGGATTCTCCACCAGGCAGATGCGCGAATGGTCGCCAACGCAGGCAGTGTGTCTGCGGCGGTTGAGGACGAACTGGTGAACCTCTATCGCGCTCACGGCGTACGTGCCGCAGCGCTCATGTCGCAGTTTAAGCAGGTGACAAAAAGCGTGAAGATCGTGTTCTTGGCAGCGAATCCGACGAGCACCAAACGACTTCGTCTCGATGATGAGGCCCGGCAGATTCAGCAGAAGCTCCGCGCTTCGGAGTTGCGCGACTCCATTTCTCTCGTGCCCCGGTTGGCCGTTCAGCCCGGTGACCTCCAGCAGCTTTTGCTCGAGGAGCAGCCGACCATCGTCCACTTTTCTGGGCATGGCGACGAAGCGAAGGGGCTTGTCTTCCATGGGGAGACGCGAGGAACGGTCGCCTTGGTGGGGGGCGGCCCCCTTCGGAATCTGTTCCGGGTTCTTAAGGATCAGGTGCGTGTCGTCGTCTTGAACGCCTGCTACTCGGCGGATCAAGCGCATGCGATTGCCGAAGAGATCGACTTCGTCGTCGGCATGTCGGACTCGATCGGCGACGAGGCCGCCATCAAGTTCGCCGCGGCGTTCTATCGGGGACTGGCCTTTGGGCGGTCGGTCCAAGCCTCCTTCGAACTAGGGGTGTCTGAGATGGAGCTGGCGGGACATGGCTACGACGCACAAGTGCCGGTGCTGATGGCTCGTCGTGGCGCAGATGTAGCTACCGTGCTTGTGGCAAAGAGGGAGTAGTCATCCGAGCGCAATTGCACGCTTGCGGGATCGCTGTCACATCCAACCGGGATGATCAACCAACATGGGAAAAGCTGAAGCAACGGTCGAGGAACTCGTCGGAATGATCGAGCGCGGTGAACTGCGCCTCCCCGAGATGCAGCGCCGCTACGTCTGGCGGTCGACTCGCGTGCGCGACCTGCTCGACTCGCTCTACCGCGGCTACCCTTCTGGCGCGATTCTGCTCTGGGAGACGAACGAGAAAGTCCCGCTGCAGGACTTCGCCGTATCCCAGCAGGGAAACCCCTACCAGAGCACCCGTCTCTTGCTCGACGGGCAGCAGCGACTCACTTCGCTCTCGGCGGTGATCCGCGGGGAAACGGTGAGCGTGCGCGGGCGCAAGAAGCCGATCGAGCTTCTGTTCAACCTCGAGCACCCCGATGCGCCGACCGTGGTGACCGAGGTCAACGAAGAGGGCGACGACGAGGATGAAGACGACGAAGACTTGATCGACGACGAGGCGGACTCGAGCGAGGACGAGCTGCAGAAGCGGTTCGACCGCATGACCTTCGTGGTGGCGACCAAGAAGCTCGAACAGTTGCCGCAGTGGGTGAAGGTCACTGAGGTCTTCAAGAGCGACAGCGACCGACCGTTCCTGAAGCGGGCTGGCATTACGGACTTCGAGGACCCGCGCGCGGAAAAATACGGCCAGCGCCTCGCCCGCTTGCGTCGGGTGAGGAAGTACGTCTACCGGATGGACATCTTGGAGCGGTCGCTCTCGTACGACGAGGTGACCGAGATCTTCGTCCGCGTGAACTCGCTCGGAGCCAAGCTGCGCAGTTCTGACCTTGCGCTGGCGCAGATCACTGCCAAGTGGCGCGGTGCCCTGAAGACCTTTCAGGCCTTCCAGGAGTCCTGCGCGAAGACGGGGTTCGAACTGGACCTGGGCATTTACCTCAAGAACCTCGTGGCCTTCGCGACCGGTCAGTCGCGGTTCCTCACGGTGAGCGGCCTGCCCGTCGAGACCCTGCAGCAGGGATGGAAGGCCAGCGTCGAGGGGATGGAGTTCGCACTGAACTTCCTGAAGAGCAACGCCGAGATCGACAGTCCAGCGCTGCTGTCGTCACCGTTCCTGGTCGTCACCTTGGGCTACTACGGCCACAAGCGGGGCTACCAGATCGGTGGAGATGAGGCCAAGGCGCTGCGTCAGTGGGTTCTGATCGCGAACGCCAAGGGACGCTACTCACGTGGCTCGAGCGAGACCCTTCTCGACCAGGACCTCGCCACCCTGCGTCAGGGTGGTGGCGCGAGCGAGCTACTCGATCGGTTGCGTCTTCAGGTAGGACGTCTCGACGTCGCGCCGGACGAGCTGGAGGGGCGCAACCAGCGCAGTGCACTGTTCAAGACCATGTTCCTCGCCTTCCGGGCTGCTGGTGCGCGGGACTGGCACTCGAACTTGGCGATCGCCCTGGGGCATCGTGGCGTGCAGCATCGATTGCAGTTCCACCACATCTTCCCGAAGGCGGTTCTCAAGGGCAGCCACACCGCACGTGAGGCTGACGACATCGCCAACCTTGCGTTCATCGGTGGCAAGACAAATCGTCAGATCAGCGACAAGCCGCCGTCCCAGTACTTTCCGGCGCTGCTCGAGAAGGCGAGTCGCGCTGGCTTCGACGCGCAGTGCATTCCGACTGAGCCAGCGGTTCTTGGTGTCGGCACCTACAAGCAGTTCCTTGCGGAGCGTCGACTGGCCGTCAGCCGGCGGCTGAACGAATTCCTGGGGGTGCAGTAGGCATGGCGATTCAGACGATCCCTTGCTTCGTTGCGGCCCAGTTGGAGTCGATCAGCAAGGTCCTTGGCGACACGACCGATGGCCTCACGGGTGCTGACATCGGCCACTTCCTCACGGAGTGCAGGGTGCCGGACGTCGACCCGGCTCTGACGAAGTGGAAGCGCCTCTACAACGCGCTCGTGCACTACCAGAACGATCGGCATTTTGGGAACCACGTCGTGGCCTTCATCCACAAGGCCATGAATCCCGCTCGCTGGGTTGGGGAGAGGCCCCGCTTCGATGAACTCCGGTCGCAGCTGAACGTGACGCTCGCGTTCGCGGGCCTGACTCTCGGCGAAGACGGCAAGGTCACGCGGACAAGTTCGGCGTCGACTCTAGCGGAGGCGGAGCAGCGTGCGGACAGCCTGCGCAGTTCGCTGCGTGCGCGGCGAGTGCACGATGATGTGCTGCTGCACTGTCGCGCAGAACTCCTGGTCGAGAACTACTTCCATGCCGTTCTCGAAGCCACGAAGAGCGTCGCCAGCAAACTGCGCAAGCTCTCCGGGCTCACCGGAGACGGGGCCGATCTCGCGACGAAGTCCTTGGGCATTGGCTCTGCCTCGCAACCGCTGCTGGCGATCAACAGCCTGTCCACCGACACGGAGAAGGGCGAGCAGCGCGGGTTCATGAACTTGCTCGTGGGGCTCTTTGGCACGTTCCGCAACCCCACGGCCCATGCCGAGAAGATCAGTTGGCCCATGGGCGAGCAGGATGCCCTCGACATCCTCAGCCTCGTGTCGCTCGTGCACCGCAAGTTGGATTGCGCGAAGTCCATCGGAGCGGCGAGCCAGAGTCAGGAACGGGAGGAAGGAGCCTCAAAGTCGTGAGTAGTCCTGTCCTTCTCACCTGGCTCGCCACGCGCAACGACCCCTTCGAACGGATCGACAGCGGCGGAGCCGTTCGCGATCCGGGCAAGCCTGTCCCGGGCCCGACCCTGACCCTGCTGACGGACCCAGCATCCTCCTACGCCGACAAGATCACCGACCTCGTGGTCTTCCGACAGGGTGGCCCGCAGGCGGCGATGCACACGCGCATCTACGAGGAGTTGGCCAAGGAGCTGGCAGAACGCGCCCCAAGCATCCGGCTCCACCCCCAGGTCTGGGAGCACGAAGACCCAACCGATCACGCGGCCATCTACGAGTACCTCCGCACCAACTTGCCACGGATCCGACGCCAGTTTCGTGGCAGGGAACTGGTTGTGCACCTTTCACCCGGGACCGCAGCGATGCACACCGTGTGGGTGTTGATGGCGGAGACGGGGTTCATCGAGGCCCCATTCACTGCCGTGCAGTCGTTCCGCGCCAACGAGAGGCGCGGGAGGCCGGCAGTCGTGCCCCTGTCGCTCGGAGTCGACACCTTCTTCAAGCGGTGGCAGGAGACTCGTCCGGCCTCGTCGACCGACAAGCAGCCGAACATCCTGTGGGACCCTCGCCAGTTCCGCTCACCTCGGCTGCAGGCCCTCTACCAGGATGCGCGACGCGTGGCCGGTCTCCGCGTGCCGGTGTTGATCCTCGGGGAGCGAGGAACCGGCAAGACCACCCTGGCTTCGTGGATTCGTGTCCGCAGCCCGTTCCGGCGGCCTGAGCTGGACACGCAATGGCCGGCAGTTCCTTGCGGCCAGTACACGGCGGAGACCATGCGCTCCGAGCTGTTCGGCTACGTCAAGGGCGCGTTCACCGGGGCAGTTCGCGACCACGAGGGCCTGCTCGGGCGGGCAAAGGGCGACACCCTCTTCCTGGACGAGATCGGCGACATCTCCAAGGACCTGCAGCGGCTGCTCATCAAGGTCCTCGAAGAAGGTGCCTACCAACCACTCGGCAGCACGGAGGTCAAGCACACCGACCTGAGGGTCTTGACGGCGACCAACCTCACGCCGGACTTGTTGCGGACGGAGTTGGATGCGGACTTCCTCGATCGCATCAGTGCGTTCACCTTGACCGTGCCGCCGCTGCGAGAAGTGCCCGAGGAGTTGGAGTGGCTGTGGCCCGCGGTGCTCGAGGAAGCGGCGCGGCGAGCGGGGGCGCATGCCAAGTACGCGCGGGTCGGTGATGTGCATCTTGCGCACATCGTGAAGGTGCTGCGTGGCAGTGGTCTGCCAGGCAACGTGCGCGACCTGTTCCGCGTGGCCTGGCGCTTCCTCGCAGCGCGAGCCGACGATGACGCTCCCCTGACCGTGGCCGATGCCGTCGACTACGCGCTGCAGGCCCTCGAAGAAGGTGCGCCAGGACTAGCGGAGGCCAACAACAGGGCTCTGGCTCGCGCCTTTGCCGATCGCCGCGCCATCGCCCCCGACCTGATCGCCGATGGGCAGCTAGACCCCGAACAGGTGATCGCAGAGTTCAAAGTCTGGTTCGGCAAGGAGGTTGCGTCACTCGCAGGGCGGGTGAGGCGACCGGAGGCCTCGCTTACAAAGCTAAGCGATCGCACCTTGCGGAACTGGCGTGGGAAAAAGGATGCCGGGGGTCCGGAATGAACCTGCCGGAGGCGGCCATGGGAAGATCGGTTGGAGGGCGCCTCAGGGAGTGCTGTGTGTTGCCTGTAAAGCACTTACGGGTTTCTCGTCACGCTTGGCACGCTGCTTGGATTGAGGAGTGGAGTCCGCCCACGAGAATGGGCCAACCCCCGAGGCTCCCCATGCAAGCTCACCCTGGCCAGGCCGCGAGAGACATCGGTCTCGATCTCAATCTCACCTTCCACGCCCTCCGTCGTTCGCGGACTCGCGGAATCCCGCAGCGGGCGATCGAGGCCACCCTCGACTTCGGCAGGGTGCGTTCAACTCGCGGCGCCGACTTCTTCACCCTCGGCTGGCGTGAGGTGCGGCACTACGCCGAACTCGGCATCGATCTGAGCCGCTGGGTTGGTATCGAAGTGGTCTGCGCCCGGAGTGGGGAAGTGATCACCGTCTACCGCAACAAGAACCCGCGAGCCCTGCGCGACAAGGCGGGCCGCCATCAGGCAGCCTGAAGGAGGCAGCATGGGATTCGCCAAGTACCAGGAAGACATCGTCAGCCGTTTCAACAACGACCGGAACACTCAGCCGAGCGTGATGCCAGCGAAAGGCCCGGCCCAGACTGCCATCCCGCAAGAGAAGAAGAAGGAGCAACCGACCATGAGCCGCCTCAAGGAGTTCACGACCCAGAATGCCCGACCGCTGCCGGTCATCCTGCTCGCAGACGTGTCAGGCAGCATGAGCAGCGACGGCAAGATCCAGGCCCTCAACCACGCGGTGAAGGAGATGATCGAAGCGTTCAAGGACGAAGCCGACCTGCGCGCCGAGGTCAACGTTGCCGTGATCACGTTTGGCGAGGAAGCGCGTCTGCACATGCCGCTGACGCCCGCCCGAACGGCGACCTGGACGGATCTTGGCGCCAAAGGCAACACCCCGATGGGCGCAGCATTCGAACTCGCCCGTGCGATGGTTGAGGACAAGCAGGTCATTCCGGGGCGGGCCTACCGTCCGACCATCGTGCTGATCTCCGACGGCCAACCGAACGACGAGTGGAAACCGCGCCTGGAAGCGCTGCTCGGCAGCGATCGCGGCGGCAAGGCGTTCCGCATGGCCATGGCGATCGGTGGCGATGCCGACCAGGAGGTGCTGAAGGCGTTCCTGGCCAACTCGGAGGAGTCCGTGCGCACCGGCAACGATGCTCGCCAGATCCGCGAGTTCTTCCAGTTCGTCACCATGAGCGTGTCGACTCGTTCTCGCAGTGCCAACCCCAACGCCACCCCAACCGGCGGTTGGGACCTGTAGTGATGCGCGTGATCGCCAGCTCGGTACGAGGACCGGCACACACCCGGGACGGACGGCCATGCCAGGATGCTTGGCTGGCCGTGCCAGGCGAGAATGCGTGCCTCGCCGTGGTCGCCGACGGCATGGGCAGCCGCCACAATGCGAGAGAAGGCGCTCGCGCGGCGACGCGTGCCGCCCGCGATGCATGGCGCGTGTGGAGTCGTTCGCCTGTGGGCGTTGCCGAGGATCTGATCCGGCTGGTGGAAGTGACCTGGCGCCTGCGCCTCGGGTCCATTCCGGTGGAGTCTGCTGCCACGACTTGCCTCCTCTATGCCGAAGATCGACACGGTCGTGCGGCGATGGCCCAGCTCGGCGACGGGCTACTGCTTCGCAAGAACGGCGATGGCGTCATCGTGGTGCATCCCTCGCGTTCAGGCGGCCTTGGCTGCACCGATGCATTGGGCACTCCCCACAGGCTTTCTGACTGGTCCTTCACGATGGGGGCTGCTTTGGCAGCTGGTGAAGCCGTGTTGCTCGCGACGGATGGTGTGTCCGAGGACCTAGAGCCTGCTCGTCTTGCAGGACTCGCCGCCTGGGTGATCGACGATCTCGGTGGCCGTCCTCATCCGAACCGGGCGCTCGCCTCCGAACTGCGCAACTGGCCTGTTCCTCACCACCAGGACGACAAAACCCTTCTCGTCATGTGGAAGCCATGGACCTCCAACAGCAAGTAGTTGACGAGACTG
>JADZDL010000494.1 GCA_020851075.1 Planctomycetota bacterium | reverse complement strand
TCGTCTTCTACTACCTGCAGCCGGACCACTATGCCGATGCGGCAGGCGGCAGCGACTCCTCGGTGCAGGTCCATGCCCTCACCAGGTGGGACCTGGATGGCCAACGGGAGAGCCCCGATCTCGATGCCGCGAAGGCCGTCGTGCTGCATCCGCCGGGTGGGCGCAACCACCTGCTCTGGCATCAGAAGCTCGCCAAGGGGCGGAACGCGCTGTTTGCGGTGATCGTCACGCTGCCGGAGTTGTTGGAGAAGGACGACGGCGAACTGTGGCCTACCCTGCAGCGTGAGTACGAGCTCATCCTGCATCTGCCGTGCTTCGTCGGGCCGAAGGACGAGAGTGTCTATGTGTTTGTGCCGCGCGAGGAAGGCTCCTGATGCGAACGATCTTCAGCTGGTGGGTCTGGTTGCTCTGTGCGGCGTGTGCGCTCCAGCCCGTGCCATCGCCGCCGCTGGTTGCGGACGTGTGCGTCTACGGCGCGACGGCCGCTGGCGTGGTGGCGGCGTTGCAGGTCCTCGACGATGGCCATTCCGTGATCCTCGTCGATTGTGACGGGTGGATCGGCGGGCTTACGACTTCGGGGCTCGGCGCCACCGATGTGGGCAACAAGGATGCGATCGGCGGCCTGGCACGCGATTTCTATCGCCGCTTGCGCAAGCACTACGACGATCCAGCGGCCTGGACCCGCGAAGAGCGCACGAAGTTCCGCGGCCGCGGTCACGAAGCCTCTGGCGACGCGGCGTGGACGTTCGAGCCGAGTGTGGCGCAGGCGACCTTGGCGGCGATGCTGCGCGAGCGCGGCATCACCCCGCTCGTCGCGCGCCTCGATCGCGGTGGTGGTGGCGTCGACAAGAATGGGGCGCGCGTCTCGGGCATTCGTTGCGAGGACGGCAGACTGCTGCGTGCGCGTGTTTTCCTCGACTGCACCTACGAAGGCGATCTGCTGGCCGCGGCCGGGTGCTCCTTTGCCGTCGGGCGCGAAGCGAATGCGACCTACGGGGAGACCTTGAACGGCGTGCAGACCGGCAACGCGCGGTTCCACCAGTTTGCGGGCCGCGTCGATCCGTACGTGGTGCCCGGCGATGCTTCGAGTGGGTTGTTGCCGGGCATCGACGCGAACGGGCCTGGCCCCGAAGGGCAGGCCGACGCGCGCATGCAGGCCTATTGCTACCGCATCTGCGCTACGGACGATCCGGGCAACCGGGTGCCCTGGCCGAAACCCGCGGACTATGACCCGCGCGACTTCGAGCTGCTGCTGCGCCACTTCGAGGCTGGCAGCACGTTGGCACCGTGGCACCCGGTCGGCATGCCGAATCGCAAGACCGACAGCAACAACAACGGCGCCGTGTCGACGGACTGGATCGGCCAGAACTACGACTATCCGACCGCCGACTACGCGACGCGCGAACGTATTGCTGCGGCGCACAAGCGGTACCAGCAGGGCCTGCTGTGGACGCTCGCGCACGATGCCCGCGTGCCAGCCAAGATCCAGGCCGAGTTCCAGCGCTTCGGGCTCGCGGCAGACGAGTTCGTGGCCACCGGGCATTGGCCGCCGCTGCTCTACGTTCGCGAAGGGCGCCGCCTGCGCGGCGAAGGGGTGGTCACCGAAGCGCAGTGTATGGGGCGTCTGGTCGATCCGGATCCGGTCGGCATGGGCGCCTACGCGATGGATAGCCACAACGTGCAGCGGTACGTGGCGGCCGATGGCAGCGTGCGCAACGAGGGCGACGTGCAGGTGAAGGTGCCGCAGCCGTACGGGATCTCGTTCCGCGCCATGGTGCCGAAGCGCGGGGAGGTCGACAACCTGCTGGTGCCGGTCTGTTGCAGCAGCAGCCACATCGCGTACGGGTCGATCCGCATGGAGCCCGTCTTCATGGTCCTCGCCCAATCCGCGGCGATTGCGGCCGACCTCGTGCTGCGCAGCGAGAGTGCTGTGCAGGACCTTCGGTACGAGGAACTTCGCCCGCGCTTGCTCGCCGCTGGCCAGGTGCTGAGCTGGCCCGTGGTGGCGCCGCGCTGAACGCATTTTGACGAACCGTCGGCCGCCGCTTGTCCCGGTGCGGGCGATGGCCGATCATCGGCGCATGCGCACCCTGGCCTCGTGGTTGGCGACCTTCTCCCTGCTGGCGACCGCCGTAGCGGCCCAGGCTTCCGAACTGACCGATGCGCCCGACAAGACGCCGAGCGACTTCGTTCGTTTCGTGAAGGAAGGGGCGGGTGGGCATCTCGACACCGCCATCACGACCTATGCGAAGGGCGACGTGCGGGTGACCTTGTATGGCGCCGTGCACATCGCGGACCAGGCCGTCTACGAGACGCTGAACGACCGCTTCGCGACCTGCGACGCGCTGCTCTACGAACTCGTCGGGCCGGAGAACTACCGCCCGACCAAGGACCGGGAGACGGGGTTCAATCCGCTGGCGTTGCTGCAGAAGGGCCTGAAGACCTCGATGGAACTGAGTTTCCAGCTCGACGTCATCGACTACACGGCGCCCAACTTCGTGCACGCCGACATGACGCCGCAGGAGTTCTCGGCGAGCATGGAGAAGAACGGCGAGAGCCTGCTCAGCATCATGTTCCAGATGATGACGGAGGGCATGCAGAAGCAGCGGGAGAAGCAGGAGCGCGGTGAGAAGCCCGAGATCGAGTTCGACGGCGACCTCGTGAAGGCGTTCCGCACCGGGCAAGGTCGGCACATGCTGCGCCTCGCGTTCGCGTCGCAGATGGAGGAGATCGAGACGATGGCCGCCGGTGGCAAGGACGGTGGCACGTTGCTCGTGGGGCGCAACGAGAAGTGCCTGACGGTGCTCGCGCGGGAGATGGCCGCGGGCAAGAAGCGCATCGGTATCTACTATGGTGCGGCGCACCTGGCCCACATGGAGAAGCGCCTCGTCGAGGACCTCGGTTTCCACAAGGTGGCACACGAATGGCTCGTGGCGTGGGATTGTACGCCGCGCCCCGACGTCAAGTACGACCGCGCCCTGGTCTTGCTGCGGCAGCGGTGCAAGGAAGAGCTCGCCGTGCTCGCGCGCGCGGCGCGCGACTACCGTCGCGAGGTGCGTTCCGAAAGTGCGGCGGCCGCCAGCGTGCAGGATCTCGCCGCGGCGCAGAAGGACGGTGCTCCGCGGTATGCCGGCCCGAAGCAGGATCCTTGGGGGCACGACTACGTGATCGAGCCGCGCAAGAACAGTTCGCGCTGGCAGGTGCGCAGCCTTGGCCAGGATGGCACGAGGGGCTCCGACGACGATCTCGTGCTGCAGGAACCGGCGGGCCGCTGAACTGGCCGCTGGTCATCCTCGTTAGCCTTTTGGGTTACCAACTCGGCTGTTTGCCGAGTTCGGTGGGCCGGGCTTTGGCCTCGGCGACGTTCCAGCCGGTCCAGAACGCGAGGCGCGCGATCGCTTCCATGTGCGGGTACGCGAGTTTATCGGCGCTGTCACTGACCTTGTGATAGTCCGGGTGCTCGCCGTCGCAGAAGAACACCACGGGCACGCCCTTGCGCGCGAAGTTGTAGTGGTCGCTGCGTTCGTAGTACTGGTCGCCGCTCGTGAAGGTGATGCCAAACTTCGCGCCAAGCGCCACGCCGTCGCGCACGATCGACGAGAACTTCTCGTGCTGGTGGCTCGGCGTGATCTGCATCTGGATCGCCCCGTTCTCGCCCGGTGCGCGGCCGATCATGTCGATGTTGATATCGGCCACGATCTTGTCGAGTGGCCATGTCGGGTGCTCGGCATACCACTGCGAGCCCCACAGGCCGAGTTCTTCGCCGCTCACGGATAGGAACACGATCGAACGATCGGGGCGCGGCCCGCCCTTCGCGAAGGCCTCCGCAATCTCGAGCAGGCCCGCGGTGCCACTCGCGTTGTCGTCGGCACCATTGAATGCGTCGCCGTCGAGGCGTTCGCCGATGTGGTCGTGGTGCGCGGAGAAGACCACGGCTTCGGCCTTGCGTCCCTTGCCTTCGAGCACGGCCACCACGTTGCAGCCGGTCGCCTTGTCGTCGG
This sequence comes from Planctomycetota bacterium, assembly GCA_020851075.1. GTDB lineage: Bacteria > Planctomycetota > UBA1135 > UBA1135 > UBA2386 > JADZDL01. The sequence continues at coordinate 6,480 of JADZDL010000494.1, read as the reverse complement.
ACTTGATGACGATCGACAGTTTGCCCGTGGCTTTCTCGTTGGTGGGGGCCGTTTTTGGGCCGCCGTTCTCGTCGAGCTCGATGCCGAGGTGGGCAAACAACTGGCGACTCGGTTCGGCGGCGAGCACGAACAGCGGAATCGCAAAGCCGCTGGCGCCGCCGCCCGGGCTGTTGCGCAGTTTGGGGTGGTCGGGCAGGAGGCCGTGGTAGTTGAGGGTATTGCCGTAGGCGGTCTGGTCGTCGAGCAGGCAGACGATGCCCGCATCCGCGCCGCGCGCGCGCAGCTTGTCGGTCACATCCCGGAAACGATTGACCGCGCGCAGGTCACCGGCGACACCCTCGGCCTTGGGCAACTTGTGGAGCACGACAATGGGCAGTTTGCCTTCCAGGCCCGCGGGAACCTGGCCTTCCGTGCCGTTGCCGCACCACACGAACTTGCCGCTGAGCGTGACCTTGTCGTCGTCCTTGGCGGGCAACACGGCAAAGCGCGTGGTGACCTTCTGGGTGCCAAACTGCAGCGACGTCGCGGCTTCGAGTCCGACGCGCCGCAACGGATAGGTCTGCAAGAACCCCTTCTTGTCGCCCAGGGGCTTCAAACCGAGCTTCTGGAAGTGGTCGGCGACGTACTTGGCGGTGGCGAGTTGCTGCTTGCTGCTCGTATAGCGGCCTTGGCGCAGGTCATCCGCGAGCCAGTAGGCGTGGTCGCGCAGGCCGTTGCGGTCGATCTGGACCAGGTGCGGCGGCGCACCCTCCGGCAGCGCCGCCGGCGCACCGAGGTCCGGCCGTTCGGGGGCCGTTGCGGTCTGCGCGCCCGGCGCGGCGGCGAAGGAAAGGGCAAGCGCGAGGCAGGGGATCGAGCGGCGCAGCATGCCGCGATCGTAGCGCCGGAGGCTTTCCTGTCAGGGCCTTCCGATCAAAGGTCTTCGGGCCCAGGCCCGTGCAGGTTCACGGGCTTGCCGGCTTTGCGCAGCCGCAGGTTCAAGAACTCGACCATCACCGAAAACGCCATCGCGAAGTAGACGTAGCCCTTCGGGATCTCCACGTGGAACGCTTCGCTCACGAGCGTGAAGCCGATCAGCAGGAGGAAACTCAGCGCCAGCATCTTCACGGTCGGATGCTGTTCGACGAAGCGGCAGATCGGGTTGACGAACACCATCATCACGCCGACCGAGATGAGCACGGCGATCACCATGACCGGCAGGTGTTGTGCCATGCCGACCGCCGTGATCACGGAGTCGAGCGAGAAGACCATGTCGAGCAACGCGATCTGCGCGAGGATGCTGCCGAACGTCTTCGTCTTGCCACCGCCGCCCGCAGCTTCGTCGTCGGCGCCTTCGAGTTTGTGGTGGATCTCGGTCGTGCTCTTCCACATGAGGAACAGGCCGCCGCCGAGCAGGATCAGGTCACGGCCCGTGAACGAGTGCTCAAGCACGGTGAACCAAGGCGTCTGCAGGCCCATCACCCAACTGATCGAGAACAACAGCACGATCCGCATGCCCATCGCCATGAGCAGGCCGATGCGGCGCCCTTTCGATTGTTGTTCCTTCGGCAGGCGACCCGTCAGGATCGACACGAACACGATGTTGTCGATGCCGAGTACGACCTCAAGGAACGTGAGGGTGAGCAGCGCGACCCAGGCACTCGGGTCGTGGATCCAGTTGAGCCATTCCATGTCGCTGGGACCGTATCGGGCACGATCCGCGAACGCGAACTACTTGCCCGCGCGCAACCGTTCGAGCGCCTGCTCGGCGGCGAGTTTGACGGGCTGGCGCGGGTCCTTGGCGGCGTTCTGCAGGGCCTCCGTGGCCTCCGCCGTGCCCCAACGTTCGATGCCGAGGATCACGGCTGCGGCTTCTTTGCCCGCCAGGAGCTTCTGCAGCAGTGCGTTTCGTTGCCCTGCTTCGATCGGGCAATCGAGCAACGCGGCAGCGGCGGCCGCCTGGATCTCGGTGGTGAGCTGCATCTCCTGCGTCGCTTCCTGATGCAGGCCGAGGTGGAACTTGCTCTTGTCCGGATGGGCGGTGTTGGCGGCGGTCTTCAGCAGGTCGCAGATCGCGGCGTTTTCCGTTCGGGCCACCTCGCTGCTGCGCCGGCCCAGTTCGCGCGCGGCAAACAGCCGCACGGCCGCGTTGTCGTGCGCAAGGAACTTCGCGAGCTCGGCCAGTGGACCAACCTTGCCAACCAGCAGTTTGGCGTAGAGGGCCGCGATCTTCTCGTCGGGTGCGTTGCTGCCGGTATAGGTCGACAGGTAGGGCGACGTCCAGGATTCGCCGGAGGTGCAGACGATGGCGCGCAGGCGATCACGGTCTTCTTGCTGGCGATCGAAGGCCAGTTCGACGAGCAGATCCACGAGCCGCTGCGGGCTCTTCCTGTTCTCGTGGCGATACCGGTCGAACAGCAGGGACCAGCCTGGCTCGGGGTTCGCGAGCAGTCGCGCCGAGGCCGCTGCGAAGTCCTCGCTCGTGTCGCTGAGCCCGGCGACGAGCGTGGTGAGCTCGAGGACCAGGGGATCTGGTGGCGCAGGTGGTGTAACGGTGGCTCCCATGGCCTGCAGTCGCCGCGCGAGGGACGTCGCGCGTTTCTGCACCTGGTCGTTGCCGTGGCTGGTGAGAGCCTGGATGCGCGCCAGAGAACTGGCGGCGGCGTCGCCAGCCATGCCGAGGTTCTTCAGGGCTTCGGCGGCGAGCTCCGCATCGGGGCCTTCCGCAATGGCGAGCAGTTCGGGCACCGCGTCCGCACAGTCGGTGCCAAAGCTCGCCATGGAGCGCAGCGCGGTGAGGCGAACGGAGCGATGCGGATGCAGCAACGCGACGTTGCCAAACCCGATCGCGCAGCGGCCATCCTGCGGGCCGAGCTGCATGAGCGCCATGCCGGCGCGCAGGCGGAACTGGTCTTCGAACGGCATCGGAAAACCATTGTGCTGCAGCTGGTCGGCTCCTTTGGGCGCCTTCTGGCGGTCGCGCAGGCGGTTCCGCAGCGGTTCGATGGCGCTCGTGTCCTTGGCGCGACCAAGGAACTCGGCGGCGCATTCGCGCACGAACACCTCGTCGTCAGCAAGCCGCGCGAGCGCGGTCGCCGGGTCCTTGATGGCCGGGCGCGAACGCGCCGAAAGGCGCATCGTGGCCACGAACAGATCGCGTTTGGCCTCACCCCGCGCATCGTTCATGGCGTAGTGGTAGAGCATGTGCCATTGCCCGAGGCTCGCGTGGGGAGCGAGGCTGCTGACAGCCGTGATCAACTCAAGGTGCAGGCCCGGCTGCGAACTCTGGCCACGTGAGGACAGGATCTCGGCTTGTGGCGCGGCGGTAGCCCCGAGCAGATCGACGACCCGCAAGGCGGCGCGCAGCCGGTCCTTGGCGCGTGTGCCCGTGGTGTCCCAGTCTTCGAAGAGCTGCGCGAGTGGTTTGTTGGCAGCCTCGCCGAGCGCCACCAAAGCACACTCCGCGGCTTCGCTGCGTTCGGGATCCCCGAGCTCTTCGATCCACCGCGCGGGTTGTTGTGCCCGCAGCCCCGTGGCCATGGTGAGCGCAAAGATCGGGATCGCTACGAACGCAAACCGGCGGCGAATGAATGGGCCTTCGACCATGCGCGCATGCTACCGCAATGCCTCAATCCTGGTCACCACCCGCCGAATCCAGCAGGCGTTTCAAGCGCGCTTCGTCGAGGTGTACCGTCACGGTCTTCGTCTGCGACGGCACGACGGCGCCCGCCGGCAGGCCCTTGGGCTTGCGCACGTGCTTCTTGTGCGTGTAGATCACGTCGATGCGCGATTCGCCGCGCGCCTTGCTGAAGTGCACCGCGAGTGTGCCCGCGTCGAGCAGGGTCTCCCGGCTCGCGGTCTTCTGCTTCGGCAATTGGATCACGACGTGCGAGCCGGGCCGGCCGCCGCCGACGTGTAGCCACAGGTCGTTGCCCTTGGCGGTGCGCATCGTGAGCCGGTCGTTCTGCTCGTTGTTGCGCCCGACGAGGATCGGATACCCCTCGGCGGACACGAACCGGCGGAAGGTCTCGCCTCGGGGCTCGGGGGACTTCTTTGGCCGGCCCGGGGCGGCTGGGCGTTCGCGAGGCAACACCGAAAGTCCCTGCAGCTCGACGCGGATCGCCGCGAGTGCTTCGCGCAGGTCCACGGCCTCGGGCGCGAGGCCACGAAGGCGCGCGACGACAGGTTCGAGCAAGGCGACCTGCGCCGTGGCTTCGGCGAGGCGTTGTTCGGACATCGCGCGGCCATCGTCGAGCCGGCGCGCCTTCTCGTACAAGGCCTGCGCCTGCACGACGACGGGTTTGCTCGGATCCAGTTCGATCGTGCGCGGATCGCCCGTCAGAGGATCCGGAAAGGTCATCGCCTTGCTGCCCCGTTTGGCCGTGTGCGCATACGCGAGCATGAGATCGGCATCCTGGCGCCATGCCTGCGAACGGCCCGCATCCGCCAATTGCGCGCCGATACCTTGCGCCTTCTGGGACGCTTTCTGCAGCGCCCGGCTGGCCGCGCGCAGCAGCTGTTCGTGCAGCAGAAGGCCATCCGCGGCCAGATCGTATTCGGTGTAATACGCGTCGATCGCGGCGAGTACGGGGGCTGCGAAGCGGGGTTCGGCCTCGGCGCGAGGCATCTCGCCGACGGCGACCGCCGCGGCCGGTGGGGGCACATAGGGTTCGCCGAGCCGCAGCGTGCGCACGGCCGTCTGCACATCGCGCGAAAGCAGCAGCACGCGACTTTCGGCGTCGAGCAGTGCCCAGAGGCCACGCGCGCCGAACAACTCGACGAGCAGCTGCCGATCGCCAGCAGCGGTGCGGAACCCGAACGTGCAGCGCCGTTCGCCGTCGGGTTGCACGAGATGATGCAGCGTGGCACCCGCGAGTTCGCGGTGCAGCGCGTCGCGCGTCGGGCCGCGCAAGAACGCGTCCTTCGGCCAGCGGCGGCTCGTCGTGCCGACGCGCGCGCGCGGCCCACCTGGGGCCAGCAGCACGAACGCCTTGCGGGCGTGTTCCACCGCGGCCTGCGGCAGGGCCTGCTGGGGCAATTGCAGCACCAGCAGCAGGTCATCGCAGCCGGGAGCGCCCGCCAGCGGCACCACCTCGAGCACGGTGGCGCCGCGCAGCGCCTGCAGTTCCGCCACGGCCGCTGCTAGCTCGGCCGCCGAAAGACCACGCAGGGCCGCGGCGGGGCGCGTCATGGGGCCTACTTCTTCAGCTCTTCGATCGGATCGTAGATCCAACCAAACGCCGCGTAGTCGAAGTCGGTGATGCCTTCGGGGAAGAACAGGCCGAGCTCGCGCGCCGCGGCTTCGGGGCTGTCGCTGCCGTGCACGAGGTTGTAGCTGCGGCTGACACCGAAGTCGCCGCGGATCGTGCCGGGGGCGGCATCGGCGCCGAAGGTGGCACCCATGAGCGTGCGGCAGATCTTGATCGAGTCGATGCCTTCGATCGCGAGGGCAACAACCGGCGAGCTCGTCATGAACTTGACGAGGCCCGGGTAGAACTTGCGTTCTTTGTGGGCTTCGTAGTGCTTGGCGGCGAGTTCTTGGGAGATCTTCATCAACTTCATGGCCACGATCTTGAGGCCCTTCTGTTCGAAGCGACCGAGGATCTGACCGATGAGGCCGCGCTGGACGGCGTCGGGCTTGAGCAGGATGAGAGTGCGTTCCATGGATTCCGTGTTCTGCGTAGAATTAGGGCGACCATGATACCAACCTCGGCGAAGTGCACGACAGGCAATCTGGGCCGGAAACCGGTCGGGCGTGCGGGTTGGGTGGGGGTGGCGTTCTTGCTGCCCTGGCTGCTGGTCGGTTGTGCTACCGACCGCGAAACGACCATCTCACGGGCCGCCCGGCAGCGCGAGGTCGATGCCGTGAAGATCGGTCGGGACCGGCAGCTGCGCGAAATGGAGGTGCTGCGCTACGAGATTGGCGAATCGAGCGCCAAGATCGCCGAGGGCAAGGCCGAGGCCGTCGAGCTGGCGTCGCGCACGCGGGCCATGCATGCGAGCCTGCTGACCCAGCTCGGGCCGCTGCGGGCCGCCGAACAGGACCTGGAGACCGCCAAGGCCCGGGCCGCGGCGATCCAGAAGGAGCTGGAGCCGCTGCGCGCCCTCGAGCAGCAGCTGGCCGAACGCGATGCCAGGCTCGCCGAACAGAAGGCGCGGCTCGTCGCGCTCGATGCGGAGGTTGCCGCGGCCGAGAAGGCGGTGGCGGAGAAGGCCGCGGCGTTGGCGCCCAAGCTGCAGGAACTGCAGCAGAAGCTCGCGGCGGTGCTGGTGCTCGAGAAGGCGCTGGCGGATGCGCAGGCCGCGATTGCCGGGGCCGTGCCGGTGCTCAGTCCGCCGCCAGTTCCACCGCCAGCTACTCCTCCGCCGGCCGAAGCGAAGAAGTAGTAGTTACGGCCACTCGTGGTGGAACGCCTCGCCGGCTGGCCGGTCGGTGCGTTCGAACGTGTGCGCGCCAAACAGGTCGCGCTGGGCCTGCGTGAGGTTCTGCGGCAGGCGTGC
>JADZDL010000493.1 GCA_020851075.1 Planctomycetota bacterium | reverse complement strand
GCTCTACCGGTCTGCGGATCGGTCCGTTGGGACCTGTTTGTAGCTTCCCGTTGCGAAGAGGTCGCACTTTTTGCCCCGCATGTGCGCACCTCGCCGGGTAACGTCCCGCCGCCATGACGTCCGGTCACCTGCAGCGTCGCCTCGGGCTCACCAGTGCGGTCTCGATCACCGTGGGAGCGGTGATTGGTTCCGGCATCTTCTTGAAGCCTCTCTCGATTGCCCAGAGCCTGCCCAGCGAAGGGTGGATCTACCTGTTGTGGGTAAGCCTCGGTCTAGTGTGCCTGTTCGGGGCGTTCGCCTATGCCGAACTCGGCGCGATGTTTCCCGAAGCCGGTGGCCAGTACGCGTTCCTCCGCGAAGGCTGGGGGCGCACGGTCGGGTTCCTCTACGGCTGGGTGTTCTTCTGGGTGATCAACAGCGGCACGGTTGCCGCGCTTGCGGTGGCGTTCGCCAAGTACCTTCTCCCTGTGTTTGGTATTGATGCCATCATGCAGGGGGAGCACCCGGCCTACGTAACCGGTGCGGCGGCAGCAATGATCATCGGCCTGGCGCTCGTGAACCACTTCGGGGTAGTGCTGGGCGCGATTCTTCAGAACGCCTCCACGTTTGCCAAGGTGGCGGCGTTGGGCCTGATCGTCGTCGGCGGTTTGGTGGCAGCTGGCGGCGCTGTCAGTCACAGTGGGGCGTGGATCCCGATCAAGACCGTTGAGACCGATATCTCCACTGCCGGCTTGATCGCGGCGTTTACAGGGATCTTCTGGGCCTACGAAGGTTGGTACCAGCTGCCGTTCAACGCCGCCGAGCTGAAACGACCGGAGCGTAATCTGCCGCTCGGTCTGATCGTGGGCATGATCGTGCTGATCCTTGCCTACACGGTCGTGAACGCGATCTATCTGCACGTGGTGCCGTTCGAAGAGATGCGGTCGCTGCCGAAGGACGCCGACCAGCAGGTGCCGTACCTGGTCGTGTCACGCATCTTCAACCCGCGCACCGGGGACTACCTGACGCTGCTCGTGGCGATCTCGGTGATGGGGGCGGCCAACCCGAACTTCCTGTCGTCGCCGCGCGCGTTCTACGCGATGGCCAAGGACGGCCTGGTGCCTCATGCGCTGCAACGCGTGAGCCCGCGTTGGGGCACGCCGGTGACCGCGATCTGGGTGCAGGCGATCTGGGCCGTGCTGCTCGTCATGGTCATGCAGTCCTTCAAGGACATCACGGTGTTCGTGGTGTTTGCGGGCTTCCTCTTCTACGCGATGACGGTGGCGGCGGTGTATCGCCTGCGCCAGTCGCGCCCGGACCTGCCGCGGCCTTACCGTTGCAGTGGATATCCGTTCACCCCGGCGCTGTTCATCGTCGTCTCCATCCTGTTCGTCGTGGCGTTGCTGTACGACCCATCGGAACGAACGAACGCGCTCTATGGCCTCGGCATCCTCGCCACGGGCATCCCGTACTACTGGTGGTGGAACAAGCGCTATCCGGCGAAGCAGGCCTGAGAACCTGTGCGCCGCGCGCTCCACGCGGTAGAGTGGGCGGGTCATGAGCGACCTGCAGTTCAGCCTGTTCTTTGCCGCCATCCTGGTCGGCTACATCCTGGTCCACCTGCGTATGGTGCGCCTGGAAGAACACCTGCAGAAGCTCGCCGGGATCCGCACGCTCGACGACCGGCTGCGCGGTCTCGATGAGCGCCTGAGGATGCTCGCGGAGTCGTTTGACAAGGTGCGGCTGGACCGCGTCGAGCAGCATCTCGGCCGTCTGCACGAGGATCTCGAGGACCTGCGCGAAGCTACGGTCGACGTGCGCCACGCCGTGGTCGAGATCCCGGCCCCGACGATCGTGCATTCGACCGCGGAGGCGCCCGTGGTGCTGCCGGTGACGGAATCCGCCGGACAGCGGGTGCGCGCGCTCGTCGAGACGCGCTTGCTGCAGCTCGGCTACCACGACGTGCATCTGCTCACCGACCTGGTCGGTGTGGAAGCCGACCACGACATCGAGGTCATCGTCGAAGCCGAACGGGGCAGCATGCCCGTGAAGGGCCGCGTGGTGGTGCGCAACGGCTCGGTGCGCGACGTCGCGCTGCAGTCCGTTGTGCAGATGTTCCCGTAGGCGGGTTCGCGTCGGCGGTCGACAAGCCTACCTCAGGCCCGACCTCAGGCACCGGGCAGCCAGCGCAAGACGTCGGGTGGCAGCGGCGAAGTGAAACGCACGCGCTGCCCCGTTTCGGGGTCCTCCAAGGTCAGCGCCGCGGCGTGCAGCAGTTGGCGATCGGGCTCACCGCTGGCCACCGTGCGCGCATCGCCGCCGGCCTTCACGCGCGCGACGAAGGCGAGGTAGTCCGCGTCGGGCCGGCCATAGAGTTTGTCGCCGAGCAGCGGGAAGCCTCTGTGTTCGAGGTGTACGCGGATCTGGTGCGTGCGGCCCGTGTGCGGCTTGCAGCGCAGCAGCGTGCGGTCGGCAAGTCGCTGTTCGATCGCGAAGTCCGTGCGCGCCGGCTGGGTCTGCAGCGCGTCGGGGGCGGCCGAACGTCGCAGCGAGATCGAACTCGTGCAGCTGTGACCGATCGGCGCGTCGACCGTGAAGTCCTCTGGCACCACGCCGCGCACGACGGCGAGGTATTCCTTCGCCACGAGGCCCTGCGCGAACTGCCGTTCGAAGTGGCTGCGCGACACCTTGTCGTGGGCGATCACGAGCAGGCCACTCGTCTCGCGGTCGAGGCGGTGCACGAGTTCGGCCTGCGGGAATTCCCCGGTGCGCAGGATGTGCACGAGGGTGTTGCGCACGAAGGGCCCGTCCGAGTGCATCGGCAGGTGGGCGGGCTTCTCGACGATCGCGTAGGTGCGTGCGCGGTGTAGCACGCGCACGTCGCGCGAGACCTCGGGTTCCTGGTGCTGCTTGCGGTAGAGCAGTTCGGCGCCCGTGCGCAGTCGCTGCATCGGCTCGGCGGGGCGGCCATCGAGCAGCAGGCGCCCGGCCGCGAACTCCCGCAGCCAGGCTGTGCGATCCTGGTAGCGAAAGCGCTGCAGCAGGTAGTCGAGCAGCGGCAGGCCGTGGGCCTGCTTGGGCACGCGCGAGCGCAGTTCGAGGTCGGGAGCAGGTGTCTCGCCGCGGCTCATCGGCGCATCAGACCACGTGGGGGCCTGGAAAGCAGCGGGGCGGCAGCGAATGCCTGCCCCCGAATCGCGCACCTCGGAATTGCCCACAAAGGAGGGGGCGTGCGCGTTCCCGTCGATCAGCTAGCTGCTTGCTTCTTCTGGCGGCGGCGCAGCGCGGTGCCGGCGAGGCCCGCGAGGCCACTGCCGACGAGCAGCAGGGTGCCGGGTTCGGGGACCGGGGAGCCACCTTGGCCACCACCCGAGCCGGGGCCGGAACCGAGGCCACCACCTTCACCGCCGGTTTCGCTACCGGAACCGCCGTTGCCCGTGCCACCGTTACCGGAGCCCGAACCGCCGGAACCCGTGCCACCTTCACCCGTGCCGCCTTCCGCTCCACCGTTCGAGGAGTTTGAGGAGCCGCCCGTCGGCGTGATCACCTTGGTGTCAGGCTGGTTGATCGGCGCCTGGGGGTTGTTGTCGGCGACGATCGCCGAAGCGGCGTGATCCGCACACGCGGCGAAGCCAAAGCAGAGCAGCAGGGAGGGTAGCAGTATCGTGCGCATGGGTAGTGTGCAGCGACTCGCGAGGAGCCGTGCAGTGCGACAAGAGCAATCGGCATGCCGAGTGGTCCGTCTGGAGCGAGTCGTGGGGTTCCTTCTCAGAAGCGGACGGAAACCACGAAACGTTCGGGGCGATGGCAACGCGGATGGTGTCGCAATGTGGCAGCAAAAGAACTGCATGGTCACACGGCAAGCACCGGCCTCAGGTTTTGCGCCGTCGGCACCGAACGGGCCCTCCTAGTGCATTTGGCGCGACTTGTTACGGCGCAATTGCGGGCTAGCGAGGACCTTGCTGCGGCTGCTGCCGACAGCACTGGAACTTGGTGGCCAAGGCGTCGAGAAGCCGGCCTCAAGTGGCGATTTCCAGACGGTGTCGCGTCGGATAGACGACGCTCGCGGGCCGTCAGCGCAACTGGCGGTAGAACAGCAGGCGGCGGTCCGGCATGGCGGTGACGGCGTGGTCACCGAGTGCGAGCACGCGCACGCCGCGTTTCCCACCTTCGATGCGGTACAGCGGAACCGACGTGGCGAGATCGACGACGCGGATTGACCCATCACGCGTCGGGCAGAACAGCCGTTGGCCAACCTTCGTCGGGGCTTCACTCCAGGCTTCTTCGGTCTGGCGAATGCCGGGCCGTTCCACTCCATCCGCGGCGGCGAACCGGCGGATCTCCTGCGCCGACCCGAGCAGGACGGCATCTCCGTCCAGGATCGGCGCGCCGAAGGTCTCACCTTCCCGGGCCTGTTGCCAGGTCACGTTCCCCGTATCGACTTCGAGGGCCGCCAGGTGGCCTCGTTCGTCGGCGACGAACAGGCTTTGCTCGCCGCACGTGCTGCTCAGTTCGCCCCAGCCAGGCAGGTCGCGTTGCCAGAGTGGTTGCAGGTTGGGCAAGCTGAAGGCCAGGACGCGGCTGTCGTCGGTCGTGCAAAGCACGGTGCTGCCGCGAACCTGCACGGAGCCACGCACGCCGGTTGGCAACGTTGCAGCGACCGCAATCGTGTGTTTGGTGAGGTCCACCGCGACGAGTTTCCTCGTGGTGGTCGCGACGATCAGGTAGTCGCCGGTGCGCGCCATGCCCGTTTCGGTCGGCAGGTCCGGCAAGGACCAGCGCGGCGCACCGGTGGCGCGATCGAGCGCCCGCAGTTCGCCGTCGAGAGAACCGACGACGACTTCCTCGTCATGCGCGTAGGGGCGCGTGAGCAGGCCAGACAGGTCGCCGCTGCGGAAGGTCCAGAGAGCATGGCCGTCGATGGGATCGAGCGCGACCACGCAGCCGCCACGGTCGACGAGGATCGTCTGCTCGGCGTCCGCCAGCGGGGGCTGTTCCACGAGGTTGTCGTGCTTCAGCTCGAATGTCGGCTGCAACAGCAGTTCGGCCCGCAGGTAGCCGGTCTGGTCACCCTGGATCGCGGCCTTCTCGGGCACGAAACCGAGCATCGACACCGTCACCTTGTTTTCGTCCGCCGGCAGGTAGGACAGCGTGCAGGGCGTGCGCCCGATTTCCTTGCCATTGCATTCGACGACGGCCCCGATGGGCAGGCTCTCGACACGCAGGGGCAGGCGGGCAATCGTGGCGAACGGGATCTCGGGGAAGCCAAGGACGAGGGCCCGATACTGCTGCTGGGCGGCGGGGAAATCGCCACGTTCGGTCGCCGCGGCGAGCGCTTCCATGAGCTTGCAGATCGTCGCATTGCGCGCGATGCGGTCGCGGAAGTGCGTGCGCAGGTTGGCGTCGCCGGTCGGTTCCCGTTCCAGATCTCGATAGAGGGCCAACGCGCCGGCAAAGTCGTGATCTTCTTCGAGTTTCACCGCCTGCTTGAAGAGCGGATCGAGTCGGCGCTCGGTCTGGTTGCGTTGCAGCGCTTCGGTGTAGGCGCGTGAAAGCTCCGCCGCCTTCTGGAAGATCTCCCGATGCGCCGGCAGGGTCTCCGCAAGGCGGGTGCGCGTCGTTTCGCTCAGGAACGTGGGCAGCGTGTTGGTGGCGAGCGCTTTGTCGAGGGCTTCAAACGTGCGCAGCAGGGCCGGGCGACAGACCGTCTGCAGATCGGCGAGATTGGCGACCAGCCCCTTGCGATCGAGCACCCGCATCGGGTCGCTGGGCAGCCGCGAGACCATGGTCTTCGCAGTTTGTTCGATTTCGTTGAGCACGGCTTCGAGACGCGTGCCGACGATGTCGGCGACTTCCTCGCGGAACTGCCCTTTGCGGTAGAGATCGTCGTAGATGACCAGAGCCGCTTCCAGGTCGCCGTTGCCAAGCGTGGTCGCCGCGAACGTCAGGCGTTCGTTCAACTGCTTGCGCGCAAGCTTCTGCACGCGGGTCCGCTCGGCGGCATCTGCAAAGTCCACCTGGCTGCGCAGGTCGTCGATCGACTCTCCATCACCCAGCACGTCGGTCCAGCGCAGCAGCGCTTCGCGGGCGCCAACACGGTTGCCGTCGACCAACAGGGCCGCAATCTCGCTGCTGGCGTTCTGCACGGCGGCAGCAAAACTGCGCTGCTGCCAGAAGACGACGCCCATGGCGCCCAACAAGGTCACGCAGACACCCGCTGCAGCCGTGCGGATGATCCGTCCTGTGCGCGTCTGCCGAATCTGGCGCAGCAGCTTCTGCACGTCCTTGCGCGAACGATCCATGCGCAGGATGGCCTGGTAGGCCTCGATCGCCCGTTGGCGATCCCCTTGCTGCACGTAGATCTCCGCCAGCTCGAACATCGCACTCGCGGCGGCTTCGGGATTCCGTTGCTTCTGCAGAGCTCGCGCCTGCCGCAGCAGGATAGGCGGGCGCATCGTGCCGGTGGCCCGCGCATCGGCGATGATCTCCATCGCTGTGTCGAGCCGATCCTCTTCGAGGAGCGCATCGAGCAGGTCGACCGTGCACTGTTCGAGTTCGGGCGAATCCGGCGCCACGTGCGCGATCAGCGTCGTGCGCAGGAAACTGATCGTACCGGCGTCGTGCGGCGCCAGTTCGCGCGCCTCGCGGGCCAGCGCCAGAGCCAGGTCCGGATCACTCTGCAGTTGGGCCAGCTCCAGCAGGAGGTTGCCCGCCAGCCGCCGTTCGCCGGCCTTGTTGAGCACCGTCACCATGCCCCGCACGGTTTCGACCTCGCGATCCCCCGGGCGATCCCGCAGCGTCTGCAGCAGCATCAGGGCGTTCTTCTGGTGGCCCGCTTCCGCTTCGGATTCCGCTGCGGCGACCATGTCGGCATCGCTGATGCTGCCGAGAATGCCGTTGCGCACGAGGTCGCGGGCGACGCGCGCGACTTCGAACAGGCCCAACGTGGTCTGCTCGGCGATCTGACGGTAGGTGGCACGCCCGTCGGCGCCATGCACGAGCGCCTGACCGGCGTCGTCAAGTTCGGTGCCTTCGGCGACCTCGGCGAGGCGCATCGGCACTTCGTCGAGGCTGCTGATCGCGCCGTAGATGCTCTCCCATTCGTCGGAACGGCGCGCAACCTCGAGCAGCAGGCTGCTGACCTCAAACTCCGGGCAGACGTCAAACTGCGCCCGCAGCTCAGGATCGGTGATCTCACCCTTCCAGAACTCGAAGGTGCCGTGCCGCCACGTGAAAAGGGCAAACAGGTCGCCGCTGACCTGCATGCCGGCGATCTCGTCGATCTGCTCCTGCTGCAGGAGCCCGTCGGCAACCAGAATTTCGCCGAGCGGAGTCTGTTCCTTGCGTTGGCGGACCAGGGCGCCGCGCAGCTGCTCGGGCTCCAAGAGACCGGCCTGGACGAGGCGTTGGCCGAGCCGGCGCGTCGCCAGGCGCGGCGGCACGAGAATGCGCACGTAACCGTCGTTGCAGTAGACCTGGCGTTGTTCGAGGGGGTTGCTAACGCGCAGCACACCCTCCATCTTGGTCATCGCCAGGGTCTGAAAGATGTCCGACAGGTTGATCTGCTCGAGATCGCCCCGCATCGTGACGGCCTGCTCGTCGACAGCCGGCGGGCCATCGCTCTTCGGCGGTTCGTTGGTTCCTGCTCCGGAGAGCAGGAAGTCCACTTCTTCGCTGTTCAGGGCCTTTTCGGAGTTGGACATGCTTACCGGAGCGATGCGAACACACAGGCACCACCGCTTCCCACGAGGGATCCGCCGGCCGCAGTGGCCGCTGTGGCAGTACTTGCTCGGGTCTATCGGCGTTCTGCTGCTCCTGGCTCAACCGTTGCTGTCGCAAGAACGAACGGTCGGTGCCACGGGTGGTGTCGGTTCGCTTACCTCGACCGACGAGAACTTCCGGGTCACATTCGAACGCCTCCTGCTCAGCGGCGCGGACCGGGATCTCGAGCGCGGCTGGCAGCTGGCCATGGATGTCGGGCAACCGGCGGCACCGTTGCTCTGGGAGATGGTGAAGGACAAGAAGTCCAACGTCGGGCGCCGGCTCATCGTGCTCGCCGCCGCCGTGCTGGCGGGTGGGCCTGGGGAGGACGATCGCCTCTTCACGTGGCTCGATTCGCAGACGACCATGCTTGAAGAGCGGGTCCTGGTCGGGTTCCTGCTGGCGATGGGGCCGCGCCGAACCCGGCCGATGCCCCAATTCTGGAGCCGGTGCCTGGGCCCCTCGAAGGCGACGCAGCCAATCCTCGGCATCGCCGCACGTTTGGCTTCCGCGCGGTTTCCTGGCACCGATGTGGGGGCGCCTGGGATCTCGGCGGATGAGGATGCGGGAATCGCGGCGGCGACGGTCTATGCCGGCCTGCCGGTGCCACCCGGGTTGGCGACCAAACTCTGGAACCCGCGCAATGCCCCTGATCGGCACGCAGAAATGTTCTGGCGCGGTGCGTTGCTCGGCGGCTTGCGGAATCGCAGTGAAGATCCGCAGGTGCTGGCGGGGCTGCTCGAGCATGCGCGCGAAGTCATGGAGTTGCAGAGTGACCCGTATGCTCCCGTGCGGGCCGCCGCGGCGTTGTTGCGGGCGCGCGCCAACGACACGCGCCCCGACGGCGCCCCGCCCGATTGGCGTTTGTTGCAGTTGCTCGCGAGCGAACCCGCCGCGGCCGACCGGTTGCAGCCCTGGTTGTCGGCAACGCCGCCAGGCTTGAACGATGAAGGCCCCCAGCGTCTCGCGGTCTGTTACGTGCTATCGCGCGAACCGCGAGTGGTCATCGCCGAACGCCAGCAGTGGGGCAACGATGTGCGGATTCGCCGGCACATAGCGGTGGCGCTGGCGGTCCGTCTGCTCGCAGAGCCTTCCCCGCAGCCCATCGACGCCGTGCTGCCGGAGGTCCCCGAGTGGTTCTTCGTGCAATGGGCGTCCGGGGCGAAGGTGCGCGCGGAGCTGCCGTTTGGCGACCAGGCGCTGGAAGCGATGGCAAGACTCGCCGCCGACAATCGGCTGCCGCGGGCCACGGCGCGGACGGCGCTTGAGGACACGCTCTGGCGCTGGCAGAGCCACCCGGGTCTAGGCCTCTTCGAGAACGAACGCCTGCTGATCCGCGATCTCATGCTGCTCGGCAGTCGGCGCGGTGGCAAGTACGTGCCGTCGCGCAGCGCCCACAAGCTCTACCAGCCGGCGGGAATCGACAAGGATCACGAGTTCTTCAACGTCGCGGTGCCGCTCTGGGACTTCCTCAGTCGGCCACGGCTGCCAATGCCTGCCGAATATCGTCTGCGCTGACGTCGGGGCCTGGGCTCATGCGCACGGTGCCCGCGGTGGCCGTGCCGAGTGCCGCGTGGATCCAAGGGGCGCAGTGAAAACCCGAGCGAACGTGGATCCCCGCCGCATCGAGCATGCTGCCGAGTTCCGCCGGATCGAAGTCGCGGTGCACGAAGCTCACGACGGGCAGCCGCGGTCCCGTAGGCCAGAAGAGCTGCACTCCGGGCTTGCGGCGGAGACCGGCTGCCAGTTCTTCGGCGCGCGCGAGCGCTCCGTTGCGCAGGTTGTCGATGCCACGTTCCTGCAGCCACTGCAGCGCCGCGGCAAGGCCCAGGATCGCCGGCGAATTGGGGGTGCCGGCCTCGAAGGCCTGCGGCCAATGTTCGGGGTGTTCCGCCACCGCAGCAGAGCTGCCGGTGCCACCCTGCTTCTGCGGCGGCAGCTCCAGCCCGGGGCGGGCGATGAGGAAACCCAGGCCCTGAGGCCCATGCAGGGCCTTGTGGGCACTGCCGGCGAGCAGGTCGGCGCCGACGTCGATGGCGGTAAGGCCGGCGGTCTGGCTCACGTCGAGCAGGGTCATGGTCCCAGCCTGTCTCGCCAGTTCGCAGAGTGCCGGCGCGTCGAAGAGGGCCCCGGTTACGTTGGACGCGTGCGTGAACACGAACAGGCGAGGCCGCAGGTTCTGGAGCGCATCGCGGGCAGCCGCCAAGGACAGCGTGCCGGAGGTGGCCGGCAGGATCTCGAGGCGCAGGTGGCGTTGCCGTTGCAGAGCCTGCAAGGGCCGCACGACCGAGCTGTGTTCGAACGCCGTGGTGAGGACCACGTCGCCGTCCCGCAGCACGGCGCGCAGCGCGAGATTGAGGGATTCGGTGGCTCCCGAGGTGAACGCGACGCGGTCGCCGCGCACCCCCGCGAGTGCGCCGAGCGCGGTCCGGGCCGCGTCGACCTCGCGGCGCACTTCGCTGCAACGCGACCCATCCCCACGCTCGGCGCTCACGCCGAGTTCGAGGTACCAACGTTGGATCGCCGCCACCACGCTGGGGGGCTTGGGGAAACTCGTCGCGGCGTGGTCGAGGTAGATCACTGCACGGTGCTCCGGCAAGTCACGAAAGGCCGATCCACCGATCGTACAGGGCCCGCGCGCGCAACGGGTCGGCGACGCCAAACAACAACGTGCGGCCACCGGGGAAGACGCTGAAACGCACGCCGTCGGCCTGGAAGCGCAGCAGGTGGGGGGTGCGCAGGACGTCGGTGGCCACCCCCCGCAAGCGGGCGGCAAGGGCGTCGAGGTCCGCCGGCGATCGGCGCGGCGGATCGATCTGCACCGCATCGCGGCCGCACAGGCTGACGGCCGACGGTTGGGTCTCGGTCAGCGCCGGAAATCGTTCTCGCCGGCAGACCGGGCAGTCGATCGCGGACTCGGGAGCGAGCGTAATCACCGTGTAGTGACCGCGCCAGACGTCGCACGTGAAGACCCCGCGCGTCGAAGGAGTGCTGCTGCCCGTGAGGATCCGCAAGGCTTCGGCGACCTGGAACGCGGTCACCGCGGCGATCGCCGGAGCCAGGATGCCGGCGGTCTCGCAGTTGCCGACGTCGCTGTTGGCCGGGGCCTCGGGCCACAGGCAGCGCAGGCAGGCGCCACCCGGTCGCAGCACCATCGAGGCACCTTCGCTGCCCACGGCACCGGCATAGATCCACGGGATGCGCTGCTCGGCGCACCAGTCGTTGATAAGGTAGCGGGTCGGGAAGTTGTCGGTGCCGTCAAGCACCAGATCCGGGCGGGGCAGTGCGCGCAGGAACTCGGCAGTGCAATTGGCGACGTGAGCGGTCACCACGCACTCGCGGTTGACTTCGCGCAAACGCGCGGCGGCGGCGATGGCCTTGGGGGTGCCGGCTTCGGCATCCAACTCGGTAAACAGCACCTGCCGCTGCAGGTTACTCTGCTCGACGATGTCGCGATCGACGAGATCCAGTGCGCCAACACCGGCGCGGGCCAGAGCATCCGAACTATGGGTGCCGAGGGCGCCAACGCCCACGACCAGCACCCTCGCCTTGCGCAGACGGGCCTGGCCTTGCTCGCCAATGCCCGCCGCTCGCATCTGGCGGCTGTAACGCTCCAGGGTCAGGCTTGGAACCGTGTCAGGACTTGTAGTGGTCGCGGTTCACCTGCGTGAAGCTCTTCCACTCGTCGGGCAGGTCCTCTTCCGCGAAGATCGCGCTGACGGGGCAGGCGTCGACGCACAACGTGCAGTCGATGCAGTCGTTGGGGTTGATGTAGAGCTGCGGATCGGTTTCGCCACCGTGGATGCAATCCACCGGGCAAACGTCAACACAGGCCTTGTCCTTCACGTTGACACAGGGCTGGGCGATGACGTGCGTCATGAGGTCGAGTCGGTTGCGGTCGGGGTTGGAGGAGAGGGGGTTTCGAGCACGGAGACTAGCAACGGCGTTTGCAGTTACCAGGGGGGAAACGTGGAGTACGACGGGCCGATCCGTCCAGCCACCTGCGTAGGAGCGAGGAACCGTGCCAGTCCGCCAGTTCTGTGAGAACCAAGCCTGCGAACTACCAGCCAGTCAACAGCCCGCCCGTCTTCAGCCCGCCGGCCAACAA
Source organism: Planctomycetota bacterium (assembly GCA_020851075.1). Classification (GTDB taxonomy): domain Bacteria; phylum Planctomycetota; class UBA1135; order UBA1135; family UBA2386; genus JADZDL01. The sequence goes on along the minus strand of JADZDL010000493.1, from coordinate 20,758 downwards.
CCAGTCCACCCAAAGGCCCGCCACGCGTGTTGTTGGTCCGCCGGATGTGTGGTGCGAGAGCAGGGACTTGAACCCTGAAGGGCTTGCGCCCGCAGGTACCTAAAACCTGTGCGTCTGCCAATTCCGCCACTCTCGCGGGCAGGCCAGCCGCCAACGTAGCGTGCCGCAACGTCCTGTCCAAGCCCAGATTGATACATGCCTCAACATCCCCGTCCAGCGCGGTTCGTTGCGTTCCGATGAAGCGGCGGGGAGCCGTCGTCCAGACGGCACAACACCTATGAAACATTGGAGCAGGTTCCTCCGTGGTGGCCGCGCATCGCTGCTCGTGCTGGGGCTAGGCCTCGCCGCGTGTGGTGCCGGTGGTACGGAGGCCAGCAATTCGGGCGGCGGTGGGGGAAACCCGGGCAACGGTGGTGGTCCTGGTGGCGGCGGTGGCTCCGGCAACCCGCTGGACATCGTGCTCGAGTTCTCGGTGGAGAACGGGGCCAACACGTCGCGCACCGAGACCGTGCGCGCTTCGGTGCCGTTTCCCAAGGGTGGTTATTCGAGCCTCGCCAACCTCATCGTGAGCGGCTACCAGACGGCGTGGATGCCGATGCAGTATTGGCCCGACGGCACGATCAAGATCGCGCAGGCCCAGTTCACCGACACGCTCGATGCCGGCCAGACGAAGACCTACCGCATCGCGCGCGATGAGACGGCCCAGACGGGGAGCTTCACGCAGAACAGCTGGGTCAGCGAAGTGGGCGGCGGCTTGCAGCTCGGTGCGGAGGTCCGCGACACCTTCTCCGTGGCCTACCGCAGTGTCACCTCGGGCAACGGCACCGTGCTGCAGGAGTCGCCGTTCGTGCGCACGCGTCTCTGGCGCACCTACCATACGGTCGTCGGTTCTGGTGGCATCGGTCGCGACTACCTGTCTTCGACCTTCTACGCGACCGAGTTCCGCGACATGCCGTTCATGCTCGTGGACTGGGTGATCGGCAACGACTACCTCGGCGCGGACACGATTCCGCCTGGTAATACCGATCCAAACCTGCGCCCGCTCGGCTGCGTCGACGTGATGTCGGCGAAGTTCCTCTGCAAGGGCATGTCGGCGGCGCAACCGTACCGGCCGGACGAAGAGGCGATCTCGCCAGCCGGTGCGCTCATCGATGGGTTTACGACCTTCGAGGTCATGCAGAACACCTACCTCGACGATGCGCAGACGCGGCGGTACCGCTTCCTGCTGCGCTTCGAGCCGCCGAACGCGAACGCGTTCGATATCTCGCGCTGGCGCACGGTGGCGACGGACATGCTGGAGCACCCGCTCTATCCGCTTGCGACTCAGCCAACCTGGGAAGCCACGGAAGCCGCCGGCCTGCTTGGTGGACCGATCGCGGGTCCTACGGACAGCCATGGACGCGCCGAAGCCGAATACCAGAGCTGGGCGAATGCAAACCACTTCGGTACCTGGGGCACGCACGGCGAGTTGTTGGCGACGGCAACGACCGGTACACCGCGCAACGGCCCGTTGACCGACGAGTTGGGCCATGCGATCCAAGGCCAGCACCCTGGGCTGCTGCAGAAGCTCGAGCAGTGTGCGTGGATACAGGCCCTGCGGCCGTACCACCTGTGGGGGCTCGAAGTCGGTGCCGAGCAGAAGCTCTTGCTGTGGGATGGCGTGCCGATCATTCCTGGCCCCTACTCGCGCGACCTGTCTCATGAATCGTTGGGTCGTCGTCCGCTGTACGCGAGCAACACGTATGCAGCCTACCGCACCGCCAACGCCGGTCAGACGCGTGCGCACGGTTGGCAGCACTTCGACCATGAACATTGGAGCTGCGATGTGCTGTTCGACTACTGGACGATCAGTGGCGCTGCCTGGGCCAAGGAAGAACTGCGTCAGCTCGGTGAGAGTCTGAAAGCGCTGATGCGCATCCGCGACTACTCGACGGCTCACTGCCAGGCCGCGCGCGCCGAGGGCTGGTGCATGCAGGGCATGGCGCAGGTCTATCAGGTGACGCAGGACGCCACGATGAAGGACTACGCGATGCGCCGCGTGAACGAAGTGGTCGACGTGGAGCGCAACAAGACGCATCCGAGCCGGGCGCTGAAGTTCCAACCCACCTACAACAACACCCACTTCCCAGGCGCTCATGAGTTCTTCATGCCATGGCAGCACGGGGCCTTGCTGTATGGGTACCTTGGCGCTTACCGGTGCTTCGAGGAGCCTATCTTGCTCCAGATCAGCGAAGACGTGATCCCGATGCTGGACTACTCGTGGATCCACAACTACCAGGATCCGGGTCTTGGCTTCGTGGCGTCGGGCATTCGCTACTACGTTCCGGTGAGCTCGGAGGGTGTGCCGATTCCCGTGACTTACTGGGACAATACCCCTGGCGTGGGCGTACGGTTTGGTTCTTCGGCCCTCGGCGGGGTGCAGACCTTCCTGATCGGCGGGCTTCATTTCCTGGCCGAGATGACCAGCAACAGCTCGATCCGCGCCAGTTCGCTCGATTATGGCGGGCAGATCATGGGCACGCTCAATGACACCAGTCGTTGGGACAAGTGGAACTTCGTGATTCCTACGGCCTACGACAACTGAGTGTCGACTACTGCGGCCAGCGTACCACGCGGCCGCAGGTGCAGGCATGCTCGCCGCTGGGCACTGCGCCCGCGGTGGCCTTGCAGACCAAGGCGCCGCAGCGGCAGACGAGGCCATGCAGGCGCGCCGGGTTGCCGAGCACGAGCGCGTGGGCCGGCACATCTGCGGTGACCACGCTGCCCATGCCGATCATGCAGAACTCGCCGAGTTCGAGGCCTGGACCGATGGTGCAGTTGGCGCCGATCGTGACGCCGTCGTGCACCTGGGTCTCCAGGGTCGCCTCGGTCGGGGCGCTGGTCTGCAATCCGCGTAGGTCTGGATCGGTGGCGCGCGGGTAGAGGTCGTTCGTGAACACCGTGTGCGCGGCGATCATGACCCCATTGCCGATCGTCACGCCGGCGCAGACGTAGACGCACGCATTGAGCTTGCAGAAGTTGCCGATCGTCACGTCGTAGGCGACGTAGGTCTTCTCGCCGAGGATGCAGTCGTGGCCGATGCGGGCGCCGCGGCGGATATGCGCGTTGTCCCAGACCGAGGTGCCGGTCCCGAACGACACTTCGGCCTCGACGATGGCGGTCGGGTGGATGCGCGGTTCGGCTGGGGCGGTCATGCCGTGGATTGTGGCGGCAGTGCTTTCGTCGCGCGAGAGACTAGTGCCCGGTTGGTACGGGCAACCAGCGTTCTTCGCGCTGCGAACGGTAGGCGCAGTCGACCACGACAACCGAGGCCAACGCGTCGGCGTCGTCGATCACGGGCGCTTCCCGGTCCCTGAGCACGGCGGCGAAGTTGGCGAGTTGCGCCGCAAACGCAGCGACCTTGTCGTAGCCGTTGCCGAACACCTGCCATTCGCCGGTTCCCGTGGCCTTGCAGCGCGATTGTTGCCAGCCGATCTCGATCGTGCCGCGGGTGCCGTGGATGCGCACGTAGGCCGGGGTTTCCTTGTGCATGCTCCAGCTGAGATCGATCGAGCCGAGCGTGCCATTCTGGCTCGTAAACAGGAGGCGCGCGGTGTCCTCGACGTCGATGCGCTGGGCGCGTTTGCCAAACTGTGCCTGCACGCGCGCAATCGGGCCGAGCAGGAAACGGGCGAGGTCGACGGAATGGCAGCCGTTGTCGACGAGCACGCCGCCGCCGCTGTGCGCGGCAACCGCGTTCCACCGCTGCGTCATGTCGACGTGCGAGCAGAACACGTTCTCGTAGAGCACGGTTTCGCCACAGAAACCGCTGTCGAGCAGCTGGTGGGCTTTGTAGACGTCCGCCGTGTAGCGGAACTTGCTGCCCATCATGAGGCGTCGCTGGCTGGCTCGGGCGGTCGCCAGCATACGCTCGGCGGCGGCGATCGATGGTGCGAGCGGCTTCTCGCAGAGCACGTGCACCCCGTGCTGGAGCAACCACGTGGACAGCGCTTCGTGGGTGTCGGGGGGCGTGAGCACGAGCGCCGCCGCCGGGCGAAGGCCGGCTTGCCAGAGCGCCTCAAGGGTCGGGAAGCTTGGGACCGTATGGGTCGCCTGCAGTGCGGCGCTGGCGCGTTCGTCGCGATCGACGAACGCACATAGCTGCAGTTCGGGCACGCGGGCGAGCGCCTGCAAGTAGGCACGCGCGATGAGGCCGCATCCGACGAGCACCAACGGGGTCGGAGCCGGCGGGACGAGGTCAGGCATGCAGCAGCACCTGCGCGCCCTTCTGGATCACGTCCGCCACGTAACGGATGTGCGCTGGCTCGTAGCGTTCGTTGATTGGCAGCACGATCACCTCGTCCAGAGCCTGCACGGCACCGGGGTATTGGGCGCGCGTATAGGGCGGCATCGGGCCATGGGCGCGTGCGTTGTGTTGCAGCGGCAACCAGGTCACTGGCGAAGCGCGCCAGTCGCGGAACAGCTCACATTCAAACGCGGGCTTCTGGATGTACCGCGGGGCACAGGCGACCCCTTCACCCTGCATGCGCTTGCCGAGGGCTGCGGCCCCGCCGGCGATGCGCTGGGGATCGACGAAGAACGCGAACTTCCAATACGAGTGGGTGCCGTGGGCCGGATCGCCGGGCAGGTGCAGGCCAGGGACCTCGGCGAGGGCCGCGCGCAGGGCGGCGGCGACTTCGCGGCGGCGCGCCACGACGCCATCGAGTTTGGGCAATTGGGCGACGCCGACTGCACCCTGGAGCTCGGTGAGCCGGTAGTTGAGGGCTGGGAAGTAGTGGTCGGGCTTGGGATCCCCGTAGCCCCAGGCTTTGTTCACGAACAGGAACAGCTTGCGCGCGAGGTGGTCGTCATCGGTCGCGACGAGCCCACCCTCACCGGTCGTGATGTGCTTGCCCTGTTGCAGCGAGAACGCGGCGAGGGTGCCGAACGTGCCCACCTTGCGCCCGCGCCACGTGGCGCCGAACGCCTGCGCCGCATCCTCGATCACCGGGATGCCGCGTTCGGCCGCGAGCTGCAGGATGGCGTCGAGTTCGGCCGGCAGGCCAAACAGGTGGGTGACGACGATGGCGCGCGTGCGGGCCGTCAGTTGGGCGCGGATGGTCTCGGCCGTCACATTCAGCGAACGTGCATCGACGTCGGCGAAGACGGGCACGGCGCCTTCGTAGAGGATCGGCGTGAGCGCGCCCATGTCCGTGATCGGCGTCGTGATCACTTCGTCGCCAGCTTGCAGGCTCAGCGCGGCGATTGCGCAATGCACGGCGGCCGAGCCCGACGCGCAGGCGATCACGTGCTTGCGACCGAGCCAGCTCGCGAACTGTTTCTCGAACTTCGCCACGAACGTGCCGCGCGTGGAATTGAGCGTGCCGCTGCGAATCACCTGGCTGAGGAGTTCGATTTCCTCGTCGCCGAGGGTGCGACCGGAGTGGTCGCCATCGCTGGGCAGACGCATGGACTAGCCTGGGCCAGGGCGTTGGTTGATGCGGACGGCGACGACGCTGAGCAGGTCGTTCACGCGTTCTTCGATGCGGTTCACACTCGCCACGTTGTCGAGCACGATGGCCTTCTTCGAAGTCGCTGGTTGGAAGATCAGGCGGCCGCTGCGCAGCAGCATGTACTCGGCGACGTCGTAGATCTCCTTGTTCATCTCGAGGCCTTCGGTCGACCAGCGCTGGATGTCACCGAGGTAGCCGTGATGGTGCAGGATCTCGCGCGCGTTCACTTCGTAGTAGTGGAACCGCGAGTTGATGAAGACGAGCAGCAACAGGGCGCCGAAGCCGGCACTGAGGAACCCGTAGAACGACGAGCTCATCTGGATGTCGATCGAGCTGAACAGGCGGCCTAGGAAGCCCGTGACACTCCACTTCGTGTCCGCCCACAGGATGAGCAGCAACGTTGCGATGACCCCGATGAAGATCGTGATCGACTTGATGCGCGAGAAGTCGAACGAGAACACCAGCAGGTTCAGCAGGAAGATCGCCATGAAGGTGTTGCCGAGCACCGTCGAACCGAGTGCGCCTTCGTGCATGCCGACACCGAGCCACGACAACAGGAAGAACAACGTCGCCGTGACGAAGGTCGGGTAGAAGTACACGACCTTGGGCCACGGGCGGATGATGACGCTCTCCGGCGTACGATCCTCCGCCATCGAAAGGGGTTGCTGCAGTGGTTGCTGCACGGTGGCCGGCGAGGTCGCCGCCGCGGTCGGCTGCGGAGTGGAGGTGGGTTCGGGCGTATTCGACATCGGAGAGCCAGGGGTTAGGGTCGAGAATCGTCGTGGTCGGGGCGCCGGGGCGATTCTCCACCCCGGCAAGCCGTACCACTACGTCCTGCGCAAGCAAGGATTGTGGAGAACCGGGCCGGGCATTGCCAGCGAATGCCACGGCCGGTGCGGCCGGCAGAGCCGCAAGCCCTGCGAAGGCCTTACGCGTAGCTATCGATCGGCGGGCAGGCGCAGACGAGGTTGCGGTCGCCGTGCACGTCGTTCACGCGCGCGATCGGCGGTCAGAACTTGTGCTCCTTCGTCCAGGGCGCCGGGAAGGCCGCCCGTTCGCGCGAGTAGCAGTGCTTCCACTCGGCTGCGGTGACCGATTCGGCGGTGTGCGGGGCGTTCTTGAGCGGGTTGTCCTGCTTGTCGAGTTTGCCCTGCTCGATCTCACGGATCTCGTTGCGGATCGCGATGAGCGCATCGCAGAAACGGTCGAGCTCGGCCTGCGATTCACTCTCGGTCGGCTCGATCATCATCGTGCCGGCCACCGGGAAGCTGATGGTGGGCGCGTGGACGCCGTAGTCCATGAGTCGCTTCGCGATATCGCCGACCTCGACGCCGCTGCCGGCCTTCAGCTGGCGAACGTCGACGATGCACTCGTGCGCAACCATGCCGTTGGCGCCCGTGTAGAGCACCGGATAGTGCCCTTCGAGCCGCTTTGCGACGTAGTTCGCCGCCGCGATCGCCACCTGGGTCGAGCGGCGCAGGCCGCGCGGGCCCATCATCGCGATGTAGGCGTAGCTGATCGTGAGGATCGACGCACTGCCCCACGGCGCGGCGCTGATCGGGCCGATCGCCTGCTTGCCGTTGCCGACCGTGTTGCACGGCACGATCGGGTGGCTCGGCAGGAACGGGGCCAGGTGCGACTTGCAGCAGATCGGGCCCATGCCCGGGCCGCCACCGCCGTGTGGGATGCAGAACGTCTTGTGCAGGTTCAGGTGGCAGACGTCAGCGCCGAGGTCACCCGGACGCAAGAGGCCGACCTGCGCGTTCATGTTGGCGCCGTCCATGTACACCTGACCACCGTGGTCGTGCACGATCTGGCATATCTGTTGGATCGCGGCTTCAAACACACCGTGCGTCGACGGGTAGGTCACCATGAGCGCAGCGAGGTGGTCCTTGTGTTCGCCGGCCTTCTTCTGCAGGTCCGCGACGTCGATGTTGCCATTGCTGTCGCATGCGACCACGACCACCTTCATGCCGCACATCGACGCCGTCGCCGGGTTCGTGCCGTGCGCGCTGCTCGGGATCAGGCACACGTTGCGCTGTTCCTGGCCGCGGGCGCGGTGGTAGGCGCGGATCACCGACAGGCCCGCGTATTCGCCCTGCGAACCCGCATTGGGCTGCAGCGAGCAGCCCTGGAAGCCCGTGATGTCACAGAGCCAGTGCGACAGGTTGCGGAACATCGTCTGGTAACCCTGCACCTGATCCAGCGGCACGAACGGGTGGATGCCGCCAAAACCCGGCAACGAGACCGGATACATCTCGGTCGTCGCGTTGAGCTTCATCGTGCACGAACCCAGCGGGATCATCGACGTCGTGAGCGACAGGTCCTTGTGCTGCAGGCGGTGGATGTAGCGCAGCAGTTCGTGCTCGCTGCGGTAGCTGTGGAACGTCGGGTGCGTGAGGTATTCCGTCGTTCGCGCAAGGCCCCCGAGCGGCTGCGGCTTCGTCTGCACGAGCAGGCGGTCACTGCTGCCGCCGAACACGGCGACGAGTTCGAGCAGTTCCTTGTGGTCGACGGTCTCATCGAGCGTGATGCCGACGCTGCCATCGTGGTAGTCGCGCAGGTTGATGCCCTTTGCCACGGCGGCGTGCATGGCCTTCGCCGCGCCGTCCTTCGGCCAGCAGCGCACGGTGTCGAAGCGCACGTCGTCCTGGACCTTGTGGCCGAGGGCGGCGAGGCTCGCCGCGAGGCAATCGGTCTGCGCCCGAATGCGCTCGGCGATCGCCTTCAGGCCTTCGGGGCCGTGGTAGACGGCATACATGCTCGCCATCACGGCGAGCAGCACCTGCGCGGTACAGATATTCGAGGTCGCCTTCTCGCGGCGGATGTGCTGCTCGCGCGTGCCGAGGGCGAGGCGCATGGCCGGCTTGCCGGTGGCGTCGATCGACAGGCCGACGATGCGGCCCGGCAACTGGCGCAGGAACTCCTTCTTCGCGGCCATGAACGCGGCGTGGGGGCCGCCGTAGCCGAGTGGCACACCAAACCGCTGCGAACTGCCAAACACGACGTCGGCGCCCATTTCGCCCGGTGGCTTCAGCAGCGTGAGCGCGAGCAGGTCCGTGGCGACGGTCGCAAAGGCCCCGGCGGCGTGCACCTTCGTGATCGTGCCCGTGAGGTCCTCACAGCGGCCGTCGGTGCCGGGATACTGCAGCAGCACGCCAAAGTGGCCCGGGCCAAAGGTCGTCTTGTGGTGGTCGCCGACGACGACCTCGATGCCGAGTGGCTCGGCGCGCTGCTTTACGACCGCGATCGTCTGGGGGTGGACCAGGTGGTCGATGAAGAACGTGTTCGCCTCGTCCTTGCCGTGCAGGCGGTGGCAGAGCGTCATCGCTTCAGCCGCCGCGGTGCCTTCGTCGAGCAGCGAGCTGTTGGCGACCTGGAGCCCGGTGAGGTCGAGCACCATCGTCTGGTAGTTCAGCAGCGCCTCCATGCGGCCCTGCGAGATCTCGGCCTGGTACGGCGTGTAGGCCGTGTACCAACCCGGGTTCTCCAGGATGTTGCGCTGGATGACCCCCGGCGTCAGCGTGCCGTGGTAACCCATGCCGATGTAGCTGTGCAGCACCTTGTTGTGCGCCGCGAGCGAGGTCAGCTCCGCCAGCACGTCGCGTTCGCTCTTGGCGGCGGGAACCTTGAGTTCGCCATGCCAGCGGATGCTCGCCGGGATGGCCTTGTCGGTGAGTTCGTCGAGCGTCTTGCAGCCCAGGGTCTGCAGCATGGCGCTGAGTTCCCGTTCGCGCGGGCCAAGGTGCCGGCTTTCGAAGTTGTCGTGGCGGGGGAAGGCGGAGGGGGTGCTGACCATTGGGGGATCGAGGTGCGCGCCGGGTGGGCGTCACACAGGGCGGAAAGGTATAGGGTTCGGACCGTCAAGGTTGAAGAGGTCGAGGTGCGCAGGGGCCGGTTTCGGCACTGGGCAACCGCCCAGAACCCCGGGGCGGGTCGGGAGATTCGTCCGTTGCGCCGGCCTGGGTGCACCGGATTCGATCTCCGCATGTCGCGTGCCTTCCTCTCCGCGTTTCTACCGGGAGTGCTGCTCGTCGGGGCCGGCTGTCGGGCCACGTTGCCGTCGCAGTTGCCACCGTCGAACGATTGGATCGTGGCCGTGAAGAGTTGTCGGCTCAGCTTCGATACCGCCTGGTACAAGGGGCTGGCCCACCATGCGTGGATCGATATCCATAAGGCCGGTGATCCCAAGTGGCTGCGGATCGAGTGTGGGGGGCGCCTGTTCGGGGCGATGTTCTCCGAGGTGGAACCCGACGAAGCGCGGCTCGACCAGCGTTTTGATGGCCACACGGTGCACCTGCTCGGCTGGCTCGAAGGCGAGGCTGCGCAACGGGCGGCCCTGGCCATCGAACAGCGCGCTCACGAACTCGACGCCTACTACGGCGAGAACTACCGGGTCTGGCCTGGCCCCAACAGCAATACGTTCGTGGCCGAAGTGGCGCGCGCCGCACCCGACCTCGGTTTCGTCTTCGATCCGAATTGCATTGGCAAGGACTATCCGGGTTGGATCGACGTCGGGCTCACGGCGTCGAAGACCGGGGTGCGTCTCGACACGGTGCCGATCGGGATGGCGGTCGGCCTGCGCGAAGGGGTCGAAGTGCACCTCCTCGGGCTCACGGCTGGGATCTCGCTGGATCCACCGGGGATCTCGTTGCCGTTCTTGCCGGTGATTCCCTGGGGGTTCCTGCCGGGGGCAGAGCCCGAGCTCCACGCGCCCGAAGTCGAAGGCGCGCTCCGCGTCACCATCGACGGCGCCTTGGGGGGCGCACGTGTGGGGCTCGGCGAGATCTCGTCGCCCAGCACGGTCTTGTTCGAACGTGCCGACGGCAGCAGTTGGTTGCGGCTCGATTTCACGCTGGGCAGGTGGCTCACGAAGAACTCGCGGGAAATGGACATCCGGATTGCCGAGCACGGTCCGCTGGGAGTGAACGACAGTTCCCTCGGAGCCGTGCTCGATTCCACAGCACCACCGCCGGGCAACCTGTTCGTCTGTGGCGATGCGTACGGCCTGCTCGAGTTCGAGCAGGCTCCCGGCGACAAGATCCGGATCTCGGCGCGCTGGAGTCGTGATCGCGAGGCCCTGCGAGCGCCAGCGAAGTAGGCGGAAAGGTCTGCCAGGCTGGTATGGTGGCCCCATGAGGCCTTTGCCCCTCTCGCTGGACCAGCAAGAAGCGTTCGAACGTGATGGCTTCGTCGGGCCGATCGACGTGCTTTCTGCCACGGAAGTGGTCGCGCTGCGCCGCGCCGTCGCCGACGTGATCGACAACCTCGATCGTCACCGCGACCGCCTCTACGAAGTCGAACAGGCCTACACGGATCGCCCCGGCGAAGTCGTGTGCCATTTTCTCGGCGGTTTCCGTGTGCACCCGGCGCTGCACGAGCTGGTGTTCCTGCCGCGCATCACGGCACCTTGCGCGCAGCTGCTCGGCGTCGAACGGTTGCGGTTCTGGCACGACCAGGTGTTTGCCAAACCGCCCCAGCACCCCGGCGTCGTGCCGTGGCACCAGGACTACTCGTACTGGACGCGCACCGAACCCGCGTGCCACATCACGCTGAACCTGCTGCTCGACGACGCGGACGAAACCAATGGCTGCCTGCAGTTCGTGCCAGGCAGCCATCGATGGGGCCTGCTGCCGAAACTGCCGTTCGATGCGCCGCTCGAAGCCGTGCGCGAGTTCCTGCCGCCGGGCGCCACTTGGCAGCCGGTCGCGGTGCCCGTGCGCGCGGGGCAGGCGACCATCCACCACAGCCACACGCTGCACGGCAGTGACCGCAATCGCAGCGACCGTTGGCGGCGAGCCGTGGTGCTCAACTACATGGGTGCGCACGTGCGTGTGGCCTGTGACGCTTCGCCGCTGCTGCGCAACGTGCCATCGCTCGCCGTCGGCGAACTCGTCGAAGGTGAGCACTTTCCGATCGTCTGGGATCGTTCCCGCACCTGAGGAAGGCGCGAACTGTGAATCCCGCATGACGCTGGGTCATCGGGGACGAGCTCTTTGAGTAGGGGAAATGCCCGATTAGGGGAATCCCCAGTGGCTATGGGAGCCAGTGCAGGTCGATGCACGGGTTCACCGACCAATCACCGGTCCCTCACCAATGAACCCGCGCCTGCACAGCACTTGGACGATTGGCGTCCTCGGCATCGTCGCCAGCACCTTGCTCGCGATGTGGCTTGGTTCGTTCGAAGCCGGGCTCGTGCAGCGCAGCCTCGGCGATGACCTGGCCCGCGATGCGCGCATGGTCGACCAGGCCCTGCTGCGCATCGAAGACCGGCTGCGCGGCGTGCAGTCGATGTTCCGACAATCGCAGGCCGTCGATCCCGACGAGTTCATGATCTTCGCCATGTCGATGTCGGAGAACCAGCCGTGGGTTCTGGCGTGGCAATGGGTGCCGACCATCGGGCCAATGGACCTGGGCGCGCACGAACGCCTCGGCCGCGTGCAACATCGTTCCGACTACGCCGTGCACACAGCGAAGCGGGACAGCGCCCGAGCCGCCGTGCACAATCCGGTGTTCTACGTCTATCCCGGCGCTGAGAAAGCCAAACGGTTGGGGGACGACCTGGCTGCCGACCCGGAAAGCGCGGCGATGTTGGCGCGCGCCACGGCGACCGGCAAGCCTGCCTCTTGTGGGCCGCAACCGAATGCAAGGGCCACGCGCGGCCACAGCTACCTGATCGCGCTGCCGGCGCAGAACTCCGGGACATCCGGCCACGTGCTCGCCGAGATCGACCTCGCGCTGCTGTTTGAGAACACGATTACGTCTGTGCCACCACGCGGCGTGCACTTCGCACTCGCGGACACGACGCGACCGCAGGGGGAGCTCGTTGCTTTCCATGCGAGCCGCCGCGCCGGCCTTGCCCCGGATGGGCTGTTGGAGGCGATGCGGGCGCCGGAAGCCCGCCACTACGAACTGCGCTGCGGCGACCGGATCTTGCGCATGTCGAGCATGGCAACCGGGGCCTATTCGGCCGAACGGCGCAGTTTCGCGCCGTTTGCGACCTGGATGGTGGGCCTGCTGCTCACGACCTCCAGCATGTTGTGGCTGCTGCGCAATCAGCGCAATGCGGCGTTCGTCGAGTCCCAGGTCGTGGCGCGGACCAAGGAACTCGCGGACGCCAACGCGCGGTTGTCGGCGAGCGAAGCGCGCGCGCGCGCGTTCTTCGAACTTGGCATCGTGGGCCTGGCGGAGCTCGACGCCGAATCGACCGTACGTCGCTGCAATGAAGAATTCGCGGGCATGCTCGGCGACTCCTGTGCGGAGCTGCTGGGCCGGCCGCTGCTCGCACTTGCCGAGGAAGGGGATCGGGAAGCTCTGGGGATGGTGCTGCGGCGACTTGCCGATGGCGAGATCGGGCGCCATTCGGGTCTCGTGAAGTTCGTGCGCAAGGATGGTGCTGTGGTGCCAATGAGCCTCGGCGTGCGCGCCTGCCGCGATGGCGAGTTGAGCCGCTTTCCTCTGTTGCTGGTGCTCGTCGACATGACCGAGATCGTGCATCTCGTCGATCGTCTGCGGGAAGCGAAGGAGCAGGCTGACGCCGCGAGCCAGGCGAAGAGCGAGTTCCTCGCCAACATGAGCCACGAGATCCGCACGCCGATGACGGCCATCCTCGGTTACACCGAGATGCTGCGGGAGGCGTTGCCTACGGGCGACGCGGCGCAAGCACTCGAGGTCATCGAGCGCAATGGTAAGCACCTGCTGGTCATCTTGAACGACATCCTCGACCTGTCGAAGATCGAGGCCGGGCGCATGTTGGTCGAACAGGTGAAGTGCCCGCTCGCCGGCATCCTCGACGACACGCTCGAACTCATGCAGGCGCGGGCGACCGGCAAGGGCTTGTTGTTGTCTGCCGAGTCGACTTCCCCGGTGCCCGTCCTGGTCTCGACGGATCCGACGCGCTTGCGTCAGATCCTCGGCAACCTCGTCGGCAACGCGATCAAGTTCACGGAAGCTGGCGAAGTCCGCATTCGCGTCTCCTGCAAGCTGGGGGCGCCGGGCCAGAGCGCGCAACTGTGCCTGCTCGTCGTCGATACCGGCGTCGGCATGTCGGCGGCCCAGCTCGCCATGCTCTTCCAGCCATTCTCGCAAGGCGATTCGAGCATGACGCGGCGGTTTGGTGGCACAGGGCTTGGTCTGGTCATCTCCAAGCGCCTCGCCCAGATGCTTGGTGGCACGATCCAGGTGGCGTCCGAACCGGGCCGCGGCACCACGTTCCGCCTGCTCGTCGATGTGGGACCGGTGATGGCGGACGATCTCGTTCCCTCGCTGCAGGAAGCGCGCCAGCAGCCGAACGAGGCCGAGCCCGTCGCCGATCCCGCCCGGCTACCTGGGCCGCGCGGTGCGCGCGTGCTCGTTGCGGATGACGGCCCGGACAACCAACGGCTGTTGCGCGCGATGTTGAAGAAGGCTGGTTATCGGGTGCAACTCGCCGACAACGGGGCCATGGCGTGCGAACTCGTCGCGGCGGCAGCGCGGGAGAAGCAGCCGTTTGACCTCGTCGTCATGGACATGCAGATGCCCGTGCTCGATGGCTACGCGGCAACCCAGCAATTGCGCGCCGCCGGCTTCGTCTTGCCGATTCTCGCCTGCACGGCCCATGCGATGGCCGAGGATCGACAACGTTGCCTCGAGGCCGGGTGCACGGACTACACGACGAAACCGATCCAACGCAGCGAGCTACTGCGCAAGATCGCGCGCTGCATCAAACCCGGCTCGCCGCCGAACGCCATGGCTCTGTAGGCCTCGCCGGCGTTTCAGCGGTCGTCGAGGGAGACCTTGCGCACAGTGCCGTCGGGACCGCGCACGCTGGCGCGCACGGCCGATTCGGGGAAGAACACCGCCGTCGACTGGCTCAGGTAGCCAGCGCCCGCTTGGAGCTCGACCGTGCGCTGGCGGCCGTCGGCAGACTCGAACGTGATGCGCGTACCGATGCCCTGCGGATTGCCCTTGCTCGCTTCTGCGGAGATTGCCCGACGCGACGAAGCGCCGCCGACCGTGAAGGCGCGCAAGGTGCCGTCATTGCTCGCAAACAAGAGCTCGGTCGCCTCCGCAGTGCGCCGCAGCACGAGTCCCTTGCGATCCGCGAAGAAGCCGATGCCGTGTTCGTTGGGTGGCACGACTTCGAGGCGATTCTTGTCGCCGTAGCCGACGCTGCGCAGCACGAGGCCCGTACCACCGTCGTGGCGGCCCGTCTCCGGCTCGGGCGCGTAACTGTTCTGGGCACAGACCAGCAGATCGTCGAGCACCACCATGCCAAACAGGGGCGCAATCTGCGCGCGGCGCGGCAGTTCTTCGACGGTGAAGTGCCCCTTGCCATCCGAACGCAACAGGGAACTCGCCAGCGTGATCGCTTCGAGTTGGCCAGAGGCGGCAAGCTTCTGGGCTGGATAGATGTCCTTCAGCGCCGAATTGGCGAACTGCTCGTAGGTCGGGAACTTCTCGGCCAGGAACGGCATCGCCTGGCTGCTGCAGGAACGGCCGCGCACGGGCAGCAGGTTGTCCCCTTCGTACTTCGCTTCGACGAGGTCGCGCGTGCCGTTGTCGTCGAAGTCGGCGAAGTACAACCGCGCCGGATGGTCCGGGTTGGCTTTGTACTTCGTATTGAGCCCCTGGTTGCCCGCTACGTAGTCGAGGTCGCCATCACCATCGACGTCCCACGCGCACAGGCTGTTCCACCAACCCGTGGCCTTGGCGAGGCCCGCGGCGGCAGTCTGGTCCGAGAACGTGCCGCCGTCGTTGTGCAGGTAGCGGATCGGCTGCCAGTGCGCGGTGAGCATGAGGTCGGGCCGGCCATCGTTGTCGACGTCCGTGAACATGGCGCTGGTGACCATGCCAGCCGTGCGGAGCGCGGGAGCGGCGGTATCCGTCACCTCCGTGAACTTGCCACCGTCGTTGCGATACAGGTGACTCGGCGGCGCATCCGGATACCGGCCCGGAACGAGCCGGCCGGCGACCAGCAGGTCGAGATCGCCGTCGCCGTCCATGTCCGCGGCACAGGCGTGTCCCGACGACTCGCGTACGTCGGGCAATGCCGCCTCGTCGCGCACGAACCCGCCGTTGCCGTCGTTGCGGTAGAGGCGGTCGCGCAGCAGCGCATCCCCCTGCTTCACCTCGGCTCCGCCGCTCGCGACGAACAGGTCGAGGTCACCATCGCTGTCGTAGTCGATCCACAGCGCCCCGAGGTCTTCGCACTCGCGGTCCTGTTCCCACGGGCCCGCCAACCGCTGCCAACCCTTCGTGGCAGCGAGGAACAGAGCGCCCGGCTGGCCCTTGGCGCCGCCGACGAAGAGATCGTCCATGCCGTCGCCGTTGGCGTCGCCGAGCGCAATGCCGGGGCCGAGCCGAGAGACGCCACTCGGCAGGAGCGGCTGGTCGAGGTACTCGTCGAAGTCGTTTTCCTGATGACGGAAGTCAGGGGCTTTCGCCGCCTGGAACCTCGTCGGGCGCAGTTCCGGGACCACGATGGCCGGAGGGGGGCCGAGTGGTTCGGTGATCGTGTAACGCTGGTTGGCCGCGAGGTCCGGAAACGTCTGCATGTGCCCCGAAGGCCAACGCACCTGCAGTTCGGTCACCTTGGTCGCCTTGCCGAGCCCGAAGTGCAGTTCGGGGTTCTGGCCGGACAGGTAACCGCGTGACAGCCAGTTCTCGCGCAGCAGTGTGCTGCCATCGGCGAGCTTGCAGGTGACACTGGCACCGATGCCGAACGCATCACTGCGTTGGCCCTGCAAGCGCACGGTGATCGCGTTGCCGTCGGTGGTGCGATTCTCGTAGACGGCGGCAGGCTCGTTCCAGTTGTTGAGCACGACATCGAGGTCGCCGTCGCCGTCGAGGTCGACGAGCGCGCCGCCATGCGTCACGGCCTCGAGATCGAGGCCCCAGTCACTGCCGGTCTTGGCAAACTTGAGGTCGCTCACGTTGCGCAGCGCGAGGTTCTTCTCGGGCATCTTGCGCACGTTCTGGATCAGGTCGATCGCGGCCTGCTGGCGCTTCTGCTGCCACAGTTCGGCGACCTTGTTCTGGAAGTCGGGGTCCATTTCAAACCGCGCGATGCCGTTCGTCGCCAGCACATCGAGGCGCGCATCGTTGTCGAGATCGCCGAACAGGATCGACCAGGTCCAATCGGTGCTCGAGGCGCCGGCCAGGATGCCAGCCTCCTGGAACTGACCCAGGCCGGTGTTCAGGAGCAGCGCGTTGCGCATGTACTGCGGCGGCCGGCCGTGGATGAGGAAGTCGCGCTGCCGGTTCATGTCGCCCATCAGGATCTTCGCCTGCTTGTGGGTCGTCATGCTCATGTCGGCGACGAGGAAGTCGAGGCGGCCATCCCCATCGACGTCGCCCGCATCGCTGCCCATGCCGTAGTAGGCGGTGTGGGGCAGCACTTCGGCCGTGACGTCGCGGAACGAGCCGTTCTGCTCGTTGTGGTAGAGGGTGTCCGGCGACTCGAGATCGTTCGCGACATAGAGATCGGGGAAACCATCGCCGTCGTAGTCCCACCAGGTCGCCGACAGGCCCATGCCGAAGCCGGCGATGCCCGCACTCGTCGAGACATCCACAAAGCGGCCGCCGACGTTGCGCAGCAGGCGGTCTTCTTCGCCGGTCATGAACGGCGTGTTGCGGAACGCCATGTAGTGGGCGCGCAGTTCTGGCGGCACCGCCGCGCTGTCCGGCAACGCACCCTGCTGTTGCAGCGCCAGCAATTGCCGGTATTGGGCCTGGGTCGGCACCATCTCGGCCGGCTTGCGCACGGTGTCGGCCGGCGGCCGGAACCCGTTCAGCACTTCGGGAGTCTCCGCCCACGCGGCGTGCAGCGCCCGATTCGTGAGCAGGTAGAGATCCAGCTTGCCATCGCGATCGTAGTCCGCAAACGCCGCCATCATCGAGGCGGCCGCGATATCGAGCCCGAAGGCCTTCGCGTTTTCGCGGAAGTGGCCGTGGCCATCGTTCACGTAGAGCACGTTCTTCGCTTCGAGGTTGCAGACGTAGAGGTCGAGATCGCCATCGCCGTCGATGTCGACGAACGTCGCCCCGGTGCCCCAGGCAGCCCCGCCGTCGACGTTGCCAGCCGATTGCGTCACGTCCTCGAACTGCAGCGGCGCCTTCTGCCGGAACAGGCGATTGGGCCCGTCCTGCGACACGAGGTAGACGTCGGGCAGACCATCCGCGTCGTAATCCCCAACCGCCAGTCCCGCCCCGTTGGTGAGGTAGGTGTAGGTATTCTCCTTCTGCAGCAGGTTCGTGAACGAGAGCCCCGAAGTCGCCGGATCGAGCCGCCGGAACCGCGGCGTCTCCCCTCCTTGTGGGGCGCGCAGCGCGGTGGCGACGAGGCCGGCCGGCAGTTCGGGCCGGCGAGGTTCGGAAGGGTCGCGGCGATGGTTGAGCAGCCAGTAGGAACCACCGGCAACGAGCAGTGCGAGGCCGAGCAGGGCTACCGGGGCGAGAACCCGTCCGGGCTTCTGGGAAGGCGCGGTCATGGCGGCCACTATCGCCAAATGCGCGGCGCGCAACACGCAGAATCGACCGCGAAGCATGCCCCGGGAGAGAGTCCGTTCGGGCCCATTTTGGGCGACGCCCTGACTTGTCCTTGCCTCACGCGGGGCAGCGTGGGATCACTGTTCTCCTGATGTTGGTCCTCGATCCCGGTGTCTGTCCGCGATGATCCAATCCCTGTTGTCGCTGCGCCGCTCGATCTACGTGTTGGCCATGGTCGTCGGGGCCGTGTCGGGGTTCGGCGCCATCGCGTTTGAGTATCTGAGTGCCGTCGTCGCCAAGGTGGCTCTCGTCGATCTGGTTGGCTATGCACCGACAGGGCCGCGCGGCGAGATCAAGATCTTTGACCATCCGGCCGGTTATGTGCCGGTCCTGTGGCTGTTGCCGATCGTGCCGGCCGTTGGTTGTTTCCTGAGTGCGCTCTTCTGCCTGTGGTGGGCGCCCGAGGCGGGTGGGCACGGCACGGACGCTGCCATTGACGCCTACCACCGCAAAGAGGGCCGCATTCGCGGGCGCGTGCCCATCCTGAAGGGTCTCTGCAGCGCGATCACGCTCGGCTGCGGCGGCAGCGGCGGCCGCGAAGGCCCGATTGCGCAGATCGGTGCCGGTTTCGGTTCGTTCCTCGGTCAGAAGCTCAAACTCGGCGATTCCCGCACGCGCGCGCTGCTCGCGGCGGGCATGGCCGGTGGCGTCGGCGCGATCTTCCGGGCCCCGTTCGCGGGCGCGCTGTTTGCCGCCGAGATCCTCTACCGCGACGCCGAACTCGAATCCGAGGTCGTGATGCCCGCGTTCCTCTCGTCGGCGGTGGCCTACTGCGTGTTCTGCGGCTGGCTCGGCGAGTTCGGGTCGCTCTTCGAACTGGGGCCGGCCTTCGAGTTCCATCGCCTCATCGAACTCGTGCCGTACACCGTGCTCGCCCTGGTCCTCGTGCCGATGATCGCGTTCTACACGCGCTTCTTCTACGCGAGCGAACGTTGGTTCCATCGGCTGCCGTGGCCGCGCCCGCTGGTGGCCATGTTCGGCGGGTTTGCCACCGGCCTCATCGCACTCGGCGCCCTCTGGCTCACGGGCGACCAGTTGGCGCTGTCCGTAGCCAGCTATGGCTATGGCATCCTCCAGCAGACGCTCGATGGCAGCGTGGTTGGCTGGGAAGGGGCGCGCCTGTTGCTGCTGGTCGCCGTGCTCAAGGTCGTGACGACGTCCTGCACGATCGCCGCCGGCGGCAGCGGCGGTGTGTTTGGCCCCAGCATGGTGATCGGCGGCAGTGTCGGCGGGGCAGTGGGCCTGCTCTGCCACAGCATGGGCCTCGTGCAGAACCCCGCCAGCCTCTGTGTTGTCGGCATGTGCGGCTTCTTCGCGGGCGCCGCCAAGACCCCGATCTCGACGATCGTCATGGTCACCGAGATGACCGGCTCCTACCAACTGCTGCTGCCGGAGATGTGGGTTTGTGGCCTCACGTTCCTGCTGAGCAGGCGGTGGGCGCTCTACCAGAAGCAGGTGCAGCACCGGGCCCTGTCGCCGGCCCACCAGGGGGAATACCAGGTCGCCCTGCTCGAGAAGATGACCGTGGCCGACGTGTTTGAACCGAGCGAGGTGACCACGGTGCCGGCGTCCCTGCAGCTCGGTGAGATCGTGCAGATGGTGGTGAGCAGCCGCGAAGACTACTTCCCGGTGCTGGACAGCGACCGGCGATTCGTCGGTGTCATCTCCGTCAATGATGTCCGGCAGTTCACGTTTGACAAGGACGCGTACGGCCTCGCAATTGCTTCGGACATCATGAGCAGCCCGCCTGTGTTCGTGACGC
This sequence comes from Planctomycetota bacterium, assembly GCA_020851075.1. Lineage (GTDB taxonomy): Bacteria > Planctomycetota > UBA1135 > UBA1135 > UBA2386 > JADZDL01. Next base: position 976 of record JADZDL010000493.1, on the reverse strand, counting down.
CCAAAGACGACCTGCACAAGGCGCTGGAGACCTTTGACGCCGTGCGCCTCGACGAGCTGCCCGTGGTCAGTGCCGAGGATCCGCATCGTCTGCTCGGCCGACTGCGCCGCCGCGCGATCAACCGGGCCTACACCAGGCGCTTGAAGGAGCTCAAGGAGTTGCAGGAACGCGCCGCGGGCCCCCGGTAGGGTTGGGTTCTCGACGATTCGCCACATTTCGTGTAACCGTTGACGCCCGCGGTGCACAGAGCATCGCTCGGACCACTGCGGCGAACAAAGTGTTTGCCTTTTGTTCGGGTGCGCGATAACCTGCGCTTTTTGCACCTAGACCCGATCCCAAGGGAGGGACCTGCGATGAAGCCGAAGTCTGGAGAACCCACGAAAGCACCACTCAGTGAAGCCTTGCTCGATGCCCTGGCATCCATCCAGAAGAGCCATGGTGAAGGCTCGATCATGCGCATGGGGGACCGCACCGAAACGCCCATCGAGGGCATTTCGACCGGTTCGCTGGGCCTGGACTTCGCCATCGGCGGCAAGGGCTTTCCACGCGGGCGTGTCATCGAGGTCTTCGGACCGGAATCGTCGGGCAAGACGACGCTTACGCTGCATGTGGTCGCCAACGCGCAACGTTCGGGCGGAGTCTGTGCATTCATCGACGCCGAACACGCGCTCGACCCGCAGTACGCGCGTCGCCTGGGTGTCGACCTCGACTCGCTGCTGATCTCACAGCCGGACAACGGAGAACAGGCCCTCGACATCTGCGAGACGTTGGCCAAGTCGGGCGCCATCGACGTCATCGTCATCGACTCGGTAGCGGCACTCGTGCCTCGCGCTGAAATCGAAGGCGAAATGGGCGATAGCTTCGTCGGCCTGCAGGCGCGCCTCATGAGCCAGGCTCTGCGCAAGCTCACGGCGATCACGTCGAAGAGCAAGACCACGCTGATCTTCATCAACCAGATCCGCGAGAAGATCGGCGT
>JADZDL010000492.1 GCA_020851075.1 Planctomycetota bacterium | reverse complement strand
TGCTGCAGGAGAGGAGCAGGCCGAGTGTTTTCATGGGAAGCCCTTCGCGTGTGGGAGTTGCGACGGGTTTCCGTATGCAAGGGCCGGGCCAAGGGTTGTTTGGCGCGATTGCGCGACGAATGGCGGTGCTTCGCTACGCAGCCGGAACGAGAGTGCAGGTTGGCAGGGCCACCGCGCGAGGTATCGCCTACGCACTATTCCGGGAGCCGACGCGTAACGAAGGTGCGTAGGGAGTGTCATCGCAATGTCATTTGCGGTCCGGTGTCCTCGCCACCGAGCTCTGTTCTCCTACCAACCGGAGCCTCCATGCCCTCGTCCGCTCGCGCGCCTCGCCGCGCTGGCCTCGCGCCACTCGCCTTATCGTCCCTTGCCATCGCACTGTTCGCCACCGCGCCGCTCACGGCCCAGGGTCCAACCCGCATTCTCGGCTGGAACGACCTTGGCATGCACTGCATGGACGGCGACACCTCGATCTTCTCGATCCTGCCCCCGTTCAACACGTTCCACGCCCAGCTCATGGTCGGTGGTCACGTGGTTACGAACGGCAACTACTCTGTCACCTATGAAGCCGTCGCGGACCCGAACGGCTCGATGAACAAGAGTTCGATCGGCAAAACGGACTTCTGGCAGAACGCGCAGGCGCTGTTTGGCGTCACGCTGCCGCTCGATCAGGGGCTCGCGGGTTTCCGCATGCCCGGCGCCGCAAACGTGCCGCAGGCGATGCCCTTCCATGCGGGCATCAACCACTTCAGCGCCGAAGGTGTGCCGATGACACCGTACGACGACAACGGGCACATGAACCCGTACCCGCTGCTGCGGCTCGTGGCGCGCAATGCCAACGGCCAGCAGGTCGCGGCGACCAACGTCGTCGTGCCGGTGTCGGCCGAGATGGCGTGCGTGAGCTGCCACGGTTCTGGTGGCAATCCGATGGCGCGTCCGGCGAGCGGTTGGGTCAATGGTCCCGCGGCCACCGACGATCGCATGAACATCGTCAAACTGCACGATGATCGCCACCTTGGCGATCCCGTCTACACGGCGGCGCTGCAGGCGATGGGCTATTCCGCGAACGGCCTCTACGACAGCGCGGTCAACCAGGGCCAACCGGTCCTTTGCGCAGGCTGCCACAGCAGCACGGCGCTTGGCACGACGGGGCAGGCTGGCGTTTCGGCAATGACGGCGGCGATGCACCGCCTGCACGGCGAGGTGCGCATGGCCGACGGCCAGCGGCTCGACGACGTGCCGACGCGCGTTTCGTGCTACACGTGCCACCCCGGTGCAGATACGCGCTGCTTGCGTGGTGCCATGGGCAAGGCGATCGGCGCCGACGGTGAGTCGATGATGTCGTGTCAGGACTGCCACGGCAGCATGAGCGAAGTCGGCAACGCTTCGCGCGCTGGTTGGCTCGAAGAGCCCAACTGCCAGAGCTGCCACACGGGCGATGCCACCGCCAATGCCGGGGCGATCCGCTTCGCCAACGCCTTTGACGCACCTGGTCACCTGCGCACGACGACCAACTCGCGATTTGCGACCACGCCGGACGTGCCCGCTGCCGGGTTCTCGCTGTATCGCTTCTCGATCGGCCACGGCGGCCTTGAGTGCTCGGCGTGCCACGGCTCACCGCACGCGATCTGGCCTTCTTCGGAGAACAACGACAACCTGCAGAGCATCGCTGCGCAGGGCCACAAGGGCACCATTGTCGAATGCAGCACGTGCCACAGCAATCTGCAGGAGAACCAGTACCAGGGGCCGCATGGCATGCACCCGACGGGCGCCGCTTGGGTTGACCACCACGGTGATGCTGCCGAACAGCAGGGCACGGCGAGTTGCCGCGCCTGCCACGGCACGACCTCGCGCGGTACGGTGTTGTCGCGTTCGCAGGCGGATCGCACGCTGAACACGGAGTTTGGCACGCGCACGTTCTGGCGCGGCTACGAAGTTGGTTGCTACGACTGCCACAACGGCCCGAACAGCGAGAACCAGACCACCAACACGCCGCCGGTGGTCAACAGTCGCAACGAAGCGACGCCGACCGACATGCCGCTCACGATGACGCTGTTCGCCACTGACCCGAACCCGGATGTGTTGACGCTCCGCATCGTCGAACAGCCCCGCCACGGCGCGGTTGCATTCGATGGCACAACGGCGGTCTATCGCGCGTGGGACAACTACGTCGGCACCGATTCGTTCACCTACGCGGCCGGCGACAACAAGAGCAACAGCAACCTCGGCACCGTCACGATCGATGTGCAGGCGCGCGCTTGCGCTGGTAGCAGCTCGACGTTCGGCTTTGGCTGTGCGCGGGCCGATGGCAGCGTGCCGTCGATCCACCTCGATGGTTGCGCGGTCTCCGGGCAGCAGGTTGGCATCGTGGTTGACGATGCTCCGCTCACGGGCTGGGCCATCCTGGCGCTTGGTGTCGGCCGCGGTACGACCGAACTCGGCGCGGATGGCTGCGCGCTGCGGGTTGGCACCGTGCTCGCTGCGACGCCGCTGCTCGGCCTCGTCAATGGTTCGACCACGCATACCATTACGGTGCCGGCGGGCCTTGGCGCCATGGATCTGACGGCGCAGGGCTTCTGCCTCGACGCCAGCACCACGCGCGGCTTCCTCGCCACGCCGGGCCTCGAGATCCTGTTCCGCTGAGTTTGCCGCCGGGGTAAGCGGTGACTGGCGCGGCGGTCCTAGACGGAAGTGCTAGACTGCCGCGCGATGGCCTCGATCCAGCCTACAGGACGCCCGTCGAGGCCGCGCCGCCGGTGGTGGCGCTTCGTCCTGGGCGCAGCCGCTTTGTGGTGGCTCGCAGGTCTAGTCGGGGCCTTTCTGGCTACCCGCGGCCGCGCTGTGGCCGTTCCTGCGCAGGCCGAAATCGCAGGTCGCCCAGCCGAATCGGTGTCGGCGCTAACAGGGGATGGCCTCAACGTTTGCGCGTGGCTTGTGCGTGCAAGCGAGGACAGCCTGCGGTGCGTAGTTCTGGCGGCAGGGATCCGCGGCAACCGCACGGTGCTCACTTCGCGCGCCGCGTGGTATCTGGAGCACGGTTGGTCCACTCTGCTCGTCGATCTGCGCGGCACGGGCGAGAGCGATGCCGCTCGCATCTCGATGGGCTGGTACGAAGCGCGCGATCTGCACGCGTGGCGAACGTTCCTGCGGTCGCGCGGGTTTGCGAGGATCGGCGTGCACGGTCAATCGCTTGGTGCTGCCGCCATCGCCTACAGCGATGGCGATTGGGCGTTCGCCGTGTTCGAGTCGTGTTACGCCGACGTGGACGAAGCACTCGCCGCGCGGTTGCCCTGGGTGCCGTGGCCGCGGCTGGTGCTATGGCCGTTGCGCCAGTGCAGCGAGTGGTTGTTAGGTGTCGACATCGGTCAGTTGCGACCCGTCGAACGTGTGGCGCACATGCGCGCACCCGCACTGTTCCTCTGCGGTGACACCGACAGCGAAGTCGGGCCCGACGCTGCCGCTCGCCTCACGGTTGCGTGCGGCGGCGTGGGCAAGCGCTGTGTCATCGTGCCCGGCGCGGGTCACGAGGACCTGCTGGATCGCGATGGTGAAACGGTGCGCGCGGCGCTAGCGGCATTCGTGCCGCAGTGACGCCGCGCGAGTCGATCAGGCCTGCAGATACTTGCCCTGGATAGGCAGCAGCGAGGCCAGCGCATTGCGCGAATCGACCACCAACGACGCGTGGTCGGCGATCGCCTTCCAATCGACGTTGGCGTGGTTGGTCACGATCAGCACGCAATCGGCGTTCTTGAGGTTCTCCTTGCTGAGCGGCACGGAGTGCATGCGGTACTCCATGTACTTGCGCATGCCCGCGAACAGCGGCACGTGCGGGTCGTGATAGCTCACGTCGGCGCCGTGTTCGAAGAGCAGCTTGATGATCTCGGCTGCGGGCGTTTCGCGCACGTCGTCGACGTCAGGCTTGTAGGCGAGGCCGATGACGAGCACCTTGCTGCCACGCAGGGCCTTGCCGATCTCGTTGAGGCCGTCGATCGTGCGGTGGATCACGTAGTGCGGCATCGAGTTGTTGATCTCGCCCGCGAGCTCGATGAAGCGCGTGTGGTGCCCGTACTCGCGCGCCTTCCACGTCAGG
>JADZDL010000491.1 GCA_020851075.1 Planctomycetota bacterium | reverse complement strand
TCGACGACCCGTTCGGTCACGGTGAGAACTTCGAGTTAAGGAAGGCCCTAGAGCAGCGGCTCGCAACGCAGCGAGGTCTGAGCGAGTGGCTTCGAAGCCTGGTGGGCGGTGATCCGGAGGCGCCAACACTGTCGGGCTTGCAGGCCCAGGCCGTCTTCGACGTGAAGGAAATTCTAACCCTAGCCATAACCCAACACGAGACCCTCTGTGAGCGGCTGGTCGCAATGCGGCGGGCGCAGTTGGAAGCGTCCTTGACGGACGCGCCGCCGGACAAGTGGGACGATGTCGTGGTCAAGGCGCAACGCGCCGCGGAACGCACCTTGAGCATGGTGCACGAAGCGCACTTTCCGCGCGAGTCATCATTGTGGTCGGCGCTGACGGTTGCGGATAAGCGGCTTAACTTGGAGATGTTGAACGCGATTGCGCGTGACATCGGCTTGGAGACGCCGATTCCCACGCGCCTTGCCTCCGTAGGGCGCCGCGAAGTGCAAGACGTCGAGCGACGCGGCAGCGGTAGTCTGCGCCCATTGTTGGTGCTCACACTGCTTGGTGCAGACCAAGAGCCGTCACACCCGTTGCACCGCTGTGCGCGGGCCAACCCAAGGCTGCTACAAGAGTTAGATGCGCTTGCAACCACTCGAAACCGCTCTGCCCACGATGGTCCAGACCTCCGACCGCAGGAGGTCCCTGGCCACGTTGCTGCCGTCTACTCGGCAGTCGAGTCGCTCCTCCTGACCCGTTGATTCCGAAGACAACCGTCCATGGCAAAGAAGTACCCAAAGCAACAGCGACCCCAGCCCTCCGCGATTTCCGCCCAGCCGGTGCTGCCCACCACCCCGGTGAGCTCCGACCAGGTGCGCAGAATCGAATCCCTGGAAGGTCAAGTAGCGAACATGACCGAGGAGCAGGGTGCCCCCTCCGTGCAGCACTCAGAGCTGCCTAGGTCCACCCTACAGGAGAGCCTTCAGCGAGTCGAGGGACTGCTGGGGAGCGCCCGCAGTCACTACGAGCAAGCCCGAACGCTGGACGGTGCTGCCAAGAAGGTGCGCGAAGAGATCGACAACTCCCGACGCACGCTAGAGCAGGAGTTCGATAGTCGAAAGAAGAAGCTCGAGGCCGAGCACAAGAAGCGCCTTGACGAACTCGTAGAGCGCGAGGGAGCCTGTGCGAAACGCGAAACGGACGTGAAGGGCGAAGAGGCCAAGCGAATCGAGAGGGTCTCGAACCTCGCTGCGCAGGAATGGAATGCTGAGCAGGGCTTCCAGGTTGAGAAGGCCAGAATCCTGCAGCCGGTACAAGAAGAGGTAGCGGCGTTGCGGCAACAGCGAGATCAACTCCTTCGGGAGATCAAAGAACGGCAGTTCGCATGTGACGCCGAACTGGCTGCGCAGCGCGAGAGCGAGTGTGCGGCGTTTGCTCAGCGGCTACGGGTCGAAAGGGATCGCGCGGACCAGAGCTGGCAAGAGGAACTGAAGTCTCGGCGCGCCGAACTGGATGCCAGGAAGGCGGAGCTGGAGCAGCGAGAAGCAAGCGTCGGCGAAAGGGACCGCGTCCTGCGTGGCCAGGAGCGGCAGATCAAAATGGAACAGACCATCCTGGCGGAGGACCAGGCGGATTGCGTCCAAAGAGTGGAGCGCCTTGTCCAAGAACGCACGGAGGGATTGCGTCACGAACTCGCGGCTCACCAGCGGATGTTGGAGGACGCGCGCGCGCAGCGAGACGCCCATCGCAGGACGATCGAGTCCCGCCAGGAGTTCGATGCGCAGTTTGCTGGCTGCGCTCCCGAGCAGATCCTCGCGGAGATAGCGAGCCTGAAGCAAGAACGTGATCGGCTGACCGAACAACTGCGCGAGCGCCCCGACGCCAAGGTCGCTCAGCAACTGGATGCCCTGCTGAGGGAGCGGTCAGATTGGCTGGATGAGCGAGCCGGCCTTGTCGGGGAAGTCGCGCGTACGAAGGCTGAGCTGCATGAGCGCATTGCCTTTGCCTACCAGGTCGATGGTTTCCGCAAAGAGAAGGAAGCGCTGGAAACAACGAACGCCCTTCTCGGGCAGGCCCTCAAGGAGCTTGATGGCAAGGTCAAGGAGCTTACCCGCCAAGACGACAACAAGAACCCGATGCAGGAACTGACCAGGATCGATGAAAGGGCAGATCTCCAAGGTGAAGTGCGGACTGTTGCGCCCTTGGGGAGGGCCACGCCAAGCCTCAGAGACTTCGCCGATGACCTGCGCCACCGCCTAGCCGGCGGCGTGCCTGGCCGCACGCTCTTCTACTCGTCACGCGATGTCCGGTCCTTTCTCGGCGGCCTTGCGCTGCCATCGAGACTCTTGCTGTTGCAGGGTATCTCCGGCACTGGACAGACCAGTCTTCCACTTGCGTTTGCGAGTGCCGTGGGAGGGGACATCGAGATCGTTGAAGTGCAAGCAGGGTGGCGGGACCGCCAGGACCTTGTCGGCTACTACAACGCCTTCCACCGGCACTACTACGCGACCCCGTTCCTGCAAGCCCTCTATAGGGCGGGAATGCCGGCCAACAGGAACCGCATATTCTTGATGGTCCTCGACGAGATCAACCTGTCTCGACCGGAGCAGTTTTTCGCCGACTTCCTTTCTGCGCTGGAGCAGCCGATGGAGAAGCGGAAGGTCACGCTTGTCAGTGACTCAGTAGATGCAGCCCCAAGACTCATGCGAGACGGGAAGTGTCTGCCAATTCCGCCGAACGTCTGGTTTGTTGGAACAGCCAATCACGACGAGAGCACTACGGAGTTCGCCGACAAGACGTATGACCGAGCCCACGTGATGGAGATGCCCCGCAAGACAGAAGACGCCCAGTTCACCATCGTTCCGCGAGGAACGCGCGAGGCGATCTCCTACGAGGGACTGGAAGCGGCTTTCGGGGAGGCCGAGAAGACGCACTCTGCTGCCGTAAAGGCAGCCACGCACTGGCTACGGAGCGCGTCATTCGTTCAGACCCTTGGCCAGCGGTTCCGTGTGGGGTGGGGTAACCGCCTCGAGCACCAGATCGCGCGCTACCTTCCGGTGGTTGTCGAGGCTGGCGGATCCGTGGGAGAAGCGATGGATCACCTGCTCGTCACCAAGATCCTGCGCAAGCTGAAGGACCGTCATGATGTCCGGCCTGCGGCGCTGCAGGAGCTGAGTGAGCAGATCCTCGAGGCGTGGAGCAACCTCGACAATGCCAACGCTCCGGATCGATCAGCAGGTCTGATCGAAAGCGAGATCAAGGCCAAGATGGGGGAGGAGCAGGAGTGATGCAGTTCCAGCCTCGCCTTGGGGGCGAATCGACCACAGTGGTCCCCGGGATGGCTCTATGCGACGTGTGGTTGTGTGACAACCAGCGCGTTGGCGATGAAGTGCCTGGTTGCGCCGCATCCGGCGTGGTCGGATGTTGGCCCGGGGAGCTGGAGACCGAGGCTGTCGTTCGCCTGGCACAAGACACGGGGAATGAACCTGGCTGGGAACGACTGGCCTCCACACCGCCGCTTGCACAGAGACTCGATGAGCGTGCTCACCCTCAGCCGCTGGACATCGAGATTCGACGGCACCTAAAGCACCTTCAGTTCGTGTGCCACCGACCCCGGCTTCACCTCCGCGTCGAGGAGGATCGCCTGCCGGTGGGCCGGGCTCGACGAGTGCCTGTTCGGGCGATTGCCGAACTCGTCTCCCACCCAGCGGACTGGGAGCACCGTACTCTGAGGAGCATTCAACCCGCCCGCGTGCTATCAAGGCAATCGGAGGACGAGTGGGACCTGTATGAGAATCGGGTAGCGGCCTGCCTAGTGGACCATCTGTTGGCCTACCTTGCGCGGCGCTTGGAGGAGCTACGCAGGATCGACTCCGTTCTACGGAGCCGGCAAGAACATGGCGATGAAGCCCGTTACTCGTTTTGGCGTGCGCGCCGCGTGATGGGCCTGTGGGCAGACTCACTTGGGACCCAGACTGAGGAGGTGCTGCGGAAGACGATTCACGAACTCGCGCTGGCGCAGGGGAATCTGCAGGCGCTTCTGGACTCGCCACTTTACCGGCGATTGCCCGCTCGGCGTTCTGTCGCGATTGGTCTCAAACCCACCAACATCCTGGTGAATGACGCCCACTATCGAAAAGTCGCCGTTCTCTGGCGAGCCTGGGTGAAGCATGGGCACAAAGCGCAGGAAACCAGTCGGCAACGAACCGCTCGTCGACATACAGAGGCACAAGCCTGGGATCGGTTCGTGCTCCACATCGTCGTTCGGGCCCTGGCAGGACTTGGCTGGAATGCTACCGGGATCGAAACTGGTTGGCGCTTGGATCGCTCTGGCTGGGAGAGTGTCACCCTAGGTGCCGACGAACTTGGAGTCATAGACCTACGCGTTGGATCATCTTCCCTGCAAGTCCTTCCGCTGTGCGCAGACTTCACTTCTGCCGAGGAGAGTGCCTTGACCCTGCAAATGCGCGGGCTCGACACCGAGGAGGCTTCCGTAGTGCTGGTCCATGTGGGCGACCCAGCCAAACTGACGGAGGTCGACTGGGCTATGGGTTGGAGCTTTGGCAGGCGCACGGTCATGCTTGGCTGTTCCCCTTGGGCGATCGACTCCGAGGAGCGTATGTGCCGGCTCATCCACGGCTGGCTTGGTCAGAATGCCATTGCGGCATACCCGTACGCCGAGACGATTCGAGGCATGCCAAGTGTTCCCAGTGAGTGGGATTGGCTGCGAGTGGACGGCTACCGATTCGTTGCTCTCCGAGCCCCTGACACTGATGAGGTCGAAGCGGCGCAGGTCTGGATCAACTCGCAAGAATCGAGAAGTGCTGGAAGCCGTGCGACCACTGTCCGCCGGGCACCAGGGCGTGATCCCCAAACGGATGCCCTGTTGGCCTTCCGGAAGTTCGTCACGAATGCGAAGGCGTCCCTCGCTGGTCTCGGCAAGTGCCCAGTGTGTCCAAGGGGCTGGTGTGAGAAGATCGACTGCCGCCACGGCAACAAACCGGACTGCAGTGAGGCAACCTGGTGGGCCACTTGTCGCGATTGCGAGAGTAAATGGGGGCTACGTCGGTGCACCGGCTGCGAAGTGCGATACCGCGTCTTGCTGCCGCAGACAGGGCTAGACCTTGAAGTCGTCGCATCCGCCACGTCACCATCGGACTGGCCTGACAAGGTGTTCGGGCGAGATGTGTGGGCTCAGCCCTGCGGTGCGCGAGGCATGCAAGGCGATGCTCGATGCCCAAACTGCGGAATGTGCACTGGCAGCGGCTGCGGCAGGTGCAGCGCAGAGAAGGCATGGTGAGCGATCATCTCGCGCCTGCCAAGGTCGGCGGCGCCTCTGCCTACTCCTCGTCAGGCGGCAACACCTCCGTGCCCAGGTGGACCCGAATGCTCTCCACCAGGTTGCGCGAGACCTTCCGCTTGTTGCGGTCGTAGACCTGCGTCGTCCGCGTCGAGCTGTGGCCCAGCAGATACGCCACGTCGTGGATGTCCTTGCCCTGTGCCAGCAGGTCGGTCGCGACCATCACCCGGAACGAGTGAGGAGAGTAGTCGCTTTCGTAGCGCACCCGAGTGCGCGAACGCCCGCGCGCATCCGGCGCCGAGTGGGTGACGACGCGTCTGCCTAGTCCCGCGTCGACCAGCCTGCGCTTGAGCATCTGGCGCATTTCGTCCGGGCCCAGGGCGCCCCGCTCGGGCGCGACCCGTTCCCCGACATCGTTGTGTTCCTCTGGGCAGTAGGGCGTCAGATGTCCCGTCCGGCCCTGGGCCGTTCGGAACATCGCGTGGTCGTGCGGGTGATCGGCGATGCCCGCGGCGTGCAAGTAGGCCAGGACCAACTGCTGTAGGTCGTGCCGAACAGGCACGGTGCGCGTCTTTGCGTTCTTCTCGCTCAAACGAAGGTGCCACTGGCCGCCCTGGTACGAGAACGAGCCGATGCGCAACTTGGCAACGGCGCCGACCCTGCACCCGGTCGCTGCCATGACGGCCAGGATGGCGCGGTCGCGCAGGCCGACCACCGTCGTTTCGTCGATGCTGGCGAACAGCTGCCTCACGTCCTTCGGTGGCAGCTCTGGCGTTTTGCCCTCCTCGACCCGCTCTTGAACGTTCGTTGTCGACCGGGCCGGGTTGACGAGGCAGAAGTGGCGCTCTGTCAACAGGTCGAAGAACCGTCGTAGCGCGGCCAGGGCGCGCTTCTTCGTGGCTGCCGAACCCTGGATCTGGTCTCGGAAGCGACCGCACATCGCGGGGGTGATAGTGGCGAGTTCGGCACCCTGGCGATCGCACCAGTCGAGGAACCGGTCGACGGTCAGCTTGTAGGCTCGGCGGGTGTGCGGGTTGGAGATCCGGGCCTCGAAGAACTCCTCGTAGGAATGTCGAGCTCGGGCGCGCTGGAGGATCGCGGGCATCGTGAGCCGGGGCGATGCAGGCAGTTGCTCCTGCCTGATGGCTGTACTTGCCGGCAAGTCACCCTTTGGATGTTGATGTTCAGTCATGTTCCCCTCTCCTTTGGAAGCCTCTGATAACATCCTTTATCAGAGATATCAGGCTATGCCAATGGGGGCAGTTTGAGGTCGGGCGAACTTAGTGCCGGCGATTGTCCGGAACCACTTCGAACACCACGTGACGATCGTCGACGTTGCCTCACCAGGTCACGACGAGGTCAGGAACGCGTCCGTCTGCCGGGCGAAGGCGCAGCTCGTTGCTGCCATCCTGGGTGCCAAGGAAGTCCGCGATGGCGCTCGCCCTGGTCGCTGGCAGCTGTGCCGGCGCCGTCGGTCGGAACATGACGCGGTAGACCACCGGTTCCGTTGCAGCGGACTCGGACCATTCGCCGTCGGCCTCGATTCCGTAGCGCACGCGCAGCGTGCCGCTGGCCTCGAGCCGTGTTCCGTCATCGTCATCGACTCGCCGCACGGACTCGGCGTCGACCGCTGCAGCCACCATCTTCGAGTCGTACAGCCCGCAGAACGACTGCGCCTTGGCGAGACCTGTCGCAAGGGCAACCAACAGGTCCGCGCCGAGTCGACCGACTCCATCGCGTGTCAGGGAGAAAAAGTGGCCAGGGACGAGCTTCGGGAAAAAGGGGAAGAAGGAGAGTCAAGCTTTACGTCCATGCGGACAACCCCGGCCATGGGTTCGAACGAGGCTTGCGGGAATGAGCGCGGCATGCCGTTCCTTCACGCAGGCCAGAGCTTCTAGAGGCTCATGAAACGGTAGCGACCATCGCCGGTCAAG
>JADZDL010000490.1 GCA_020851075.1 Planctomycetota bacterium | reverse complement strand
CGCTTCGCCCGCGGCGCGAAGTGGGGCAAACCCGGCAAGCCGAGTGGTCCACTGGTTGGGGTCGTAGCGCGATTGGTGACCGCGGCGATTGGCGTCGCGCAGGCCGGCAGCAACGACGCGAGCGCAATGCTGCCGATGCCGTGGGCGCCGCGGCCCAGCAGCGCGCGGCGCGTCAGATCGTTCGGAGGGATCGATTGCGGTGCCATGGTGTGCCTTATTGGCGGGTGACGGTCTCACTGAGGTTCAACAACAAGGACGCCACCTGCGCCCACGCGGCGTGCTCCTGCGGCGGCAACTGCGTATCGCGCCGCGACTCGCCCATCGACAGCAACTGCAATGCGATGGCTGGCTCCGCGGCGAAGGCCGCCCGTTCGCGAGCCAGGGCCCGCTGCAACACCGCGAGCTCGTCCACGCGCGGAGCCCGCGCGAGCGTTTCGCGGAACGCCCACTCGAGCCGTTCGTGATCGGTGCCCTGACGATGCAGGATGCGCTCCGCAAACGCGCGCGCAGCCTCCACGAATTGCGGGTCATTCAACAAGACGAGCGACTGCAGCGGCGTGTTCGTCGTCTGCCGCGAAATGGTGCACAGCTCGCGATTGGGTGCATCAAACGTAGCCAGGCTTGGCGGCGGCAACGTGCGCTTCCAATAAGTGTAGAGGCTGCGGCGATACAGCTTCTCGCCGTGGTCCTGCACAAAACTCTGCGCGGTCGCGTGCGTCGACGCGTAGTGGCTGATCTCGCGCCATGGATCGCCAGGTGTATACGGATTGACGCTGGGCCCACCGAGTTGGCGCACCAGCAAACCCGACACGGCGAGCGCTTGATCTCGAATCAGCTCGGCGGACAGGCGGACCCGCGGGCCGCGCGCGAGCAGTCGATGGTCGGGATCGCGCGCGAGTTGCTCGGGCGTCGTCGCCGATGACTGCCGATAGGTCTCCGACAACACGATCGTGCGCAGCAGTGCTTTCGTGTCCCAACCACTGCGCACAAACTCCACGGCGAGCCAATCGAGCAATTCCGGATGCGAGGGCCATTCCCCTTGCGTGCCAAAGTCCGCGGCCGTGCGCACGATGCCGGTGCCAAACAGCATCTGCCAGAAGCGGTTCACAGCGACGCGCGCGGTCAGTGGATTGCCCGGCATCACGGTCCACATCGCGAGGCCGAGGCGATTGGCGGGTGCACCTTCGGGCAAGGCCGGCAACGCGGTCGGCGTCGCCGGCGTCACCTTCTCGCCAGGATCCGAATAGAGGCCACGATGGAGCAGGAAGGTCTCGCGCGGCTCCTTGGCGAGGTCCATGACCATCGTTGGGAAAGCCTGCGTGCGAACCGCGAGCCGTTCGCGCGCGTTGGCGAGGTCGTAGCGCACGGGCGCCATCGCTTCGCTGTGGGCCGCAAAGTAGCTGGCGAGGCTCAGCATCTCCTCGGGGCTGCGTTGTGCGCGTTCCTTCCCGAGCACCGCGACGATCGACGCCGGCAGGTCCGTGCCGTCATCGTTACCCGTGATGGCAAAGAACTCCATGCGGCGCGCCATGAGGTTGCCACCGCGGCTGAAGTTCACCTGCGCGGTGAGGAAGCGCGCATCCGCCGGAGCCAACGGCTTGCCGAACGAAGCCGTGATGTGCACGGACCCTTCGCTCGCGAGATCCGGCATCCAACCTACGTCGTGCCCCGTGCTCAGCGCGCCGCGCGGATGCCACTTCTCATCCCACGAACTCGCAGTGATCGCGGCGATCGGCAACAGGTGGTGCAGATCGACCTGATCGGCGGGCACTTCGCCCGCACTGATCGACAAGGTCGTCAGCGCAAAGGTCTGTTTGCCCGCGTTGCCGCCGCCGTAGCCCCAACCCGCCGCCGGCGCATCCGGCGACGCGTGCATGACGACGCGCAGGCCCGTGATCGGCGCGTCGATCGGCGGCAGTTCCATCGCCACGTCGAACGCCGCAAAACCCGACGGTCGGTCGATCCGCGCGTAACGGCCCGCTTCGATCACAAAACCATCGCCCGTGTTGGGGGTGCTGATCTTCTGCAACGTCGCCCGGTGCAACGCGAGCCCCTGGCCACGCTGTGCCTGCCGCGCAAGCTGCTCCTGTTCCCATCGGGCAATCGCGTCCGGCGGTGGGGATGCCAATTCGGCCTCCAACGCGCGAATGCGCACCCGCAGCGCCTCCTCTTCGCCCGTTTGCAGCACGGAATGCGCCTGCAGCACGGGATTGGGATTGTTGCCACCATCCCCATCGTGCGCGGCCTCGCTGCCCATGTTGAAGTAGGCGAACAGCGAGTAGTAGTCGCGCTGCGTGATCGGATCAAACTTGTGGTCGTGGCACTGCGCGCAGCCGATCGTGAGGCCGAGCACGGCCTCGCCAAACGCCTTCGTGCGGTCGGCGCCGTAGGTGACGAGGTTCTCCGCCGCGATGGTGCCACCTTCGTGCGTCACCATGTTGTTGCGCTGGAAACCCGTCGCGATGCGCGTCTCTTCGGTCGCGTCGGGCAATAGATCACCGGCGAGCTGTTCCAGCAGAAAACGGTCGTAGGGCTTGTTGGCGGCAAACGCAGCAATCACGTAATCGCGCCACAACCACGCGTGACGGCCCCCATCGATCGAGAAGCCGTTCGTATCCGCGTAGCGCGCGGCATCGAGCCATTCGAGCGCGAGCCGTTCGCCAAGATGCGGGTCTGCGAGCAGCCGATCGACCGCGCGTTCATAGGCACGCGGATCCGAGTCAGCGACGAATGCTGCAACCTCCGCGGCGGATGGCGGCAGTCCGATCAGGTCCAAGGACACGCGCCGCAACAGCGTGGCGCGATCCGCCTCGGGCGCTGGCTGCAGGCCCACCGACTGCAGTCGTGCGCGCACGAACGCATCGATCGGCGAAGCGTGGCCCGCGGGTGGCGCGGCCTGGACCGGCGCCACGAACGCCCAGTGTTCGGCATAGACGGCGCCCTGTTCGATCCATGCGCGCAACAGCGCCTTCTGCGCCGCATCCAGCTGTCGATGCGACTTCGGCGGCGGCATCACTTCGTCAGGATCCGACGACTGAATGCGCTGCCACACCGCACTCGCCGCGGGGTCTCCGGGCACGATCGGCGTGACGTCGTCATGGCGCGCCAACGCACTCTCGCGACGATCCAACCGCAGGTCGGCCTTGCGCGCATGCTCATCGAAGCCGTGGCACGCAAAGCAGTTTTCGGCCAGGATCGGGCGGATGTCGCGGTTGTAGAGCACCTGCGCGGGCATCGCCTGCTGCGCGGGGGCTTCGGCAAGGGCAGCGCCCAGCCCCAGAACCAACGCAGCCGCACGCCGCACGGAAAGACGGGGAAATGAATGGGCGCGCACGGGCATGTTTGGAATGGCGGACTTCGCCGCGGGCAGACACGGTAGTGGCCGGCCACGGTGGAACCCAAAGCTAACGTAGTTCGCCAGCTGGCGCGCTCACAGCAACCCATAGCGGAACGTCGATCGGCGCCCCTCCCCAGGTCGCTGAACCCAGGGTATGGTGCCGACCCCGGTGCCGCAGAGCATCCGGACACGAGGAACCATGCGCCTTCCACTCGCCCTGCTTGTCACGTGCGCGGCCATCACGGCCCAGGTCCCCACGGACACCGTATTGCTGCTCGAAACGCCGTCCTCGCTGACGTCGCCGTACTACAAACTCGTCTCGGTGTTTGGTTACGGCAACACGACCCTGCGCGCGCAGAACACAGTCCTGCAGGTCACGAGCATCGCCACGGACCCGACCAATGCCACACGGTACTTCTACCAGTCCGGCGCCAGTTCGCTGGCCGGCACGTGGCAGTCGGACCTCGGCCGACTGGCCGTGATCGGGCAGAACCAATGGGGTCCCTGGTCGCAGACCCCCGCATCCCGCCTCGAAGTCGGCTTGCAACAGATCTTCACCCTGGATGCGGGCAACGTGTTCCAGGTGGCAAAGGCGGGCGGCACCCCCGCGCCACTGCTCTCGCAGCAAGGCGCCGTCGACCTCGCAGTGGTCGATCCGTTCGTCTACGTGCTCAGCAACGACCCGAACGCGCCGGCACCGATTGTGGAGTACAACCTCCTGACGAACGCGTCGCGAACCCTCACTTCGATCGCAGGCGCGCGGTCCATCGCGGCGTCCCCGGTGACCAACGAACTGTGCGTCGGGCTCGACAACGGCGATCTCGTTCGCATCGATCGCACCACCGGCAACTCCAACGGGGCCACACCGACGGGACTCGGTCCGATCGTGGCCGTTGGCTACACGCGCCTGGGCACCATTGTCTACAGCGACGCAATCACCCTCTGGAGTGAACTGGCGCCCACCGCACCTATCTATACGAGCCCGACCACGATCCTCGACTTCGGGATCGGCCTGCCCCCGACAGCCTCGGTCGTGCCGTTCGGCGAGGGTTGCGGACTCGGACAGAGCTGGAGCTGGGCCACCAATAGCCTGCCGCACCCCGGCAATGCCAACTTCCAACTCGGCGGGCGCAACCTGCCCGGCAACCATGCGGCGCTGCTGACCCTCGGCACCAACCGCACCTACGCCAGCACACTCATGGCCGCACTGCCCTGGGACCTCGCACCGCTGGGCGCACCTGGTTGCATGCTGCTTGCGGACCCGGCGGCGGCCATCATCCTGCTGACCAATGCGGCGGGCGAAACCAACATGACGATTCCGATCCCGCTGGCCGGTTCGCTCGTCGGCCTCGAGTTTTCAGGGCAATGGTGGTCCAGCTACAACAACACGATTGCGCTCAGCGAAGGCGTCGTTTTCGTGATCCGCTGAGGCCAAGAACGTATTGGCCGGCCGCCGGGATTGTGCGTTGGCACCGAACGCAATCCCGAGACGCTGATTCATCGCTCCGGGCGGCGCCGGTATCCTGCCGTTCGCTGCCACCCCCAACTGGCACCGCATCGTCCACCGGCCTCTCCCCCTCTCCGTTCGGCCAACCCACCCGTCTCCCATGACCGAGAAAAGCGACAAGCTTCTTTTCTGGGGCTGCTACGTAGCCCTGATCACCACTTCCTACGCATTCATCAGCCGCGTCATTCTCTGCGGCGGGCAATTCAAGACCGACTTCGGCTTGGACGCCATCCGCACAGGCGAGCTCATCGGCGCCGGCATCTGGCCCTTCGGCATCAGCATCATCCTGTTCAGCTTCATCATCGATCGGGTTGGCTACAAGCTGGCGATGCTGTTCTCGTTTGCCTGCTACGTGATCTACGCGGCAATGGCTTTCATGGCCCACGGGGCCGTGCATGGGGTCACTGGCGATGCCCTGCCAGCGGCGCAGGAACGCGGTTATTCGCTGCTCTACTGGGGGAGCATCATCCTCGGCCTCGGCAACGGCACCGTCGAAGCGTACATCAATCCGATCGTCGCCACGGTCTTCAAGACCGAGAAGACCAAGTGGCTCAACATCCTGCACGCAGGTTGGCCAACCGGGCTCGTGGCCGGCGGCATCGTGATGATTGCCTTGTCGGACAACACCGACTGGCGCCTCAACCTCGGCATCATCCTCGTGCCCGCAGTGGCATTTCTCGTGATGCTGATCGGCCGCACGTTTCCGCGCAGTGAACGCGAACAGGCCGGTGTTGGTTATATGGAGATGCTGAAGGAACTCGGCGCCTTTGGCGGCCTGGTCGGCTTTGGCCTCGTGATCTCCCAACTTGGCCAGGTGTTTGCATGGCCACACACCGCGACGTGGATCCTCACGGGCCTCGCCGTGGGCGCCTTCGCGTTCCTCACCAGGTCGTTCGGCCGTCCGATCCTGGCGGTGCTCATCCTCATCATGATGCCACTCGCCACGACCGAACTGGGCACCGACGGCTGGATCACGGCCCTCATGGAGGCGCCGATGAAAGCCGCGGGGCATAACGCCGCCTGGGTCCTGGTCTACACGTCGGCGATCATGGTCGTCCTGCGCACCGTCGCAGCGGGCCCGATCGTCAGCAGGATGTCCCCGCTCGGCATGTTGGCCCTCAGCGCCGTGCTGGCCATTGCCGGCTTGCTCGCCCTGTCACAAACGGCAGGCTCCAGCATGCTCGCGATCTTCGCGGCCGCGACCCTCTACGGCATCGGCAAGTCGTTCTTCTGGCCAACCATGCTCGGCGTCGCTGCCGAACAGTGCCCCAAAGGCGGCGCGCTGACGCTCAACACGTTGGGTGGCATCGGCATGCTCGCCGTCGGCATCCTGGGGGCACCGTTCATCGGTTACCTGCAAGAATCGACTGCGACCAAGGAACTCGCCGCCGCCAACCAGGCGGTCTATGCCAAGGTCACCATTGAGAAGTCCTACCTTCTGGGTGACTACCGCGCGATTGATCCCGCCAAGGCAGAACAGGTCACGGACGCCGACGGCAAAGCCGCCCTCGCCAAAGCTGGCGAAGCTGGTCAGTTTGGCGCTCTTGCGCGCATTGCCATGTTCCCCGGCCTGATGCTGGTCACGTACCTCGGCATGATGCTCTATTACAGGAGCCGTGGTGGGTACAAGCCCGTGGCCCTGGACGCTGCCCACTGAGAGCAGCGGTCGCCGCCGGCCTCACGGGGTCTCTCGCGAGGCCCCGATGCAGACCACTTCACGCAACGTGCGGTGAAACAACCGCCCATTTGCGTAACTCATCGAATTGAGACTCCAGGTGTCGTCGCACGCCCCCAGGTCATTCACGGCGAGCAAGGCGGCCTCGTCGAGCACCGGCACGAGGCCGTTGAGTGCATAGGTGAGCCCCAGCGTCGTCGTGAAGTAGACGACGCCGTTCACCGCGATCGGGCTGCCCCAGAACGCGGGAATCTCCCAGCCGTCCGTGCGCGAACGGTCTTCCTGCGCCGTGTCGATGCCGCGCGAGTTGGTCGTCTTCGTGCGCCGCGCGACGCCGTACACGAACTGGTCGGGTTTGCCCACCACCCGCTCCACGGCAACCGGCAATTCGAGGTATTCGACCTTGCCAGTGCGCACATTCACGCGCCCAACACAATGGGACGGCCCCGCGATGCCGCGCCGCCCAGGCCGTGACGCATTCTCGCCGCCGTTGCGATCGTGCGCGGTGCTGCACAGAAACCAGTGCCAGTCGCCAACGACGAGATTGCAGTGCCAGGCGGGATGCACGAAGAGCACGTTCTTGCCGTCGTCGAAGTGTAAACGCGGCGCCGGATCCGGAAGTTCGCGCAGATTGCAGTCGGCATGCAGCACATAGCGCTGCGTCGCCGTGTCAAAGCGCCGCCAATCGACGTGCTCGACGAGCGACTGACGGCGCAGCAGTTCGCCGGTGGTCGCGTCCAGGACGAGGTGACTCTCGATTGGATTGTGTTGAAACCAGTACGCACCTTCGCGATCCCAGTGCTGCACGTACAACGCCTGCCACGTCGGTGCGCCCAGCGAACCCGACACCGTGAGCGCCTTGCCGTTGCCGTCGGTGTCCGCCACGTAGCGCCACAGCGTGCGCCCTTCGTGCCCCGGCGCGAGCGACGTCAGCGACAGCCCCACCGGCGTCTCGGGCACCCCATGCCAACCACCGCGCCCATGCATCACAGCAGGTTCACCACCCTTCGTGTGCCCCAGCACCGGCGTGTTGTAGGTCGTCGTCGCATCGTCGGCGATCCAACGTGTAGCACCCGTGGCCTTGTCGAGCGCACGCAGGTAGTTCCAACCGCGCTGGGACGCAGCGCGCGGATCGTCCGCATCGAGTGGCTCGAGGCTGAGCACACAGTCGCCGACGTCGATCGGCTCAAACTGCTTGTTGAACGGATAACCATCGTCGGGGGACCAAGGTCGCCATTGCCGTTCCCACACTCGCCGGCCCGCGAGGTCATAGCAGCCCATCGCCCCACTCGCGTTGTAGAAGAACACGTGTCTACCATCGCAGAGCGGCGTCGGCGACGAGGCATCGCTGTAGGCGTAGAGATACGGACAATCGACGCTACCAGCCAATTCGACGCTCCACAGGACCGTTCCGGTCTGGGCGTCGAGACAGTAACCGGTCACTTCGTGGCCAAACTTCGGCGCGTCCGTCCTGGTCTCCGGCCACGCCTTCAACGTCGTGAGGAAGAGCTTGTCGCCCCACACCGCGATGCCACTCTGCCCACCCTCGGGCAAGGGCGTGCGCCAGACGATGTTCTCGTTCCGCACCACGGACCAGTGTGTGGGCGCCGCAGGCACATCCCGAACCTGCCACGATCCATCGGGCCCGCCCGCCGCCGGCCAGTTTGAGGCCAACCGCGGCGGCACGGCAGAACACGCCACCAGCACCAGGACCAGCGCCGCGATCGCGCACGAAGTGTGACCCATACGCCGATTGCACCGTGTGCAACGCGCGACGCAAGCACGTTTCGGCGTCGGCTACTTCGCCGCAGCCAACGCCTCGCGAATGCGCGCCGCCAACTCGGGCTCGGCCACAGCGGCGAATTCCAGCAGCGGCTGGCGACAGAGCACGACACGCTCGCCTTGCGCCAACAACGCCAAACACGCCGCCGTTCGCACGCCGCGATCCACATCGTGGAGCAACTCGGCGAGCGCGCCACACGGCAGCGCACCCGAGGCGCGGTCGGCAAGCGCCTGCACGGCGCGCTGCCGCAGCACGGCGGGCTCCAGGCTCGCGAGCCCCAACCAATCACCTGCACCGAGAACGCGGTCCGCCTGCTGCATGAGGAGAAACTGGATCGCCGAACGCGTGCGAGCATCCTTGCTGCGCGTCAGCCCTTCCTGCAAAGCCCCCAGCAGTCCCTCCGCTCCGGCCTGGTCTGGCCCCTGGGCAGCCAACCAGCGCGCCACCGAGAGTCGACACGCGTCGTCCGCCCCGGAGAAGACCGCGTAGAGCTGCGGTAGGAGCGCGGGCTCCTTGGCGGCCAGTTCACACGCTTGCTCCGTGCCACTCACGCCAAGGCGCACGAGCACCCGCATGAGCTCCTGCCGTTCTGCCGCCGTGGCGTCGGCCGCCAGCTGCGCAACGGCCGGCGCCGCGCTCTGCGCCACGTCACCAAGCGCACTCAGCAAAGCCAACGCAAACTCCCGGCGGGTGGCATCGGCGAGCTTCTGCAGCACGGCCGGCACGGGGGCCACCCCGGCCCGCGCCAACAACGCACCAACCAGATGCCCAAGGTAGGGATCCGCGGTGCCGGGCTCCGGCAACAGGCCACGCGAGATGTTCGCTCGCTCTTCACATGCCGCCACGAGATCGACGAGGTCGGTGGCGACGTTGGCAAGCTCCGAACTCATCGGCAGCCCCTGAGTCTCGGACAACACGACCACAACCCGGGCCAGACCCTCGCGCATGCCCGTGATCCCGAGCGCGGGCATGGCGGGAAAGACCTCCGCGAGGACCTTCTCCGCCAGCGGATCCGGTCTCTGTGGCAACGCTTTGCGCCGTGCCAAGAACGCCGTGAAGTTCGCGCGCGCAGCGTCGCCGAGCGAGGGCCCGAGCTCACGGAAGCTACCAACCCAAGGTCCGCCGGGATTCGCTTCGCGCTGCGCGAGCAGGCGATTGGCCACGGCATCACGATCCGCCGGGGCCATGGCATACAGGTGCCGCGTCAGCTCCTGCCACAGGGGCGGCAACGCGGCGTCCGCCGCTTCGACGAATCTGGCGGTGAGGCGCTCCGCGGCACACTGCACGCCCAATTCGGCAACCGGAGCAGTGCGCATACCCAACCACCGTTCGGGAGGCAATCGCCGCAACCAGGCGCGAACCAGGTCTGGCCGCCCTAGTGCGATCAGGCGCTCGGCCGCGAACTCGCCTTGCGGACTATCCACCGTCAAGTGCCGCTCAAAATCGGGAACCGCAAACGCGGCGAGCGGCCCCATGCGGGTGACCAACTGGAACATCACCACACGCTGCCCTTCGGGCGCAGCCCGCCAGAGATCGGCAATGCGCTCCGCCAACGGCACGAGCGTTGCCGGCCGTTCGCGCCATGGCAACTCCGTGAACTCGCGCAGAAGGCCCAGGTCGACGGCCTTGCCGGCGCGCACCCGCGCAATCGAAAGTTCCACGCGTTGCTCGAGTGCGGAAAGCGCGAGGTCTTCGCCACCACTGGCCTGCGCATCACCCTGCACACGCAGGATCACCTGCGTAGCAAGGGCCGCAAACCGGGCATTCCTGGCCACCGCGCGCAATTGCGGCAGAAGCGCTGCCGCCGGTCGGGCCTGACCATCCGTTAGAACTCGTAAGGCCACCACCGGCGCCGTCGCGAGTCTCTGCTGGTACCACTCGATCGGCACTTCCTGCGCGCGGTTGCGCAGTTGCAGGACCGCTGCCTGGGTCGGGCCGCGCGAGTCCCACAGGAAACGGCCATCGCGCGAGAAGGCACTCGCGGCCAGGGGCAGATCAAGCACCCGCAGCGCCAGCGCCATCGGCCATGCCTCCTGCAGTGTCGTGCGCAACGCCCCGCCGAGTTGGGCGCGCAACGCCGCGGGCCCACCGGCAAAGAGCCGCAGGACGCTCTCATCGCGTACGGTCACCAGCCCCGCCTGGTTGCGTTCCGTCCACAACTCCGGACGTCGCACCACAAGCTCCGCAGCCGCCGCCGCGAGCATCTCGTCAGCATCGCCTGCCAACGGCAAGAGGTCCCGCCACTCGTCCCCACGATCGCCGCCCCTCGCCAGGGACCGCAGGAAATGCGCACGCATCCACGCCGGGTTCTTCGCATTGCGCACAAACGCTGCCGCCAACGAAGGCGTGTAGGACTTGCGCAGCGACGACCAGGCCGGCCATGGATCATGCCCCTGCTGTGCGGACGTTATCTGCGCTGACGCATCTTGCCCGGCCATCGAGTGCAGGCACGCAATCGCCGCTTCGCGCACGGCGAGCTCCGGATGGCGCACGAACACGGCAATCTGCGGCGCCAACCCAGCCAACCCCTCGCCACGCGCCGCAAACGCCTCGAGCACGTGGAACTCGTTGCCGGGCCATTCCAAGCGCAGAAACAGGAGCGACTGCGCCAACGGCGCCAACTCCGGCGACGGTTCGCGGAGCAGCCAATCGTAGATCCGCACCCAATCCTGCACCGAGAGGAACGTGGCTTCGCGCAGGTAGGCGATGGCCTGCGCGTCGACGGGGCGACCCGTCATCTGCCTGCCGATCGCACTGAGCAGGCTGCGTTGCAGCCAGTGGTCCGCCCAGGTCGAGGGACGATCCTCGCGCACCAACAGGGCCGCCAGCTGTCCCGACGTCACCGTGCGGCTAGCAAGCGCCGCTGTCGCCACGAGGGCGCGCCGCCGATCCAGACCCGCGGCCTCTTCCAGCAGCGTTTCGTTGGGCAGCACGCCGTCCGCCGTGCTCGCGAGCACAAAGGACGCGAGGGTGCGCACCGCCGGCGGGCCGTTCTCCGCGAGGACTGCGATCTGCGACCGGTGCGCGCCCAACCCAAGTCGCGCCAACGCCACAACCGCGTCGAGGCGAACCTCTTCGTCGCCGTGCGCGAGGCATGCCGCAATCGCCTCCATTACCCCACTCGCCTCGTTGCCGAGTTCGCCGAGGGCAAACAGCGCCAACTGCACTTCGTCGCGCTGCTCGGACTGCAGGTAGGCCAACATCGGCACCGCGCAGGCCTTTGTCGCCGGGGCGAGCTCTGCCACCGCCGTCGCGTACGCCGACAACGACCCAGCCTCCACACGCGCGAGCGGATCCACCAGCCGTTCGGCGAATTCGCTCGCGTGGCGCCCCATACTTGGGAGCAGAGACACGACACCCGGGCTCAGCGGCAAGGACTCGAACTCCCTGCGCAACACCGATGGCAACGCCTGCCGCACGAGCACTGCGAAGATCGCCCCTCGGTTCTGCTGGTTGCCGATGCCGCGCAAGCTCGCCGACCAGTTGGCCAACCCGCTTGCCAGGCCATTTGCCTGCAGCGCACGGCCCTGCAACACGGCTTTGGTCAACGCTTCCGCGATCG
>JADZDL010000489.1 GCA_020851075.1 Planctomycetota bacterium | reverse complement strand
TCTCGCCAGCTGTCCCGCCTTCTCTGCCGCTTGTCGTTACGACTCCCACCCACGCCCGATTCTCGGCCCCGCCTCGTTGCGGCTTTGCGCCCCTGCCCGGGCGCCGGCACGCTTGTTGCCTAACGGCCAGAAGCCCGCGCAACCACACGCAGAAAGCCCTTTCGCACGTGGTGTTTCGCGGGTGGCTACGTGGTTCAATCGGGTCGTTGGTTGTCAGCGCGCAGCCCGGCAGTTTCTTCGCTCAGCGAGCTGGGATGACGACGTCTGCCGCGTGCTCACTGCGATCGGGGGGCAGCGTGACGGGTGCTGACCAGTTCGCGGAGTTCATGTAGCACACCTGAATCGGCAGTTCTGGCGCGGGGTCGAGGATGAGGTCGTTGGTGGGTTTGCTCACGACCCGCAGCAGCGACCCATACCGTAGCACGATCGGCGCATCGATCGGTTCTCCCGCCGGAGAACGGAAGCGCAGCGTCAGTTTGCGTGGTGTGAACGCGAACTCCTCACTGAGCGCGGCGCCGGGTGGCACTTCGATCTCACGCGCGAGCGTTGCAGGCATCCTGCTCATCAGCGTGTTGGCATCCTTGGCCACCAATACTTGATATCGGCCTGGCAGTAGATCGTCCGCAAAGAAGGTGCCGTCGGTGGCAATCGGGAAGACGCCGCGGATCGCGTTGTCCGTGCCGAGCAGCGCGAGTCCCGCTGCTCTGAGGCCTGCGTCAGCTGGCGACAGTCTGCCGCGCAATGTGCCGGCCAGCAGCGCGGGCGCGTCGAGCACTACGTGAGTTGTCGTGCCGGCCACGATCGTGACGGGCACGAGGGTGTTGGCCATGATGGTCCAGGAATGTCGTGTTTCCCCATCGGTTCGTGTTGCGACCTGGCGTTGGGTTTGCACGGTGTAATTGCCAGGTGCAAGGAGTGGGATCTCGAAGATGCCGTCGACTTGCAGCGAATTCTGTCCCGGTGGCAGTGCCACACGTTTGCCGTCTGCGTCCCGTAAGTCGATGGAGAACAAGTCTCGCGACTGCCCGTGCAGCTCCACGCGCCCGGCCAGTGCACCGCCTTTTGCGAGCACGACGCGAAGCGGCGCGCCCACAGGAAAGTCGGGTGCCTCGACGAACGTGGGTGGCCGATCCGTAGCACGGAGGCGCAGGAGGAAGCCCCGCGTCGAACTTGGCGCGAACAGTTCTGATTCGCCGTTGGGCCCGGTGGTGCCGTCCGCAACGAGTTCTGGACTGCGGCGATCTCCGTACCACATCAGGTTGCCACGGGGGTCTTGCTGCCCGATCCTGGCGTGTTCGAGACTGGTGCCGATCCGTACGAGACTCATCTGGGCGCCGGCGATGGCGGAGCCATCAGCATCGACGACGAGCACCGAAGCATGACGCATGCGTTCGAGGGTGACGCGCTGGACCGGCAACTCGTTCTGGGTCACCGTGACGAACTGCGGCTCGCTAGCCAGCATGTCCTGTTGGGTCGGCAGCACGCGCAGCACGTGTCTACCGAGACGATGTGTTGTGAGGGAAAGGCGACCATCCAGGTGGGTTCCGTACTCCCTGCTGATGCTGATGCTGGCTCGCTCCGTGGGCAGGAACAGCACCCCAAACTGCTCCACAGGGGCCCCTTGTTGGTCCACGACTTCGATGGTCATGTCTGGGACGCGCGGTATCACGATGCGCACGTCGTCTTGCCCCCAGGCCACGGTTGGCGGGACGAACGAGTCGGTCCAATCCCCGGGGTTCTCCAGCAGAATGCGCGTCGGCCCGGAAACCTGTTGGGTCGACACGAGGCGGAACTTGCCATGACTGGGGCCGCTCGAAGTGATCGCGTCGCCGTTCTCCGTGCGCAGAACGACATCGGGCAGTTCCTGGCCACGGTCATCGACGACAATGCCCGAGATAGTGACTTTGCGCTCGGTGACGAGCAGCAGAGGCGCGCAGCCGGTGGTTGCGTCGATGTGGAACGTGCCGTCGCCGCGCTGCCGATCCTTGCCGAAGAGTTGTGCCTTCCAATCGCCTGGCGGTATGGGAATGTCGAACGAGAACGAGCCGTCTTCGGCGCAAGCCGCGCCTGCGGTGCTCTGCCCGTGTTGCCCGGCACGCAGCCGCGAGTCGATGCCGAACACGAGCACGTTGTTGCCTGTGACGCCATTCCCGTCCTGGTCGACGACGCGGCCGGTGACCAGGAAACCACGTTGCATCGGGATGTCGCCGAGCTCCTCCGTTGCGCCATCGCGTAGGCCCCCGAAGTCGCCTTCGCGCGGAACGCGACCAGCTGCACCGATGCGCAAACTCGTTCGTCCGGACTTGTCGAGTTCGGTGCGGAAGTCGAAGGTGCCGTCAGGGCCGGTGCGTGCGACGACAGGACTCGATTCGCCAAGCTGCACCGTGCAATCCGCGAGCGGCGTGCCGTTCTCGGCCGCGAGGCAGCGACCAGTGAACCGCGCCATGTTCCCGCTGGGAACCATCGGCGGGCCAGCGGCCAGAGGGTCGCCCCCCGCGCGCTGCTCGCCTGTCGCGGCTGGAGCGGCAGTGCGCTGCTTTGCCGGTTCTGCGGGTGCTGCCGCGGGGATGTGTTGTGGATCCGGGGATGCGGCAGTGGTCGGGCGAGCGGCCGGCTGCGCGATATCGTCAGTGACGCACAACCACCAGGCGCAGCTGGCGATGGTTACCAGCGCGATCACCAACGGCCATCGACGCGTCCCAATCGTCATGCGCGCAGCATAGCGCGCCGCGGTGACCTTCTCACGACCTCACGAACAGCTGGTCGAGTTTGTAGAGGCGTGCCATGAGGCACTCCCAGATCGACTCGTGCAGTTCGAGGACCTTGCCCGTCGAGCGATCACAGCGGGCAATCTGCCGAGGCTTGTTGGTCATGCCAAACAAGTGCACGGACTGATCCCAACCGTTCACTGCGAACGCGATCGCGTGGCTCGGTTTCCAACCGAGCGCCTCGATCTCGTGATTCAGCTGCAGCAGATCGTCGGGTTGGGCCAGCGGGTCTTCGTAGCCGAAGCCAAAGCTCGAAGCGCGCTTGCCGTAGACCCGGAACGCGCCCTGAAACAGCGAGATGCCGCGCGTAAGCCGATAGAGAGCGCGAAGATCGCGCGGCAGCGATTGACCCAATTGGGTCTGTAGCTTTTCGAGTGAGGCCAGGGGCAGCTTGGGGTAGATGGCATGCATCCACAATTCGCCATCCTCGGTTGGCACTTCCCCGATCAGTTCCGTTCCGGAGGTCAGCTTGCGCGACCCCATCTGACGCCAACGATCCAGGAAGTCCTGAATGTTAACGATTGCTGCGGTTTCGATCACGGCATTGGCTCCCACAGACGCTTTCGTCCCCATGCGTCTGTCGCTGCAGTAGGGGCTTCCCCTACGTTCCTGAGGGCAGCTTGGTGAGCGACAGGGTAGCGCGTTTGGCCGGAGCAATTCCGGAGTGGAGTCGCGCTGCAGCGGGAGCCTTTGTGCGCTCCCCGGTGTGCCAAACTGCCTGCGACG
>JADZDL010000488.1 GCA_020851075.1 Planctomycetota bacterium | reverse complement strand
TACCAGCCAGCCAAGTCCTCGCGCCGCGTCGGGCGCTCCCACGGTGTGTTTCGTCGCATACCGCCAACATGCAGTCGGCGACCCTGGCGTCCATGGCGCGCGCGCCGTCAGCTCGGACGCTTACGTTCCTTCGGATGCGGGCGGAGGGCGTTCGCGACGCCGAACACGCCGTCATCCATGCCGAGCGCATGCTTCTCCTCCGCCACAAACGCGTTGATGACCTTGTTCGGCAACTCGAAGTCAGTGTCCGGGAAGAACGATTCCTCGAACGCGATGTCGTCGATGCGCTTCACGCGATAGCGGCCACTCCCGAACACCAGCACTTCCTCCGGCGCGTTGGCTATGGTCTCGACCAGGAACGAGTAGAGCAGCGCGTTGTGGTACGCGCCGAGTTCGAAGTGCTGTGCCGCGGCGTTCCAGTCGCGCAAGCGCCGCAGTTCCCGTCCGACGCCAGCGTCGCCACCGAAGATCCGAGCGAGGCGACGATCGTCGAACTGATCGTGCTCCAACTCCAGCCGATCGATCTCCATGTCGAGCACCATCTGCACGGCCCCCTGGTAGATCGCATTCGTTCGGCATCCGATGGTCATGACGTCACTGCGGGGAGTTCCCCTTCTGGAGGCTCGCCCGCGACCTCGATCCGCACCCGTGCATGCGGGGACGTCTTCGTGCGCATGCCGTGCTGCTCCATGTAGTGGCGCACGAGGTGCGCGGGGAACAGCGTCAGGCGCTGCGACGGCGGCGCGATCTGCTGGCAGATCACCGGCGTCTTCGTCGAACGCGGCTTCATGCCGACGATGCGATACCACTTGTCGAAATGCTCGAAGTCGCGACCCAGATCCCCCGGCTCGAGACCGAACTGGATCGCGTTGGCCAAGAACGCCTCCGCCTCGCGCCCCATCGTGACCCCGCCCTCGCCGCGCACCGCGGCTTCCACCGCGAACACCGCGTTGTGCTTCGTGTACGTGATCTTGCCCATCGTGACGGACAGACCGGTCTCGGCAGCCAACCGTTCCAAGAGGGGTGTCAACTTCTGCCGCAGGAGGGCGACATCCTGCTCCGTCATCTCGCGGTTCGTGTGCACGAGGTGATTCTGCAGCTTCCGTTCAACGCCGTCGACCGTCGACCCGGGTCCGCAGAACGGCCACCGACCCAGAGGAGATCGTCACGGTCACCACCACCGCGGCAACCCGGAGACAGACGGGCGCGGCCGGTCGGTAGCATGCCACCCCGATGCGCCCCCACCTGCACGCCAGCCTGCTGCTGACGACCTCGGTGCTGGCGCAGGTGCCCATCGATCCGCCGCCGGACGCGCAGGTCGACGAGCTGATGCAGATCGTCGCCCACCTGGCCGCCGACGAGATGCGCGGCCGGGCCACGGGGTCGCCGGAGCAGATCGCGGCGGCGAACTTCGTCGCCCAGCAGTTCGCCACCCTCGGTCTGGAGCCGATCGGCGACGCGCAGGACGGCCGGCGCACGTGGCTGCAGTGGTTCCCGGTCGAACAACTCGCGGTGGCGCCGCAGTCGAAGTTCGTGATCGAAGGCCAGCCGGTGCCAAACCAGTTCGTGGTGATGACCAGCACCGAGTTGGCCACGAACATCTCCGGCCCGATGCAGTTCTGCGGGCTCGGCCGGACCACCGGCCCGAACCCGGATGTCGCGCTCGGCTCTGACCTGACCGGCAAGATCGCGATCGCGGTCGTGCCGACCAAGAGCGACGCGGCCCCGAACCTGACCGCCGAGCAGCGCTTCGGCATCTCGTTCCAGACCTACCGGCAGTTGGGCAAGGTCGCGACGGCGCTCAGCGAGAAGGGCGCCGCCGCGGTCGTGTTCGTGCAGGTGCGTGACGCCACCGGCCTCACTGACTGCCTCAGCACGCTGCTGCCCTCGACGCAGCAACCTGCCGCCAAGGGCTGCGGCCTTCCCGTCGGACGCTTACGAATCACGCGGATCGTGACCGCCGACTACAACAGGTTTGCGACCGTGCACAATTCGGGACGGTGGACAGCTCACTCCTTCATCATGCACACCCACATAGACCCCACTTTGCCCACACAGTAGCTTGTCGATACGCGCACCCCATCACCTCCGGCGCTCCAACGCGCTCCTTCAGAAAGGAACTCCCACATTCCGTCAAAGTCGTGGGCCAGCCCTCGCGTAGCGCCATGCGCCACATCGAGATTCACCCATCCATGCCCACGGGCTACAATAAGCAGCCTTCGTCCACCAGGCACTCTCAGGACGCCAAACATTCCCCTAGCTCCAGGCGCCGCACCACGCATCGCCAGTAGCATTTGCTCCTGTACACCAAGCAGTGTTTCGTCGCTGCCGCCGTCTTCTCGCCCCCCAACGCTCCCGACCCATTGC
The DNA here is from genome assembly GCA_020851075.1 of Planctomycetota bacterium. GTDB lineage: Bacteria > Planctomycetota > UBA1135 > UBA1135 > UBA2386 > JADZDL01. Next base: position 1,266 of record JADZDL010000488.1, on the reverse strand, counting down.
ATGGTTACACTTTGCAGCCCACTTGCCGAATAGCGCAACCACGTCGCCACCACTCTCTTGGGCGATACTCCAACCACAACTCCACCGCTCATGGACACATCCGCGACCACACCACCCTCGCTGCCCCCCCCAGCATCTTCCCGACTTAGCATGACCAGCCTACTCGAGTCCCACTCTAGTGGCTCCCCATTGCGCCAGCACAAGCGCACACATTTCAGCCTCCCAGGAACCTCCTCAACGACCATTCCAGGATCCTCACCACCGCCCAAGACTCCCCATGGATTCGCAATGCCCACCACTATCAGAGACCCCGCGACCCACAATACGCATGCGCGCAAGCTCACAGGCGCCACCCTCACCTTGAAGCAGGCGCCACGATTGTAGGCTTTGCATACACGCCCAGCCTATGTAGCGCTTTTTCCTTTTCTTGCTGCGTAATATTCTTGACGAGGATCTCCTGAACCCTCCCGTCTTCACCATCAAATGGTGGGTCCGTCCAACCATCCACTACCGTCATTCCCTCGTAAGCCTTAACTGATACCCCTAAATTGTCCGCAGCCAGGGTCGCCAGATTCTGGCGTCTACTTGGCCCACCCTCTGCGCCCAAGTTCTCCACTCCAAGCGCCTGATAGCAAACATAGACCTCCGCCATGATGAGATTACCAGCAGCCGCTTCAGCTTCACGCACTCTGCGCAGAGCCTCCTCCAGCTCCGGAAATCCATCCTCAGGAATCTTCGGGTCCATCATCTCTCCAACCGGCCCAGCACCCACAACAACGGAGGCCATTCCGTGCCCCGACAATAGGATTACGCGCTTGCTTGGACTTTGCCAGATCAAATAGTCGATGGGGTCGCATGGACGTTTGTCGGGATGCACCGGCTTGATTTCCGGCATTGGGCCAATGAACTTGCTTCCATCCTTGTTAAACAAGACAATCTCTCCACCCTCTGGGTCCTGCCTGATCAGGTTCTTGGCGCGCACCCGGTTCGTCTTGTCCATATTTGCGTCCGACGACTCAATAATGAACACTCTTGTATACAGCCCCGATGGATCGCGTTGCGCTAGCGGGTCCGCCGACCCAAAATTATAGCTATTGAGCCAGCTTCGCCAATCCGCCCCAGCGCCCAAGGGGTCCTGACTCATGAACCTCCCCAACTCGACGTTGAGGTATCGGTTGCGCGAGTAGACCAGCCCCGTCTCGTGGTCGACAGGCAAGCCGCGCCAAGCGAATGCGTTGCCGATCTGCGACACCGCCGACGCCACCC
>JADZDL010000487.1 GCA_020851075.1 Planctomycetota bacterium | reverse complement strand
TTCGGCGACAGTCCACCCACGAGTTGCCCGCCGCCGCCGACGTACGTCCCGATGGCCATCTGCGGAGAATGGGGGCTTGGCCAGCCCGTCGAGGAAGACAAGTTTCGGACTTACATCAAGGTCGGTTTCAGCTGCACGAATCCAGCCGCGCTGACGCCAGCGACCTACTCGCTCCTCGTGAGTGCCTGCTATCTGCAGACCTGTCAGCAGAGCGCAACGCAGGTCATTGAGATCGATCCGACGAACTTCACGCAGGCGCTCTGTCGACCGCCTCGGATGGATGGTTGCCCGACTGATGAGAGCTGCGCAGGATGTACAGGCCCAGGAGGCGGCGTGGGCGTTGGGGGCGATGGCCCGGGATACGGCGACGGCACGGGCCCCGGTGCCAAACTCCGCTATCTGGCGCGAGGCGTAGGCTCCCTTTACACGCCGGGCTACTTGACGTGGCGAACCTCTCTCGGCCGCAATTGGTCCCACGACTATGCGATGCGCATCGTCCTCGATCCCACCGACTTATCCACGAATCACGTCTGGTTGCTGACCGAGAATGCGACGTTTCGGGAGTTCGAGAACCCCGGCGTTGGCGGCATCTACGCCGATCGCCGACCTTCCGACGAGTATCGCCAACTCGAGCTGCTTCCTGGCGGCGGCTGGGTCTTTCACGAACTGGATGGCCGAACTCACGTCTTCGACTCGAGTGGAAGGTGGACGGAGACGCGGGACAGCTCGATTTCTGGAAATCCGAAGACCGCCACTTATGACCTTCTGGCTCGCCTCGAATCCGTCGCGATGCCCGATGGCCGAAGCGAGACGCTCTCGTACCACACGAACGGCAAGCTGGCTTCGATCACCGAGGTCGGAGTGGGCGGAACGGACTCTCGCCTCTGGCGATACTCCTGGTCCGGCGATGACTTGCGAGAGATCGTCCGCCCGGATGGAACGCTCCTGAGGTTTCACTATGCAGATCCGCGGCATCCTGGGTATCTGACCCGCGTCGTCCTGGTGGCGATCGACCTCGCGCCCCTTGACAATGTGCTCCCGCCCGAGCGCGTCTTGCGAGGGTACTCCTACGACGCGTATGGCAATGTCGTTCAAGCTTGGGTCGGGGCGACGGCGTTCACCTCCGGGTTCGAAAAGTACGAGCTCTCCTACGACGACCCAGAGTTGCCAACGCTCACGACGGTAAGTGTAACCATCGACGCGACGCCGTCGACCTCCGAGACGGTGACTTACTCGATCGACCGCCCCGCGGGCGAAACCAAGCCGCGTATTACGCAGGTGGCAGGCGCTTGCCCTGCCTGCGGTTCCGGCGCGAACAGTCAGTTCTTCTTCGAAGACCTGGGACACCCGTACCTCCCGACGCGTGTTCTCGACGGGAACGGAGTGGAGTCTCTCTTCGAGCACAGTGCGCACGGGAAGATCACGCTTCGCGTCGACGCCGCGAACAATCCAGATGCCGACCCCTCGCTCCCCCGTGAGACCACATGGGAGTACGACGCCACTTTCCCAGCGCTCGTCACCGCGATCATCGGCCCAGTGACCGAAGGCCAGGTAGCTTCGCGGCGGCTCGATTTCGCGTATGACGGCACAACCGCAGCTCTGAATTCGACGAGCCAGTCGGGGCTCGAGTCGACGTACCCTGGGGGCTCGTTTACACCGCTAACGACGAGCTATTCTGACTACAACGATGCGGGCCGGGCAGCGACGATCGGTCCGCCGGGCTACGGCACGGCGGACCAGGCCACCTTCACGTACGATCCACTGCGGGGAGAGTTGCTTCCCCTCACCCGGACCGATCCATTGGTCGGCACAACTACCTTCACCTACCGTCCGTTCAATCAAGTCGCTACCGTGACTGATGTGCGCGGGCTCGTGACGGAATCGTTCTACGACGAGATGAACAAGCCGAGCACGCTCGCTGTGAGGGGGCCGGACAACGGCACCGAGACCGACGATCTCATCACGCTCAGCTTCTACAACATCTTCGGCGACCTCCTCTGCGTCAAGCTCCCCGCTGGGAATGGAATCGAGTATGGATATGACGGAGCCGGGCGGCTGAATCAGGTCATTCGTGGGCGCGCCGTCGCGAATCCGACGCGCGCGCTTTGCCTCGAAACGAATCAGCTGCGAGAGCGCTCGTTCTGGACACTGGATGTCTATGGGCACCGAAAGAACGAGAGACTCGAACGCACGACGACCGCCACCTGGCCCGCTACGCCAGACGCGGAGACGAGCTTTGCGTATTCCACCCGATGCCATCTCGACAAGGTCACGCAGGCACCAGGGACATCGGCGGAGGCCGTGACGGAGTATGACTACCAGGACTGCGCCGGAAACCTGACACACGTTTGGGACGGGAATCATCCTCGCGCCTCCAATGCTGCGACGACCGTCTATGAGTACGACGCGCTCAACCGACTGCAGGATGTTCGGCAGCGCTGGGGAGGAGCGGGCCCCGCAACGGAAGTGACGACGACCTATCAGTACGATGTCCAGGATCACCTGGTCGGTGTCACCGATGGAGAAGGCAACGAGACCACGTACACGTTTTCTGATCGGGATCTCGCGATCACGGAGGCCTCAAGTGTCTCCGGCGCGACGAGCCGAAAATACAATGAGCACGCTCAGCTCATCGAGGAAACTGACGCCAGGGCCGTAGTCGCCGCGCGATCGGTCGACGCAGCCGATCGCATTGAGTTCATCGACTACGCAGGCACTGCCCTCGACGTGGATTACGTCTACGGAGACCTGCCCGATCCGACCCATTTCACGTTGGCGCGACTGAAGGAGATCGTCCGGGAGCCGACCGGTGCAGCTCCGGTTTCGGTGGCCTACCGCTACGACATGTTCGGACGAATGAAGCAGGATGGTGAGATCTCTTACCTGACCTTCGACGCCAACGGCAACCCACTGACGCAATCCCTCTCTCCCGGGCTCATTGCTTCCTACACCTACGACGCCATGGATCGGCCGCTGACGCTGAGCGTCAATCCCGGGAGCGGTTCGGTGTCGATCGCCTCAGCCGCAACGTACAAGCCCCGCGGACCTTTGGCATCGTTCAACTTCGGGACAGCTCCGGCGCGCGCCGAAACGCACAGCTTCGACCGGCGGTACGTCCCAAGTGGAATCGCCGTCTCCGGCGGCACGCTCGCGTGGACCCACATCACGGACGATGTCGGCAACGTCACCGCAATCGACGACACCCTAGCCACCAACCAGGACCGTTCTTTCGGCTATCAGGACCTTCAGTACTACCTCTCCGCAGCAAGTGGTCCGTGGCCCGGCCCGCTCTCCTGGACCTATGATCGAATCGGAAACCGGCTGACTGAGGCGCGCAATGGGATCACGGATACGTACAGCTATACGCCGAACGGCGCGACCGGGAATACGGCGCTACTCGATTCGGTCGCCCTTGCTGGGGGAACCGGCGGCACCCGCGAATATGGCTTCGGGCCGGCTGGGCACCTGGAGGTGCTCGATGCGGGAGCGAACGTGCTCGACTTTTCCAACGACCTGTCGGGGCATTTAGGCGGGGTGACGAGGATCACGGACCACTCCGTGAGCTTCTTGTATGACGGGCGTGCCTTCCTGCATGAAGCCATCTCCGTTCAACCGGGAAGCGGAGGCGGTACCGGAGATCTGCCGTTCCTGGACGGATTCGAATCAGCGGACATCTGCGAATGGTCCTCGGCCGTAGGGTGGGCTGGCACCGGGTGCCCCATCCTTCCGATCGAGTCGCGGACGAGGTTCGTTTACGACTCGTCCGGGCGCTTGCATGCTGCCGTTCCGGAAAGTGGAGACCCGCAGTACCTCTTCTACTTAGGTGGGCGCCCGATTGCCATCTACACGGGTGGCCCTTTGGCGAACTTCAAGTATCTGGTCGCGGATCACCTGGGCGCGCCCATCCTCGCGCTAGACAGCGCTGCAGCAATTCTCTGGAGAGGCGGATTCGAGCCCTTCGCCAAGGACTACACCAGTCCAACGGCAGAGAGCGCCGGAATCTTCCTCCGACTCCCCGGCCAAGTCGACAACTCCACCTGGACAGACGCCACCCTCGGTACCGAGATCTACTACAACGTCCACCGCTGGTATGAACCGCAAACGGGCAGATACACACAGCCGGATCCGCTCGGTCTTCCTCCGGCCTTCGATATGCTCGAACTTGCGACAGGCAGTTCCTCTCGTTTTCACGCGCCTCTCGGCCTGTACGTCTACGCAGAAGACAGTCCGCTGAAGTACATAGATCCACAAGGCCTGAAGACCTGCGACTGCACAGAGGCGCCTCCGCTCCCTTCGGATACCCCGAGGTGCGACCTCTACGGAGACACTCTATATCTCAGTGTGAGTCTGAAGTGCTTCTGTAAGTGCGCCGGCGATAGCGGTTGGTCACAGGAAGTCCGTGGATGCCTCGCCTGTGAGCACGCAGCTGGCACCAACCCGTACGTCGCTCATGATAGGTGTTATCGAGTGGCCAGCAGACACCACCTCGCGCCAACAATTACGCTCGCGGTGTGCTTCGTGAAGTGCTACGTCGGTCACTGAGCATGGAGAATTCACCTCGGAACCTTCGCGCGGGAGAAAACCAAGAATGTCCAACCGCATACTGCTCGCGGCGATAGTAAGCTGGTGTGGTTCTGTCGCCCTCGGTCTTCTGTTCGCAGCGTGCACGTCGGGGCGATTCTCGCCGGGTGTCCTTCGTTTGCCTGGAGTGATTCCTGTAGCGTTGCTCATTAGCACGGCCGCAGCCATCTTGATGACGCCGATCCTTGCGTGGGCACTGCGGAGCGGACCGAGAAATGTGCGGCTTTACGGCCCTATCCTATGGCTGATTCTGGCGAGCTACATTGTCATTGCGATTCCGAGGACCGGGCTGTCTGGCCCGATCGGCTTGTTGTTGCTGGCAATCGCGGGAACAGTGGCAATAGGCCTTATTCCGGCGGCAAAATAGTCATCGCTGTATAGCTCGCAGTTCCTGGGACTCAGGCTATGTTAGGGCCTGAGGGCCGAAGGAGCGAAAGCGATGCCAAAGCGAAGCGCGTTGAAGCCGGAGGCGAGGGTCGAGGTGGTGCTGGCTCTGCTGCGGAAGGAGGAGTCTGCCGCGGCTCTCGCCCGTCGATACCAGGTGAGCGAGCAGACGCTGTACCGCTGGCGCGACATCTTTCTTGAGGCGGGGAAAAGCGGGCTGGTAAAGGGAGAAGCCAAGCCCGAGGAGTCGTCGCGCAAGATCGAGCAGTTGGAGCGCGAGCTGTCGAAGCGCGCCCAGATGATTGGCGAGCTATCGCTCGCCAACGATCTTTCAAAAAACTCCGAATGGTGTCGTCTT
>JADZDL010000486.1 GCA_020851075.1 Planctomycetota bacterium | reverse complement strand
TGGCTGGGCAAGGAAATGGGCATCTACGAGACGCCCTTTGATGATTTCGGGCGCCTGACCTATGCGATGTGGCGCGCGTGCCGGCTGGTGATCGACACCGGCGTGCACCACAAGGGCTGGACCCGCGAGCAGGCGCTGGCCTACCTGCGCGACAACACCGCGCTGTCCGAGCACGAAGTCACCACCGAGGTCGACCGCTACATCAGCTGGCCGGGCCAGGCGCTCAGCTACAAGCTCGGCGAGCTGACGATCATGCGCCTGCGCCGCGAGGCCGAAGCCGCGCTGGGCCCGAAGTTCGACGTCCGCGCCTTCCACGATGCCGTGCTGGCGCAGGGTTCGGTGCCGTTGCCGGTGCTGGAGTCGCAGGTGCGGGCCTGGGTCGCCAACGCCAACGCACACTGAGCAGGGAGTCGGGGACTCATGAGCAAGCGACTGACGGCCGGCTTTCTCCTCCTCTTCGTCGTCTACCAGGCCTCCGAGGGCCTGCAGACGGTATTCGCGCCCGGCAACCCATTGGGGCCGGCGCTGATGCTGCTGGCACTGGGCCTTGCCTGGCCGGTAGGCCGCTGGCTCGACGGAAGCGGCTACCGCGCGTTCGGACTTGTGCGTCGCAACTGGCTCGGCATCCTGGCCAGCATGCTGCTGCTGGCCACGCTCGCAAAACTGGCGGCCGAAGCAGTCGCGCTGGGGCTGGGTATCGAAACCTTCACCACGCCCGTGGCCATTCCGCTGGCCGCCGTCGCCATCGCCGCCGTCACCACCTTCGTGCCGTCGCTCGCAGAGGACATCCTCACCCGTGGCTTCCTGCTGCGACTCACACCGAGGCCGCTCGGCTTCGTGAGCTATGTGCTGGCGACCGCGCTGCTCTACACCGCGAACCATATTTGGCGCCTCGATTGGGGCATCACCGAGCAGATCCGCCTGTTCTGCCTTGGCCTCGCGTATGGCGCGGCCGCTTGGCACCTGCGCTCGCTGTGGGCGGCAGTTGGCCTGCATTGGGGTTGGAACCTCTCCAATGCGCTGCTGTCGCAGGCCTGGCCGAGCCCGGTCGAGGATGTCGCAGGCGCGCGACTCGTCTCCGCCGGCATTCATCTGGCGATCTTCGCCATCCTCGCTGTCTGCGTGTACGCCAGACGCACCCCAAACGACGGGCCGGTTGCCACGCTCGCACCCTAAGTGCTTGCCCGCCAAGGAATTGTTCGGCATAATGCGCGGCTCGCTGCGTCCGGCACCGCCTTTTGGCAGGTTCCGGGTGGGACCGGAACACGACTCCGGCCCGCCATTGGCAGCGCGACAACCTACCCGTTTCGTGTGCCGCGAACCCCCTGGGAACGCTGCGGGGCCGCCGTCTCCCGGGCTACGGGCGACAACCAGAACACCATCGAGGTGCACAGTGTCCAAAGTCTGCCAAGTTACCGGCAAGCGCACGATCTCCGGTAACAACGTCTCGCATTCCAACCGCAAGACCCGTCGTCGCTTCATGCCCAACCTCCACGAGCGCCGCTTCTGGGTCGCTTCCGAGAACCGTTGGGTGAAGCTCCGTGTTTCCGCAGCGGCGCTGCGCACCATCGACAAGAACGGCATCGATGCCATCCTGGCCGACCTGCGCAAGCAGGGCGAGAAGGTCTGAGGAGAACTGAATCATGGCTACCAAGCGCGACAAGATCCGCCTCATTTCCTCGGCCGGCACCGGCCACTTCTACACCACCGACAAGAACAAGAAGAACACGCCGGCGAAGATGGAGGTCAGCAAGTACGACCCCGTCGTCCGCAAGCATGTGATGTACAAGGAAGGCAAGATCAAGTAATCCTTCCCGTCGGATGGAATCGAAGAAGCCCGCAGCGATGCGGGCTTTTTCGTGGCCGGAATACACGACAGTCACGCAATTGATGCAATGCATCGAATCGAAATGAACACGCCGAATGTTGCTTGCCGCCGGGCGGCAAGAAATCCGCCGCTCGTCGGTGATGTAAAAATTTTGTTGCCAAACGAAAAAGGCGCGCGTAAGGTGCGCCACCTCGCCTTGCGGCGATTCTTCCAGCACACGAATTCCATGACGCATTCCTTCCACATCGCTGCACTGCTGCCATCGCCCAAGCGCGATGCGGGCCTGCGCGCGTGCGAACGGCGCGATGCGCTCTTGCCCGAAAGCGGCAAGCGGAATTACCAAGGCTCCACCCACATCGACTGATCCTTTCGCATCGCGGAGATCGGTCACCCCGATCTCCCGAGGCCACGCGAACGCCCTCGGGTTCCAGCACCCGGGGGCGTTTTGTTTTTGGCGTTCGCGCAAGGGAAATCCACACGATCAAAACGCGATTGCATCGCGCTCCCGAAGCATCCGGGCTCTTGCTGGCCCGAGGCAGGGAAACCCGCGAAGGCGCAAGGATGCGCCGTGCCTGGATGCTTCGGCACGGGCGGCAAGCGGATGCAATCGCACACGGATTGGCGCTTTCGACGAGACGCCAATGCGGAGCATCGACGAACGATACCCAGCGGTACAGGCTTGTTGCCTGTCCGGTGCGCGCGGCACTGCCGTGGCGTATGCCGGGGATCGGGAGACGGTGCTCCACGAAGCGACGTTAGCTCAGTTGGATAGAGCAGCAGCGAAGGCTGTCGGTCGCCGGTTCGACTCCGGCACGTCTCACATGGATAGCTCAAACGGTTAGAGCATCGGTTTCAGATACCGAGTGTTGCGGGTTCGATTCCCGCTCCAAACAACGACCTGTCATGTCGTTACACACGGGCGCAAGCCCGCACCAGGAAACGCCCCGTGCGTATCCGGCAACGTTGCAAGGCATCGCAACGCCGACGGACTCGCAGCGGTGGTGTCGCCGGGCCGCCGCCCTCGACGCGCGCGGGCCTGCACGAACCGGACTCGCGATGGATTGCGGAACCGAGGGTTGCATCGCCTCCGCACGGACAGCGCACAGGCTCCGCGGCATCGGCGTCAGGGGCGTTTCCACCTTTTCCCGCTGTTTGTGGGAGGGGCTTCAGCCCCGATCCAGAGAGCTCGGGGCTGAAGCCCCTCCCACAGATGCCAGAACCAAACAAACGCGACACCCGATCCATCGCGCACCAATCGGATCGGACCACCAGAGCCAACAAGGAGAGTTCCAATGTTCTGGACCAAGAGGGTCGTGATCGGCGACGGCGAGCGCGGCCTGGTGTATCGAAACCGTCAGTTCGAACGGGTGTTGTTCCCGGGCGTGTACCGCATGTTCGATCCGCTGAAGCGCGTCGAGGTGCGCACGTTCAACATCGCCGCGCCGGAGTACGCCGGCCACGACGTGGATGCGCTCATCGCGCGCCTCGGCGAGCAGTTGCACGACACGTTCGTGCTCGCCGACATCGGTGCCGAGGACATCGGCCTGGTGTCGAAGAACGGCAAGCTCGAGGATGTGCTGGCACCGGGTGCGCGCAGGCTGTACTGGCGTGGCCTGGTGAAGGTCGAGGTGGAGCGCGTGTCGCTGGCCGATGGCCTGGACGTGCGCAGCGATGTCGCCAACCGCCTGCGCCAGCTCGGCACCCTGGGCAAGCTCGCGGTCGTCGCCGAGGTACCGGCGGAGTCGGCAGGCCTGGTGTTCATCGACGGCAAGCTGGTGCAGGTGCTGGAGGCGGGCAGCCACGCGTTCTGGAATTTCCGCAAGAACGTGGCGGTCGACGTGATCGAGTTGCGCGTGCAGTCGCTGGAGGTCTCGGGCCAGGAGTTGCTGACCCGCGACAAGGTCAGCCTGCGCGTCAACCTGGCCGCCAGCATCCGCATCACCGATCCGGTGGCCGCGCGCACCAGGGTCGCCAAGTACGGCGACTACGTGTACCGCGAGCTGCAGTTCGGCCTGCGCAAGGCGATCGCCGCGAAGACGCTGGACGAGCTGCTTGGCGACAAGGCATCGCTCGACGCCGACATCTTCGGCTACGTGCGCGGCCGCGTCGGCGAGCTCGGCATCGAGGTGCTCGGCGTGGGCGTGAAGGACGTGATCCTGCCGGGCGAGATGAAGGACATCCTCAACGGCGTGGTGCAGGCGGAGAAGTTGGCGCAGGCCAACGTGATCCGTCGTCGCGAGGAGGCGAACGCGACGCGTTCCCTGCTCAACACCGCCAGGCTGATCGAGGAGAGCCCGGTGCTGATGCGCCTCAAGGAACTGGAGGCGCTGGAGAAGGTCACCGAGAAGATCGGCAACCTGACCGTGTTCGGCGGCCTGGACGGCGTCATGAAGCAGTTGGTGAGCTTGAAGTAACAACCCCGCGTGGCGGACGGATCCGTCGCGCGGGATTTTTTCAAAGGACTGAACACATGAACATGCAAACCTCATCGCAATTCGAACTGCTGCACGCCGAGGGCAGCGCCACCCCGATCAAGGGCTGGATACGCGGCGTGCCGCTGGAACCGCAGGCGCACGAGCAGCTGCGCAACATCGCATCGATCCCGTTCGTGGGGCCGTGGGTCGCGGTGATGCCGGACGTGCACCTGGGCAAGGGCGCGACCGTGGGCTCGGTGATCCCGACCCGTGGCGCGATCATCCCGGCCGCGGTCGGCGTGGACATCGGCTGCGGCATGGCCGCGGTGCGCACCACCCTGCGCGCCAGCGACCTGCC